>NZ_JBHSFP010000033.1:0-98436 GCF_042654065.1 Sphaerisporangium dianthi | reverse complement strand
CCAGCGGCGCCCCCGTGTCACGGGGGCCGCGTACCTTCGCCGCGAGCCGGACGGCCAGCTCGGCCTGCCATTCGGCGGGGCGGTGCGCGAGCACCTGGACGATCGGCCCCGGATCGCCGAACGCGGGACGGGGCGACCATCGCGTGGTCAAAAGGTCGCGCCGGGTCACCCACGCGGCCACCGCAGTGACGGCGCTGATCGTGCCCGCGCCGGCCAGCCGCATGAGGTCGGGCCAGTCCTCCCACGGCTCTCTCTGAACTACGCGCCTGCCCCGCCGCCGGACGGACCACTCCTCGTACAGGCTCTCTTGTGCCCGGCCCTCCTCACCCAAGGCCCGCGCACGGGCCGAGATGACGGGGATGTACTCGCGCAGCTCGCCGGAGACGGCCTTGCGCTCGCCGGCGGTCAAGCCGGTGAGGCGGTCGGCGAGCCTTCCGGCGTCTCCCGCGTCGATGAGACCGCGGACCTCGTCCCAGGCCGTCACAGCGCGGCCTCCTCGGCCGCGGCGTCACGCGCACCGTCGGTGACGCCCACCGTGGCGGGGGTGGAGCGGGTGGCGATGCGGGCGGCGAGGACGTGTTTGCACGGGCCTCGCGACCCAGGATGGTCGAACCACCACGGGCAGGTGCACGAGCCCGTCCCGGTCTCGACGTCGTAGACGCCTCCGGTGGCGGTGCGTCCGCCGGAGGTCGACAGCCCCAGCCGGTAACCCACCAGCGCGGAGGGCCCGGAGTAGGAGTACGCCTGCACTGCGTTCGTCATGGCGAGCACGATAAAGATCCCCACCGACAAAGCCCGGACGGCCGGCCGTGCCCCTGTGGACAACCGCTTTCCCCGGCCCCCTGCCTCCCTCGCCCCGCGTCTTCCGCCGCGTTGCGGACTTACCGGCAACTCCGACATTCACCGCGGTCGACCTGACCGACGTCGAAGTTGTCGGCCGGTACGGTGCCATCCCAGCGCCGTGGACCGGCCGGCTCGTCACCGTGGACGGCCGAGTCGCCGGCTGCGGCCCGGAGGGTCAGTCGTGCTCCCGCTCCTGGGAGACCGTCGTCTTGGGGACGTCCCCCTGGCAGGCGACGCTCACCTTCACCGTGCGGGTGTCCGACTCGAACTCCAGCGAGGCGGCGGCCGCGGGGCCGGCGTTCACGTCGTCCACGGCGTATCCCTGGGCCGGGCTCCACGACAGCAGAACCGCCCGCCCACCGTCACAGGCCGCCACGATAGAGCCGCCGTCCGCGGTGAACGCCCGGCCTCGGGCGGCCGGGGTGCCGCCGGGCGTCGCGGCCGGGCGGGGCGCGGCGGTGGCGGTGGCGAGGGCGCGGGCGACGTCGGCGCGGCTCACCGGCGACACCACGCGCTCGGACAGCCCTTGCCCCAGCAGCGAGATCGCCCAGGTGCTGATGACGGTGGTCAGACCGGCCACGACGATCCACCCGAGCACGGCGAGCTGAGGTCGGCGGTTCATGCTCCCAGCCTGCCAGCCCGCCGCCCGCCCCGGCGATTCCCGCCCGCTACAGCCAAGATCGGCGAGCCGGCGCCGATGGTCACGCTCCGCGAGCGGGCCCGCGCTCGCGCCGCCGGGCCTGCCCCGCCCTCCCCGCACGCCGCGCGGTCACTTCGGCCGGAGTGACCGACGTGGGGCGCTGGCTGGGCACGCCGGAGAAGCCTGAGCGGTACCTGCAGAACACGCTGTACACCAAGGTCGTGCTGGCGTTGCTGACCGACCGGCCGGCGGCCGACCTGCTGGACGTGCAGCGGGCCGAGCACCTGCGGCTGATGCGCGAGCTGACCCGGCGCAAGGCCGCAGGCGACCTCGCCGAGCAGCTGATCTGCGATCACGCGCTGTTCCACCTGGAGGCCGACCTGCGCTGGCTGGAGCTGACCACGGCGCGGCTGGACGAGCTGGCAGCGCGGGTGCGCTCGCGACCGGCTCGCCGCTGCTGGTCGCGGCGGACCTGCACAAGTCGTACGGGCCGACGCCGGCGCTGGAAGGGGCCTCGCTGGCGGTGCGCGCCGGGGAGGTGGTGGCGATCATGGGACCGTCCGGGTCCGGAAAGTCGACGCTGTTGCACTGCCTGGCCGGGATCGTGGCTGTGGCGCCTCACCCGGCCGGACGGCCTGCGTGCCGAGTGACCGCCGCCGCGAACCGGTGACGCTCGCGGTCAGGCGGACCGGCAGGAAGCCCGCCGGTTCGCGCCGCGGGGCTCCCGGCGGTTCGCGGGACGCGATCGCCACCGGGGGCGCGCGGGGAGCGGGACGACGTCGCCGGCGGCTGTAGCGTGTGATCGTGGCGCAATTGCTGCTGATCGAGGACGACGTCGCGGTGCGATCCGCGCTCATGCGCGCGCTCACCGAGCGCGGCCATGCCATGAGCTCGGCCGACTCGGGGATGTCCGGCCTGCGGAAGGCCGTCGACGAACGCCCCGACCTGGTGATCCTCGACCTCGGCCTGCCCGACGTCGACGGCTACGAGGTCGTGCGCATGCTCCGCGCGGTGAGCCCGGTCCCGCTCATCGTGGCCACGGCGCGTGACGACGAGCACGAGATCGCCAGGGTCCTGGACGCGGGAGCCGACGACTACCTCGTCAAGCCGTTCGGCGCGGTCCAGCTCGACGCGCGCATCCGCGCGGTGCTGCGCCGTCTGCGGGGCGACGAGGAGGATGGCGGCCGGCCGCTCACCGTCGGCGCCCTGCGCGTCGACCCGCGCGGCCGCGAGGCGAGCGTGGACGGCCGGGTGCTGGACCTGCGGCCGAAGGAGTTCGACCTGCTGTGCTACCTGGCCGCCCGTCCCGGCGAGGTGGTCAGCAAGCGTGAGCTGCTCACCGAGGTGTGGCGGGTCCCCTACGGCGGCGCGGACAAGACGGTGGACGTCCACCTGTCGTGGCTGCGCAACAAGCTCGGCGAGTCGGCACAGGACCCGCGGTACCTGCGGGTGGTACGCGGCGTCGGCATCAAGATCGTGGAACCGGAGCGGTGAGGCGGCACCTGCTCTCGCTGGTGGCCTCCACCGTCTCCCTGGCGTTGGTCGCCTTCCTGGTGCCGCTCGCGCTGCTGGCCCTGCAACTGGCCGCCGACAGGGCCACCGCCGACGCGCTGGTGCGAGCGCAGTCGCTCGTGCCGGTGGTGTCGGCCGGCGGCGAGGAGGGCCTGGCGCTGGCCGTGGACCAGGCCAACAGCGGCGACGGCTCACCGGTGACCGTCTTCCTGCCCGGCGGCGCGGTCCTCGGCGCGCCGGCCGCCCCGTCCGAGGCCGTGCGGCTCGCCTTCACCGGCCGCAGCCTCACCGCCGAGGCCACCGGAGGCCGCGAGATCGTCGTCGCGGTCCAGGGACGCCCCGGTGGCGCGGCCGTCGTCCGCGCCTTCGTCCCCGACGCCGAGCTGACGCGCGGCGTGACCCGCGCCTGGGTGATCCTCGGGCTGCTCGGGCTCGGGCTGCTGCTGATCAGCCTGGGCGTGGCCGACCGGCTGGCCCGCTCGCTGATCCGCCCGATCGCCGGCCTCGCCGGGGTCTCCCACCGCCTGGCCGCCGGAGACCTGACGGCGAGGGCCGCGGCCGAGGGACCTTCGGAGATCCGCGACGTCACGGCCGCGCTGAACCACCTCGCCGGACGGATCCGCGAACTCCTGGCACAAGAGCGCGAGGCCGTGGCCGACCTGTCGCACCAGCTCCGCACGCCGCTCACCGTGCTGCGGGTCGAGGTCGAAGGGCTGCCCGCCGGCGAGCAGGCCACCCGGGTGGCCGCGGCGGTGGAAGAGGTCGAGCGCATGGTCACGCGGGTCATCGAGGAGGCCCGCCGTTCCCGGCATGAGGCGTCGGGCTCGTGTGACGCCGCCGAGGTGGTCGCCGAGCGCCTGGAGCACTGGTCCATGCTGGCGCGCGAGCAGGAACGCCGGGTGGGCCGCGACGTGGCCGAGCCTCCGCTTCGCGTCGGGCTGCCTGAGGAGGCACTGGCCGTCTGCGTCGACGCCCTGCTGGAGAACGTCTTCGCCCACACGCCGGAAGGGACGGCCTTCACCGTCCGGCTGCACCCCCGGCCGGAGGGCGGCGCCTTGCTGGAGGTCGCCGACGAGGGCCCCGGGTTCGGGCTCCGCGACCCGTCGGGACGCGGGGTCAGCAGCGGGGGGTCGACCGGCCTCGGGCTGGACATCGTCCGCCGGGCCGCTCGACGCTCCGGGGGGACCATGACCTTGGGGCCGGCGCCGGAGGGCGGCGCCGCCGTCACCCTCACCCTCGGCCCCCCGCCGCGTTAACCTCGCGTTAGTGTTCCGCAGACGCCGCGCTATCCCTCGCTACGGCAACCTCGTAAGCGTTCGAGATCAGAAAAAGTCGATCGCACCGGAGGTTCGGATGCGCAAGTCTGTGATCATCGCTGGTCTGGCCGCGGCGGCCACGCTCACCGCCGGCGGGGTGGCCCTCGCCGCCCAGCAGGAGCCCACCGGCTCCCCCTCGTCCGCCACCTCGGCGCCCGCGGTCCCCCGTGACCAGGCCGAGAAGACGGCCCTGGCCAAGGTGCCGGGCGGCAAGGTCACCTCGGCCGAACTGGACGACGAACACGGCAAGCAGGTGTGGGACTTCGACATCACCGGCACCGACGGCGTCGAGCACGAGATCACCGTCGACGCCTCCTCCGGCGCCGTGGTGACCAATAAGGCCGGCGACGCCAACGACGCCAACGACACCGACACCGACGACACCGGCCTGGAGGACGGCGGCTCCACCGCCACGTCCGCGCCGGCCGTGGCCCGTGACCAGGCCGAGAAGACGGCCCTGGCCAAGGTGCCGGGCGGCAAGGTCACCTCGGCCGAACTGGACGACGAACACGGCAAGCAGGTGTGGGACTTCGACATCACCGGCACCGACGGCGCCGAGCACGAGATCACCGTCGACGCCTCCTCCGGCGCCGTGGTGACCAACCAGACCGGCGACACCGACACCGATGACACCGACGACGCCAACGACACCGACACCGACACCGACTGACGGCCGATGTGCGGCCGGAAGGAGCACCGTGCTCCGAAGTCGCGAACGTTCAGCGTGCCGTCCACCGCGGCCGTCATGATGCGAGGCGGCGGGTCGCGGTGGACGACGGCCGGCGCCGCCGATGATCACACGGCTCGTCCCTGGAGAGTACGGGTCGTCAGCCGATGACCACGAGGCTCGTCCTTGCAAGAGGACCGGTCATCAGCCGGCGATCACACGGCTCGTCCCTGGAGAGGACCGGTCGTCAGGGGCGGGTCAGGTGGTCGTGGAGGCGCCGGGCCTGGCGGGTGAGCAGGCTGGTGCTCTTGCGGGCGGCGAGTTCGGCGACTTCCGGGAAATCGTCCCGGACCTGAGCCCGTTCCGCCACCGTGACGGCGAGCCGCACCGCCGCGGCCAGGCCGCTGCGCGGCCGCTCCTCCGGCCCGGGTAACAGGCCGGGGAGCATGGCGCGCAGCACCTGCCAGACCTCCTCATGCGCGCCCTGGTCGGCGGCGTCCTGGAGCGCGTTAACGATGTGCTGCGGTGCGTGCCGCATCCACCGAATCAGCCGTTGCAGCTGGTCTCCCAGCTCCCTCGCGGGCAGATCTCCGCGGGCGGCCATCGTGAGCAGGACCGAGACGCCCGCGTCGGACCGCTTCTGCGCCAGGAAGTACGCGAGCACGAGCGCGGTCGCCTCACCCGCCGGGCCGTCGGCCGCGGCCAGCATCGCGGCGTGCGACGCGGAGACCCCCGGCCGGTTCCACTGATAGAGGAGATGGGGCAACAGGTTGACGGCCACCACCTCTCGGTGCGAGGGCAGCACCCCCGGCCACCACTCCATGCAGCCGCCGTGCTCGTTCCGCGTCCATTTGACCGGCTCGGCGAGCAGCTCGTCGATGAGCGCCAGCCCGGTCGGCCCGGCCTTCAGCAGCGGCGTCAGCCGGATCTGCCCGACGCGCCCGTCCGGCCGCTCGTCGAAGTAGTGCTCGCACGCACCCTCGACGTAGCCCCAGCGGACACCGGCCCGCGGATCGGGCAGGCCGCCGCCGGACATCCAGCGTGCCGCCGTGCGGGCCGCCTCGGAGGTCAGCCGCGCCACCCTGGCCGCCGCCTCGGCGTGCACGCCACGGGGCAGGCGGAGCAGGGCCTGCTGCAGGTCGGCGGGCAGCGGTTCGACGCCGGCCGCCTCGCACTCCTCCAGCCGCGAGACCAGGACGCCGGGGGACAACGCGCCAGTGGAGGAGGTGGGGGTGGCGAGCAGCACCGGCGGCAGCGTCCCCTCCTTGAGCGCGTTCAGGACCTCGGCGAACCTGCGCAGCACGAACATGTGCGGCAGGGAGACCTCCCCCGGGGCGGGCAGCCGGTCGCGCGGAGGCTCGGGAACCGCCGCCCACCGCCCGTTCGGCCCGAGACCGCCGATCTTCGCGTCACCACCGGACGGTGCGGCACCGCCCACCCAGGAGGCCGGAAGGCCGGCGGCGTAGTCCGTGTAGCGCCTCCCGAATACGTCCGGGTCGTGGCCATCATGGGCCTGCGCGTCCCCCTCGGCCCAGACCGCCTCCTCCTGCCCGGCAAGGCCGCCGTACTCGACGTCCGCCAGGGCGCCACCGGGCGTCACCGTGACGAGAACGCCCTCAGTGAAGCCCGCGGTCCAGCCGGACGGCCACGGTCCGTGGCCGGGATCGGCCGGGACGCCCGGGTCCGCCCCAGGGGTGATCAACTCCATGGCCATCGCCGCGCGCCAGAAGTCGGTGGCGGTCCAGACGCGCATCGCGAAAACGTCGGAGTAGGCCGTACCGTAGGCTGCCTGGAGCGCGGCACGCAGGCCGAGCCTGTCATGGTGCGTCAGGTGGACGAACCCGGCCAGCCAGCGTTCGGCCGGCTGCCACTGCCACTGCGTCCAGCCGAGCGCCTCCATCTCGGCGGGAGCGGCCGGGGTCGCGGGAAACGGCATGACCGGCGGCGGCTCGGGAAGCGGCCGAGGGACGAACGGCGGCTCGGTCCGCGTGTCGACCGCCTCGCCCCCGAACACCTCGGCCACCCGCCGGCCCAGCTCGGGCGGCAGGGCGGGGATGGCGTCCCTGATGTGCTCGCCCCCGAGCGGGCCGAAGCGGCCGGCGTGCTTGAGCGCGAGCTGGGCGGCCCGCCCCTGGACGTCGTAGGACTCGTGGTGGAAGGCCGTGGCGAGCGCGGGCGCAAGGCCGTCGGCCCGGGCCGGGTCGTGCCGCACGGTGTGGTCGAACCACGTCATGCCGGCCTTGACCAGCCCGACCTCGGCGCGGAACAGCAGGCCTCCGATCGCCTCCGCGACGTCTTCCAGTTCGTGCTCGGGGAGGCCGCGCAGGTGGCGCAGGGCGACTTCGGCGACCGGGCCGGGGGCGGCGGGCAGCATCGACAGGTAGTCGCGGCGCCGTGCCTCGACCTCGGCCGCGGAGGGAGCGAGCAGTTCGTGCACGCGGGCGAAGAAACGCAGGTCGGGTGCCGCGCCGCCGCGCAGGAGGCGGCGGACGCACCCGTCGAGCAGCGGCTCACGGGCCACCGCGCCGCTTTCCACCACGTCGCGGATGGTGCGCAGCCACGGGGAGATCGGGTCGAGCCGTTCGTCGCGCAGCGCCCTGCCGACGCCCTCGGCCTCGAACAGGCGCGGGAGCAGCACCGGCAGCAGTGGATCCGCGAACTCCTCCTCCCACGGCTCCCCGGTGTCATCGCCCGGCCGCACCCCCTCAGGACGCGCCGTACCCGGCGGCTGCCAGGCGGGGCTGGAGCCCACGCCCGCCGCCACCCAGGCCACGACCAGGGCGTCGTTCGGCGGCGGCTCGGCGCCGGTGTGCCGCAGCATCGCCAGCGCCAGCGGCGCCCCCGTGTCACGGGGGCCGCGTACCTTCGCCGCGAGCCGGACGGCCAGCTCGGCCTGCCATTCGGCGGGGCGGTGCGCGAGCACCTGGACGATCGGCCCCGGATCGCCGAACGCGGGGCGGCGCGACCGTCGCGTGGTCAAAAGGTCGCGCCGGGTCACCCACGCGGCCACCGCAGTGACGGCGCTGATCGTGCCCGCGCCGGCCAGCCGCATGAGGTCGGGCCAGTCCTCCCACGGCTCTCTCCGAAGAACGCGCCTGCCCCGGCCCGACCAGGCTTCGTGCAGGCGGCTCTCTTCTTCCCAGCGCTCCTCACGTAAGGCCCGCGCACGGGCGCGGATGACGGGGATGTACTCGCGCAGCTCGCCGGAGACGGCCTTGCGCTCGCCGGCGGTCAAGCCGGTGAGGCGGTCGGCGAGCCTTACGGCGTCTCCGGCGTCGATGAGACCGCGGACGTCGTCCCAGGCGGTCACAGCGCGGCCTCCTCGGCCGCGGCGTCACGCGCACCGTCGGTGGCACCCACCGTGGCGGGGGTGGAGCGGGTGGCGATGCGGGCGGCGAGGACGTGTTTGCACGGGCCTCGCGACCCACGATGGTCCAACCACCACGGGCAGGTGCACGAGCCCGTCTCGGTCTCGACGTCGTAGACGCCTCCGGTGGTGGTCACCCTCGCCCGCCCGGGCGCGCCGGGCCGCACGGCGCCGGCGGCCACCAGGGCGCGGGCGGAGGCCAGGCGAGGGTTCAAGGTCTCGACGTGCTCGCGGTCGTAGGGCAGCTCGCGGTGGAAGTGCCCCGCCTCCGCCAGGTCGTACCCCACGCGCCCGGCCGTGCCGAGCTGGGTGAGCGCGGCCCGCACGCGGGCCACAGGCAGCCCCGACCGGGCGGCCAGCAGGCCGATCTCGACGGCGGGCTCGAAGTTGAGCAGCATGCCGACGACGTCGGCGTCCGCCTGAGCGTCGTCGCCGGACAGGTCGTCCAGCACGGCGCCCTCGCCGGAGAAGCCGCGCCAGGCCTGCGGCGACAGCACCAGGGTGTAACGCATGCCCGGCAGCTCCAGCTCCCACGCGCTGGAGGCCGCCAGGTCGCGGACCGGGGGGCCGTACACGCGCAGTCGCGTGGCGAAGCGCAGCAGCGGGTGCAGCGTGGCCAGGCGCCCGACGCCGGACAGGCACACCGCGCCCGGCGCCGAGGCGGCGGCCACTCTCAGGTCGCGGCCGGAGGGGACCACCCACACGTTCGCCGAGGCCTTCTTGGGCAGGCTCCGCAGGAAGCGGACGGCGGCCATGCCGGCCGCCTCGGCGCGCAGGTCGAACCCCGAGGCGATCACCTGCACCTCGGCGAAGCCGCGCAGCCACCGCTCGGGCAGCGGCACCTTCTTCTCAAGGACGGCGCCGTCCATGGTGGTGACGGCCACCTCGTCGGCGCCGACCCCGAGGTGCAGCGGGTCGCGCGCGCCGACGCGGGCCAGCGCCTCGCGGAGCGGGTTGTTGACGTCGATGTTGGTGGTGCCGCGGTCGAACACCTCGCCGTCGAGGGCCTCTCCGAGCAGGTCGAGCCGGGCGTACACCCCGCCGCACGCGGAGAACGACTCTAGGCGCAGCCGCTCGCCGTCACAGGTGATCACCGGGTCGCGCGACCAGCCGCCCCCGCCCGCGCGGGGCTGGTGGTAGCGGGCCAGCGCCACATCGGCCAGGGAGAGGAGCGCCGCGGCCGCCGGAGCCGCCCGCGTGACCACACCGCTGAAGAACCGGGGACGGCCCGTCAGGCCGGTGGCGGTGCGCCCGCCGGAGGTCGAGAGCCCCAGCCGGTCACCCACCAGTGCGGAGGGCCCGGAGTAGGAGTACGCCTGCACTGCGTTCGTCATGGCGAGCACCATAAGGATCCCCACCGACAAAGCCCGGCCGGCCGGCCAAGCCCTTGTGGAAAACCGCTTCCTCGGCCCCTGCGCCCTCCGCCGCGCACGGGCCCGCGAGGGGCTTCGAGGTCACATGGGCACGGGCGGGCGGGGAAGGACGAGAGGCGGGAAGCGAAGGCGTGAGGCGGAGGCTCTGATGCTGCTGGTGGGCACCTCGGGGTGGCAGTACAGGCACTGGCGCGACGTGCTGTACCCGGAGGGGCTGCCGCAGCGGGTGTGGCTCGAACGGTACGCCGGCTGCTTCGGCACGGTGGAGAACAACAACGCCTTCTACCGGCTCCCGTCACGCGAGACGTTCGAGGGCTGGCGCGAACGCACCCCTGGCGGGTTCGTGATGGCGGTCAAGGCCAGCCGGTTCCTCACCCACGTCAAGCGGCTGAAGGAGCCCGAGGAGCCGGTCCGGCGGCTGATGGACGCCGCCGAAGGGCTCGGCCCCAAGCTCGGGCCGATCCTGCTCCAGCTCCCGCCGACGCTGCGGGCCGAACCCGAGCGGCTCGACGCGTGCCTGGCCCGCTTCCCCCGCCATGTGCGGGTGGCCGTCGAACCCCGGCATCCCTCCTGGTGGAGCGACGAGGTCCGCGACGTGCTGACCGCCCACGGCGCCACCCTGTGCTGGGCGGACGTCCTCGGCCGGCCGGTCACCCCGCTGTGGCGCACCGCCGGCTGGGGGTACGTCCGGCTGCACCAGGGCCGCGCCCGCCCCTGGCCCGCATACGGCGAGACGTCGCTGCGTTCATGGCTGCACCGGCTCACCGACGCGTGGCCGGACGACCATGACGTCTACGTGTACTTCAACAACGACCCGAACGGCGCCGCCGTCCGCGACGCCGTCCGCTTCGCCGCCCTCGCCCACGCCGAAGGCCACCCCGTGACCCCCACCCCCTCGAACCTCCCCAAGCCGGCCCCCTCCTGAGCCGCGCCGCCGCACCGGGGGCCGCTGTGATCACATCAGCTACGCGACCGTGTACTCGACGTCACCGAAGTCCGCGACCACACGGAGGCGTCCGCCGAGAGCCTCGACATAGGACCGCAAGGTCGCCACCTCGACACGATCCACCTCTCCGTGCTCGATGGCCGAGACTCGTGGACCGGAGACTCCCATGGTGACGGCGACGTCGCGTTGGGTCAGGTCTTGCTCACGTCTGATCTCCGCGAGCTTGTACGCTCGGACTTCCGCCGCGAGCTTTTCCATCGCGGCCTCCTTCTCGGAGTCGGACCGCAACGGTAGTGCCGAAGCCCGGCGCCGCTCCTGCGCCCGCTGCTTCACCTCGTCCCAGTTCACCGCGCTCATTCGTACTCCCTGTCAGCCAACTCGGCCACATGTGCGTCGTAGCGCTTCTCCGCGAGCGGTAGGTTCACGTCATACCAACGGTCCCAGTTGCCGGCCTTGTCTCCTGCGACCAGGAGCACTGCCCGGCGAATCGGATCGAACGAGAACAGGATGCGGATCTCACTCCCCTTCGACGAACCAGGCCGCAACTCCTTCAGGTGATGGTTTCCCGCCCCTTTGATGCGGTCGACCAGTGGTCGGCCAAGAGTTGGCCCGACCCTTGACAGCATGTCGATAGCGTCCTCGACCTGCTCGGCGCTGTCCCAGTCAGCTACACACAACTGGTCGTACCAGTCGGCGACCTCGGCGACCAGGACGACCTCCCATTCAGCCCCATCCATAGATTAACCCTGGCATTAAGTTGACTGCAAGAAGGCGCCCTTGCGACTGAAGAAGCACGTCGCCGGCACAATGAAGTAGTGAAGGACAACTCGTCCGCCGGCACGCCGAACTTCAGGATCGCCTCGCGCCGATGCCCGCACCGGACCCAGGACACAGGGCCCCCTCCCGTGAGCGGGATCGACTCCCTTCGTCCGGCAGAACGCGATGGCCGGATGGGCCGCGGTTCACCGTCCGGCATCGCGGGGCAGGTCTCCGGCGAAGTCGCAGGCATGGTCGCGGGCCCAGCCGGAGAACGTCCGGGGCCGGTCTGCCGGTGACCTCCTCCGAGGTGGGCATCGGTCCGAAGGACTCCGGGACGAACCCACCGGCGCGCGACGCGCCGGCCGTGGCGAGGCCGATCAGCGGCGTGGCCGGTCACCCGAGCGCGCGGTCGGACAGCCACCGACAACGTCGCCAGCTGTGGAGCAGGGGGCCGGCATTGGCTCCGCGCAGCGGCCGGAGGGGGTGTCGGGCCGTCCCGCTCCCACATCCCTTGGAAAATAGGTCGGCCACTAGCATCGGGTCCGTGATCGTATGGCTCAACGGCACCCACGGCGCGGGCAAGACGACGACCAGCGCACTCGTGCGGCGACTGATCCCGGATTCACGGGTGTTCGACGCCGAGAAGGTCGGCGAGACACTCATGGACATCACGCCGGGGCTGCCCGCGACGGACAACTTCCAGCACTGGCCGCCCTGGCGGCCACTCGTCGTCGAGACCGCCCGCCGCGTGCTCGACTACACCGGCGGCACTCTGGTGATGCCCATGACCGTCCTGGTCGAGCAGTACTGGCGCGAGATCAGCACGGGCCTCGCCCACCATGGCATTCCGGTACGGCACTTCGTCCTCCACGCCGACCAGGACACCCTCCGCGCGCGCATCGAGGGGGACACTCTTCTCGGCCCCTCCCCCTTCCGTCTCCAGTACCTTGAGCCCTACGCCGAGGCGGCCCGCACGTGGCTACACGACGAGGCCGAGGTCGTCGACACCACGCACCTCACACCCGTCCAGGTCGCCCTCCAGATCGCAGAGGCCGTCAAAAGTTGAGGTCCGCCGCTTCGGCGGACGGTCACACGAACGCCACCTGCTGTGTCCCGGTCAGCTCGACGGCGAAGCGACCGGATCGTTCTCACCGGGACCCTCGTCCGCCGGCGACAGGCGCCAGCGGGCCCAGACGGTCTTGCCGCAGATGCCCAAGGGGCCGGAGAGCGGGGTGACGCCGCACTCGTGGGCCAGGGCCTCGACGATGGTCAGACCGCGGCCGTGGACGGCCTCGATGCCAAGGTGCAGGTGGCGAGGCTGTTCGGCGGCGTGGTCGGTGACCCGCACGCGCAGGTTGCCCCTCTCGGCGGACAGGGCGAGGCTGACCGGCGGCTTCCCGTACGTCAGCGCGTTCGCCAGCAATTCACCGACCACCAGGACCACGTCGTCGGCGTAGTTCTGGAGCGCCCATGAGGTGAGAACCTCCTTCACCATGCTCCGGGTCTTGCCGATCATCGACAGGTCGCAGGGCAGATCCCAGCAGACGGTACGCGCGCCGTCCGGCATCTCGGGCATGGTCGCTCCTCGGGGTGGATGCGGCATGGACAGGGGTGGACGCGGCACCGGCCGCTCTCTTGCTGGCCGGGGAGCACGCGCCCATGCCGACCGCTCGGCTTGGAGCACACGTTCGCGTCGCTCGGCCTCACGCATCAGGTCGCCGACCTCGGCCTCCCGCATGCGGTCGAGCAACTCGTCGGCGGTACCGGCCTGAACGATCAAGGGCTCGGACGCCGGCCAGACGGCGGCGGCGTAGAAGCGACGCCCACCGAGCCCGTACCAGACGGCCCAGGCGGGCTCCATCTGGTCCAACTGCCGCGCGGCGACCCGCTCGGCCAGATCCCAGTCCCCCGGGCGAACGCGAATCGCGATCCCGCCCCGCCGATGCCGGCCGCGCTGTCCCGTCCTCATATCGCGATCAGTCATGCGAACCCCGTCTCGGGGGAAGAAGAACCCAGGCGATGTGACCTTGGCCGGCGATCTGCTTACTGCCGAACTCGGCGACTTCCAGGGAGAGGTCTGCCCATGAGGTACGCGCGGTGCCATCAGCGGCTGGAGCGCCCGGGTCACGAATCTCGATGACGAGATTCGTCGCCAAGGGAATGACACAAAGGTGCAGCTCCTCCGTTGCAGGGGTGTGCCGTATGGCGCCGGCCATCAGTTCTCTCGTGATCCGTACAGCGAGTTCCGCCTGGCCGGGCTCGACACTGCCGACGATGGCGCTCATCCAGGCGCACGCGGCGTCAACAGCCGCCGGTCCACCCGGCAATGACTGCTGGAACGACTCGATCATGAGCATCGCCAGGCTTCCTAGTCAGGTTTATTGGCTTCATGCACAGCTTGCAACCTGCCTAGGCAACCCGTCAAGCTATTCGGGTGGATCACGAAACCGATCGGCCTGTGTACGTACGCATCGCCGACGAACTACGGGCTCGCATCCTTTCCGGCGAACTCGCCGAAGGGGACCGCCTGCCTTCGTCGCCCGAGATCGTCAAGGTGTACGGAGTGGCGCGCAACACGGCGTCCGACGCCTTGGGCCTGCTGGTCACCGAAGGTTTGGCGGTCGCACGGCCAGGATCGGGAACCTACGTCCGCGCACGGCCACAGCGGCGCCGACTCGTCCGCAACTGGCACCGGAACGCCATCGGCGGCAGTCCGTTCGCCCAGTCGATGACCGACTACGCGCAGATCGGGTCGTGGGACTACGAGAGTCGTACTTCTCGCGCGCCGGCCGATGTGCGTGAGCGCCTGGCCATACCCGCACTGCAGGACGACGACCCCGATGTGATGTTCACCAGGTATGTGTTCCGCGGTGACGGCGAACCCGTACAGCTCAGCAGCAGCTGGGAGCCACTGGCGTTGACCCGCGGTACACCGATCGTGCTGCCTGAGGACGGCCCCCACGCCGGCCGTGGAGTGGTAGAACGCATGCGGCAGATAGGGGTGGACATCACGCACGCGGCCGAGGTGGTCTCGGCTCGCCAGGTGCTCGCCGATGAAGCCGCAACGCTCGACATAGCACCGGGAGCGATCGTGCTCACCATCGAGCGCACCTACTACGCGGACGCGCGCCCGGTCGAAACCGCCGACATCGTGATCCCCGTCGACCGGCACCAGGTCGTGTACGGCACCTCGATCTGGGACAAACAATGAACGCACAGTCGTGGAGAGGTTGGAGGACGGCGATGGCGTCCTCGGTGTGCCCTTCAGCGGCGAGCAGGTACCCGATGTCGCGGCGCAGGTCCAGCACGGTGTCGTCTCCATCGCCCTTCTCGGCCCGCAGGCGTGCCAGCACCTCGCGGAACTCCTCAAGAGCCGCCACCCCCTGCCCGAGTTCCGCACGGCAGTAGGCCGCCTGCCGCCGGCAGTCCAGGGTCTCCGTGTCGTTCGGCCCCGCCACGCGGGCGTAGGCAGCCGCGAGCCTGTCGAACTCGGGCAGGGCGCGCCGAAAGTCGCCCCCGATCACCAGAATCGCCGCCCGCCGCTGCCGGAGCCGCAACACCCGCCGGTTGTCGGCCCCCGGGCGTCGGACGCCGTTTCAGCACCGCGTTGAGCGGACCACCACGGACGCCACCCAGGAGAAGGGCAGCGGCTCGTCCGGGGAGATAAAGCTGGTGAGCGGCGTGCCGTGCACCAACTCCATCACCAGGTACAGGTGCGCGACCGAACGCTCCAGAACCGCGTCGTACACCTATGGGACGCCGTGATGGCCGATGCGGGCCGTGACCCTGGCCTACCGGCGGAACCGCTTGGTCAGCACCTCGGCATGCTCAGGGTAGGCGACGAGCTCCGGGCGGATCAGCTTGATCGCGACCTCGCGACCTCGCGACCTCGCGGTCGAGCATCGCGTCGCGCCCCGCCAGACCTGGCCCATCGCTCCGGCGTCAAGCTCCTCGACGAGCTCGTACGGCCCGCGATCTTCCGTGATCTCACCGTTCTACCGGTCGTCCCACATCGTGATCCAGCTTGGGCAACCAGTGTGATCTCTGCTGCCATCCGCCGGCCAGGGGCGCCTGCCCACCACACCCGCCCTCGCGGCCGACCAGGCGATATATACGGGCTGGACCATAACCGCCGATCAAGCTGGAGGTAATTGTCGGGCACTACGTGTCACAAGCCACAGCACACCTCGCACCCAAGCACGTAATGACACCTTCGACCCCCACTGCCCGACATCGAGGGACAGATCGGGCATAGGTATCGTTTCGGAGCTCCAGATTGTTACTCATAATTTGTTATGAACAATCTCATATTGCTGCGAGATATTCATCGAAGATAAAGATTGTCCGCTACATAACTCACAAGCGATTGAGAGCGTTAGTGGACAAGTTAGTCAAAACATCAACATTAGGCGGGAAACAGCCCAGACAGCTCGCGATCGCAACGGTGCTCACGGTGGCAGCATCGCTGCTCGTGGCCGGAACCACGTCCCCAGCCATGGCCGACCCGGACCCGACTCCCGCCTCTACGGTGCCCACGATTACCCAGTTCCCGAAACCGAAGGATCCGGACGCGGTGTTCCGCGCCGCGATCGAGGAGGCCAGGAAGCAGGGCCGGCCGGTCGAGGTGACCGAGGCATTCACCGAGACCGCGCGCCATTGGGCCTACCCGGACGGGCATCTGACCACGCAGTCCTATGCCGGGCCCACTCAGCTGAGGCGGGCCGACGGCTCGTGGGCCTTCATCGACACAACCCTGGTCGAACAGGGTGGGGTGCTCAAGCCCAAGCTGGCCAAGGCCGATCTGGAGTTCTCGGCAGGCGGTCAGGATCGTCCGTTGGCGTCCATGGAACGCGGCAATGGGCAGCGGTTCTCCCTCACCTGGCCGAGGGCCCTGCCGAAGCCGACGATCAATGGCAACGTCGCGACTTACGCCGACGCGGCCGGGTATCCGGGTGCGGACCTCGTCGTGACCGCCCTGCCGACCGGCTTCCGTCATGACGTAGTGCTGCGGACGCGGCCGACAGGGCCAGTGGAATTCCGCATTCCCGTCGACACCGACGGCCTCGCCTTCGCTGAGGCCAAGAAGGGCGGTCTGCAACTCACCGATGCCAAGGGGAAGCAGGTGGCATCCGCCGCCGAGCCTGTGGCCGTCGATGCCGGTCCGAACCCGGCCGAGGCTGCCAACCGCCAGGCGATCGCCCCGCGGACCGGGAAGATCGACACGCGGATAGCCGAGGACAAGGGGCGGCAGACGCTGGTCCTCAAGCCCGACCCGGCGTTTCTGAACGATCCCGCCACCCGCTATCCCGTCACGGTGGACCCCACCACGACGCTCGCCCTGCAGAGCGACCTGATCGTGAGCAACCAGGCCACCTACGACACCTCGCCGGCCTCGCCGCAGCTGATGACCAGCATCGAGCGCACAGTCTCCAACGGAAGTCTCACCTACAGTCACTCTCTACTGAAGTTCGACACCGGACCGCTCACAGGCAGGTCGGTCGGCAGCGCCCGCCTGGACGTGTACGCCGAGCAGTTGGTGGGCTGCCGTTGGTACGGGCCCGGCGGTATCGAGGCCAAACGGGTCACCTCCGGCTGGCCAGCCACCGGCGTGAGCTGGAGCAGCCAGCCATCGGTAACGAGTTTCGGGTCCTCCATCCAGTTCTGCCCGAGCACGTCGGGAATCGATGCCAACGGCAACTGGATTCCACATACCTTCACGTGGGACGTCACCGCGATGGCCCAAGCCTGGGCGAGTGGTTACCCCGATCAAGGCATACGACTGTCGGGCAAGGGCGATTCCGATCCTCCCCAGGGATCGGGCTGGTGGGTGTACTTCCACTCGGCCGACCGCACCGGCGGCACCCCGCCCAAGCTGACGGTCTCCTACTTCCTGCCGCCCGAGATCCCCACGGTGACCGCCGAATCCATCGACTCCCTCACCGGCAACGACGCCATCGCCCGTAGCCAGAGCGTGAAAGTGGGGTTCAAGTCCAGTGTCCCGGAGGGCACGAATCTGAACTACACCGTCACCGTCAACGACTCCACCATGCTGCCCCCACCTGCTTTCCCCACGGGGCATGTGGCGCACTGGAAATTCGACGAACCCTCCAGCGCCGCAGCCGCAGCCGACTCCGGGCCGAACGGTTACACCGCGACCTACACCGGCACCAGGAGAACCGCCACCACCGGCAAACTCGGCGGCGCACTGCAACTGAACGACATGACCGGCAGCGGTGGCTGCTGCTTACCGGATGCCTACGCAGTGACCAGCAGGCCGGTCCTGAACCAGAACTCCAGTTTCACCTTGAGCACGTGGGTCCGCCTCACCGACAGCGAAGCAATCCAGACCGTCGCCAGCCAGGACGGCAATCCGTTCGGACTGGATATCTACTACCTCGGCAGTAGTTACCAGAAGTGGCGGCTGCAGATCTCCGGCACGGGTGGTAGCAACGGCTACGGCGTCTGGGTCGACTCTGCCAAGGTCACCAAGGCCGACACCTGGACGCATCTGGTCGCCATGTACGACGCCGCGGCGGCCAAGATCCGTCTCTACCTCGACGGTGCGCTCTCCGGTGAAGCCGACTACACCCCTACAGGGAGCGTGACCGCAGGGCCGTTCCGCATCGGCAACTACAAGTCCGGCAGTTTCCACCTGCAGGGCGCGGTCGACGACATGCGCGTATACCAGCGCGCCCTCACCACCAAAGAGATCAAGGACCTGTACGGCGAGGTAGCCGCCACCAGCTACAACGCCAAACCCTCCGGGCAGGTTATCCAACAGACCTTCTCACTTGACAATCCCGCCAGCCTCAAATTCGTGGTGAAGGCCTGCCGCAGCGGCATCACCCAGCCCTCTTGCAACGAAAGCCCGGCCTACCGCATCACCTCCGATGCGCCAATGCTGCCAGCCGACACCAAGACAGGTATGGCCGACCCTGTCCAGCCCGTCCTGTCCGGCATGGTCAACCGGCCTTCTGGCGGCCCCATGACCGCCAGGTACTACCTGTACGACAGCAGCGGCGCCCCGGTGGGCGCGGCACCACTCGGCGAGCGCGCCGTCAACGGCGGCGAGCGCGCCTCCTTCCAAATCCCGATCAACACCGTCCAGCCAGGAACTGCCTACCGGTGGCAGATGCAAGCCTGCGCCCAGGGGCAGACCATCGCCGATGAGGTCTGCACATCCAAGACCTCCTCGGTGTCATTCACCATTCCTGGCACGCCACCGCCCGATCCTGTTGAGGACGTCCGGCACTTGGCCTTGGGCAGGAGTAGCTTCGTCATCAAGACCGCCAAGACCGACCCGACTGCCTGCAGCGGCGGGCCCTGCGCCGTGGCCGACGCGGCCACAATGCAGATCGGAGGGATGGGCGTCGAAAAGGCGACAACGCTGATCGGCTTTAGTCTGGACGAACTGCCCGACGGCGCAGGCGTGTCGGAAGCCGTTCTCAAACTCGGTACACCCATCTGCCCGGCAGGTCCCTGTCCGGCAGACGCCACCATCACCGCTACACCGCTGAAGAGCCCCGTTACAAGCGAAACCAAGGGTTCGGACTTGGTCGCCGACGCCGACTCAAACACCAGCGCATACTCCCTGCCGCTGAACACCCCCCAAGCCGACATCGCCGGCAGCGAGTACCAGTGGCTGATGCTCACGTCTAATAAGGACGAAGTCGTCACCTTCGCCGACGCGTCTGCGGCTGAGCAGCCATCCCTGGCACTCACCTACCTGCCTGCTGGGCCGCCAAGCAAGGTGCTCAACCTGACCGTCTCGGGTGGGGACGCCAGCGCCCTGGCCAGTTGGGGTCTTCCGGACTCCAACGGCAGCGTGGCAATGCTGGATGGTTACGACATCGAGGTCACCGACAACAGTGGCGCCATCGTCAAGACGCTGGAGGCCAAGGAGCCGTACGCAGCCATTTCAGGCCTGGTCAACGATGTCACCTACACAGTGAAGGTGCGTGCCAAGACTGCCTTCGGGGTAAGCGGTTGGGAAGCCGCTACGGCCACTACAAAGGCCGTCCCCCCGCCACCCATAAAGGGCGGCACTACGTGCCTCCTCGAACTCCCGACCGCCCCACACACCGTCACGGCGGCAACTGATGCAGGCGGTCAAGCCTACATCGACCGCATCAAGGCCTACTATCAAGCCCAGGACGCCGTCCTGGAAAATCGCGCCACCACCATCTGGGATGCTCCCGGGGTGGCCCCTGACGCACCGAGTACCGCCAAACTATCGCTCGCGAACGCGGCTCTGATTCAGAAACGCGCTTCGATGACGCGGGCGGGTATTACACGCACAAATTCACAGGTGCAGGTCAGCGACACAGTAATCCAAGCCATGTCCGACGGTACGGTGCGCGTGGCCGCCGACATCAATCGCACGTGGAATGAAGAAGCTTCTGCCATGGCTGGGGCTGCCGTCAGGACGGGGGGCAATGCCACCTCGCAGACACCTGGACAGGTGGAGCCAAGCGAATCCACCATCTCCATCTTTATATTCGATCGCTGCGGCAATATCACTGTTATTCAGGTCACTAGTGACGTCGAGGAGGATTCGACCGACTCCTTCGAAACCGATGGCGAGTCCTTCATCGCACAGAAACTGCGTTCACCGGATGATGATGTGGTTGCAGCATCATCATCGGCGACAGCTATGGTAGGTGAATCCTGTCGCAGCAACGTCAAGAGTTGGAGCGGCGCGCACAGCAAGGAGGAAACCCGGCCTGCGAAAGGGCTGCTGTTCGAGGTTGTAGGCCAGTCAAAATGGGATGCCTGTTTTCCATATGACGACACAACATGGAACATCAGTAAATTCGGCGCAGTGGCCACCCTATACACCGATTCTTCGTTTCGGAAGCCGAAGGGCGCAAGCGCAAAGAAGGTGAATGCTTACGTTCTAAACAACTCGGGCGTCGACATAAATAGCACAGCTTGCTTCAAAGTGACGACTACAACCTATCAACTCGGAGTTCAGGGGAACGTAGGCCTCCCAAAGGGCGGCGAGGTCGGCGGCGGCTTGACCTTCACCCAAACAGCATCGAAAGACTGTCCAGGGCAGTACAGCCTTATCGGCGATAAAGGTGGCTCCAACGATAAGATCGCCTTCAGATCCTCCTTTTGGGGGCCCAAGGACGCACTGATAGCAACGTGCTGGATGAGCACTGGAAACACATGCTCCATATCGCGATATCAACAGCGCACCTTCGGAACCTTCAACTGGGCTAAGCAGAAAGGCATAAAAACTGCTAAGATAGTTGCTGCAAGCTCCTCTTGGATGGAACGCTAAATTTCCAGAGGTCGCGAGCCGAAGGACGATCCCTTCGGCTCGCGACTGACCACCCGCACGATTTACCATGTCCGCCGATCGCCACCGGGCACAGCGGGCATTGAGACATGTCGATACCGCAAAGACGAACTGACACGGATATCACAGAGCAACGACAGGAGATGAATATGCGAACCGGTCGACTAATGCATCTTCTGGCTGCTACGATCATTGCCACTACCAGTTGCAGCGGAAACCCGCCCGTCACGGACCTTATTGGCGTAACGAATGAGCATATGGAGCAGGATCATCTTGAGACTGTAGTCAAGCTGGCTGTTGTGGTGACAAACCCTGCAGACCGCTTAGCCGCGACTGGAAGTAGGCTCGATGAGAGCAGAGACGGATACGAGTTTCACCCCATATCCGTCTTCTTTCCCACTTCCCATGGGGCATTTTCCTCAGCGCGCGTTCCTTATGCTGTCAGACTAGACAAGTCGGGCCATGTACAAGAGATCAATCAGATGCCCGAGAATAGACTCTCCCTGGCCATCGGAGAGTTCGGAATAGGGAAAAATGGAGACGGGAGCGATCAGGCCCTAAAGAGCGTCGGATCGGGAGTAAGAACGACCGTACTGATACAACTTAGGAAACCAGTACAAGAACGAGACTTAAATCTATTCACCTCATCCGGATCCTCGGCATCTATTTTCCTATCGGGCGCAAGGCGTACAGGCAACCCCATCTACTGGTCCGGCGAATCAGGCTGCTTCAAATCAGCAACGCCGCGAAACTGCGCTAGCTATTCTTCTCTCGCCCAATTTAGAAGTTGGGTGTCTCAATTGCGACCTAGTGACGACGTGACCTTAAGCGGATTCGGCCTTTCGGTGGCGGAGTTGCGTCAAGCCGCAGCAGCCGGATTGATTTATGGAACCGTCGTTGACGGCGGATCGCCCGCCTTTGTTCGAAAGCTGCAGAAACATCGCAACGTCTCGGGGATGTGGATCACGGATATGAGGCCCTGCCCACGTGGGGACCGATGTCCTTGATAGATGCTCCGCGACCCGCTCACCGCCAAAACCACTGCCGGATCTCCGGGCTCCAGCGCTGACACCTATTAGCACCAGTCTATTCGCCTCGTGAACTGACCCTCGGGAAGATCACCGCACAAGAGCGGAACGCTGCGGCTAACCGCACCAATGTTGAGGGAGCTGCGGAAACCCTGGTCCGGGACGAAGTATTTTGCTGCCGCGGTCCGCCATTCGTGTCGAGGTGCTCCATCATCTTGTCCTCGAAGACCTCGTAGAAGACGTGGCCGAAGTTCTCCTCATCGACGTTCGCCACGGCGGCGAGCTGGACCTTCGGCTCTTTCATCGCCTCCTCGAGGGGCTTGAAGATGTCCTGCTCGGTGAGCGAGGTGCCGAACCGCTCGTTAAACTTCTCCACCAGCTCCGACAGCAGCGACTTCTCCGGCTCTCTGCCACCACAGGCTCCGTCGCCGAAGCCTCTGAGGACAGGCTGACGTCGTATTCCCAGTCTTCTCGATCCACAGGCGGGCGAGGTCGGCATCGCCGATGTCCACGCTGCCGTCCGCACCGCTCCAGGCGGGCGAGCAGGTGCCGGCCTTAAAGGTAGAGATGCTCCGCTGTAAGGGACGACCTACGCGAGGAAGGCATTATTGCGGACATAGTCGTCCAAGTCCGCACGGAACCTGTCCGCCGTCTCGCGCTCCTCCTCGTCCTCGCTGTGCAGCAGCGCGGAGAACCGCTCGCACCCGGGCGCGAGGTGCCGGTAGAGCTCGGCATGCAGCTTCACTCATTTCGCCTGGTCATCGGCCGCCAGGTAGTCCGGGGCGAAGGCGTCCATCTCCGCCTCGACCAGGATCGCCGCCGACATCACTTTCGTCTGCCCTGTGTAGAGGAGGTCCGGATCGGTGGGGAAGGTGGTTGCCTGCTCGAAGTACGGCCGGAAGGCGTCCTGGCTTTTTTCCACCTCGTTGGCGAAATCCAGGACAGCCAGGTCACTCTGCGACTTGCGGTCGGCGGTGCGGTGGAGCCGGGAGAGGGTCTGCGCGGCGTTGATGCCGGTGAGCTTCGTGTTGACGTACGTCGTCGTCAGCAGCGGCTGGCCGAAGCCGGTCTGGTACTTCTCGGCCACGACGAGAATCCGATACTCGGGCTGTGCGGCCGCGCTCGACGCCCTGGACTTGCCGTCGGCGGATTCGCCTTCGCGGGGTCGACCTCCCGCTCGTCGGGGTTGTTGTTTAACCAGCTTGTAGTAGGTGTCGCACCTGATGCAGTTACGCAGCCGCGTCGAGGATGAAGCCCTCCTCAATGGCCTGCCGCAGTTCGTTCCACCTACTCATCGATCTTGGTGTCGCCGATGGTGAACAGCTCGCCCGTATCCAGCCCCGCTCGGGCCGGTAGCCAGCGGCGTCGCCTAATCGCCAGCCGATCTCGACCATCGCCGAGACGATCGCGTCACCGACACCAACTCATTGGGGGGCTACCTCTTCCCGGTGATCAGGTATTCATGGGCAGGCCGGAGATGACCCTGCCGATGCATCTCCGGCAGATCGGATTGACGTTCGGTCAGATAAGGACGACACGGTGTTCGACAACGACTGCACCAACTTCGTGTCGCAAGCTCTATACCACGGCGGAGGGGCACGGATGTACGTCGCCGGAGACCCGCATCCCGGACAGCGGAATGACAATAGGCTGTGGTGGCAGCTATGGCCTAAGCGCTTCATGTCCACCTACTCCTGGTCGGCCGTCAATAACTTCTACAAGCACTTCATGACCGCACAGAAGCGAGCCGTGTGGGTCACCTCGTGGAAGGACGTCAGCGTAGGAGACATCCTGCTGTGGGACTTCAGCGGCGGCACACTTGACTTCGGCCACGCGGCGATCGTCAGCAAGATCACCAGCGGGTCCTGGAAGGGTGTCCAGTACGCACAACACTCCGCCCCGTACGACTATCGCAAACTCTCCGTCTCGCTGCCGGGCGTGCGGATCAAGTACCCGAACGCGAAGGTGTACGCCATAAGGGTCTGGAAGTAGCCGCTCATCCAGGCCGCCGGGGCACTCCGGCGGCCTGGACCGTATTGCTGAGGAGCAACTTGCCTCGTTCATTCTTGATGAACCGCACGCTGGCATCAATTTGCGTGGCTCTGGTCTTCGGCGCCATGCTCACCTTACCGGCGGGCTGTTCCTCCTGCCGACTGCCCGCTGGTCCCCCCATCACCGTTCCACCGGTGAACGCGACGCCGGAGGCAGTGGTCAAGGCTTATCTGGCTGCAGTGATCGCACGTGACACAAAAGCAGCACGCACCCTCACGACCCCGAAGTACTGGGAAGTAACGGCATCGTCCCCGGACGGGGGGCTGAACAACTGGATAACCATCCAGGACGTGGACACCGGTGCACCGATCCCTGACACGTACGAGGCAGAGTCCTATCGACAGGTGAACCGGGTGTACGTGGATTTCACGCTGCGGCAATGCGAGGAGATGACTTGGCAGAACGGACGCATCGTATGGAGTTATCTGCTCGTGCGAAACGCCGATGCCGAACGCTGGCGTATCGCTTCCGGCGGCCTCGGCTGAACGCATCGGCGGTGGCTGGTTTTCGGTACGGACCGTGTGCGGCGCCGCATCCACCGCCGCCGCCGCCGCAGTGGGGATGATCGCGGCGTCGCGACGATGAGATGGGCGTCGTCGTGACCTGGCAGCCGGCGATAGGGGCCGGCTCGAATGTTCGGCACGGTCTCACACCTATGCGGATGAGGCTTGGGGGCACGGGTCGGTGGGACGGTTGACTTTCGGGTGGGGCGAGGGTGCAGGGTCGTCGGCGTGAGTGACGATTCGGAGCTTTACACGGTCGGGCGCATCGCGCGGCGGACCGGGCTGTCGGTGCACACCATCCGGTTCTGGTCCAACACCGGTGTGGTGCCCCCGACGGTCCGGTCGGCCGGCGGGTACCGGCTGTACGACGCGACGGCCGTCGCCCGGTTCGACCTGGTCCGTACGCTTCGCGATCTCGGCATCGGCCTGGAGACCGTTCAGGAGATCCTGACGCGGCAGATCACCGTGGCCGAGGTCGCGCGGGCGCACGTGCGGGCCCTGGACGCCGAGATCCGGACCCTGAAGCTCCGCCGGGCCGTGCTGGGCGGCATCGCCGAGCGCGGCGGCACGACAGAGGAGACAATGATCATGCACAGGCTCGCCCGGTTGTCCGCCGCCGAACGGCAGCGGGTCATCGACGACTTCGTGGCGGAGACCTTCGCCGGCGCCGGCCCCGAGGACGACGCCATGATCGTGGCGGAATGGATGCGGGAGCTTCCCGCCGGGTTGCCGGACGATCCGGCGGCGGATCAGGTCGAGGCCTGGCTGGAGCTGGCCGAGCTGGTCGCCGACGAGGGCTTCCGGGGGCGGCTGCGGCGCATCGTGCTCGACGGCGCTTCGGGGCCGCGCATCGAGGAGGGCTTCGACCTGCGGCGCCGGGTGCTGGAGGAGGCGGGCAACGCCCTGGCCGCCGGCGTCGCACCTGGGTCGGCCGAGGGCGGGCGCGTCCTGGATCGCATCGTCGATCCGCGCCTGCCGGCCGGGGAACGGGCCGAGTTGGGCGACCGCCTCCGCACGCTCGCCGACGCCCAGGTGGAGCGCTATTGGCAGTTGCCGGCCGTTCTGAACGGCCGTGAGCACTCCCCGTCGGTCATCCCGGCCTTCGACTGGCTGATCGCCGCGCTGCACGCGCACGGGTGACCGTGCTCAGAGGTCGGCGAGGATTCTGGTCAGGGCCTTCTTGGTCTCGGTGGCGGGGACGGCGTCGATGCACAGACGTTCCATGACCGCCTGGTAGCGGTCGAGGTCCTCGCGCTTGTCGAGATAGATGGCGCTGGTGAGCTGCTCCAGGTAGACCACGTCGGGCAGGTCGCGCTCGGAGAAGCGCAGGATGCTGAACGGTCCGCCCGCCGCCGCGTGACCGCCGGCGCTGAAGGGCATGACCTGCACGGTGACGTTGGGCGAGGCGATGGCCTCGATGAGGTGAGCGATCTGGGCGCGCATCACCTCGGCCCCGCCGAGCGGGCGGCGCAGCGCCGCCTCGTCGACCACGGCCCACAGGTGCGGAGCGCCCGCCCTGGTGAGGAGCCTCTGCCGGGCCATCCGCAGGTCGACCCGCCGCCGGACCTCGTCCTCGGGGACGTTCGGGTGGCCGAGCAGGACCACGGCGCGTGCGTAGCCGGGGGTCTGCAGCAGGCCGGGGACGAACTGCACCTCGTAGCAGCGGATGCGGGTGGCGGCCTCTTCCAGGCCGACGTACGCCTCGAACCAGTTGGGCAGGATGTCGTCGTAGTTGTGCCACCAGCCGGGACGGTTGGCCTGAGAGACCAGCGACAGCAGGGCGTCGCGCTCGCGCTCGTCGCCCACCCCGTACAGGGTGAGCAGGTCGGCGACGTCGCGCGTCCGGAAGCTGACCCGTCCCAGCTCCATGCGGCTGACCTTGGAGTGGGAGGCCCGGATGGAGTGCCCCGCGGCCTCCAGGGTGATGCCCCGGAGCTCGCGCAGCCGGCGGAGCTGGGAACCCAGGAGGATGCGCAGGACCGTGGAGCTGCCCCGTTCCCGAGCCATCAGGTTGAGCGGGGTCTCGTCCCCTTCGGCTCGGGCTGTGATCATGGACAATCCTTAGAACAGCGGTCTTGCTCACTTCTCGCGGTCAAAGAGAAGTCAACGATACCTCTGACCGTGCAATCCGGATATACCCCAACGTCACCCTTAGGCTACGATTTTCCACACTGCGTAGCCGCCGAGTCCGTCAAAGTGCCAGGTCATCGAAGTCGCCGTTCTTGGCACCCTGGATGAAGGCCGCGATTTCTCCCCGGCTGTAAATCAGCGCCGGCCCGGAGGGGTGCCGCGAGTTGCGCACGGCCACTCCACCGTCCGGGAGCTCGGCCAGCTCAACGCAGTTCCCGCTCGGATTGCTGTAGGCGCTCTTGCGCCAGCGTGCTCCCGAGAGCGCCGACGCGGTCACGCCGTTGGAGATCTCGTCCATCTTGGTTCACACATCCCCAAAGCCGACGAACACTGACATCGTTACCAAGCGAGCCCTTCGTTCCAACGAAGGGCCAGACGGGCTACTTCCGCCCGGGCATCAGCATACCGGCGTGCGGATGCACGTGCATCGGTACTTGCATCTGCACACCATACAGCAGCAATAAGGGCCTGAGGCGTAAATCCGCGGCGATATGCCCTAAACCCTGAGGCGTCCCCGTGACCGGGTGCGGAACACGACGCGCCGCACCCGCTCGGACGGGGGATGAGAGGCGGGGAGAATGGCCCGCCGGGCGCTCCCGGCCGCCGTACCCCCGCCACCCACATCTCATACATGTCTGGAACAACGGTTATCGTCATGCGAGCGGCGCTACCATCGGGATCCGGCGATATGGGGTGAGATGACGACTTTTCCGCGGCTCGAGCCACTCGGGTTCGACCCGACGATCCCCAATAAAGCTCGCATCTACGACTACTTCGTGGGTGGCAAGGACAACTTCGCGGCCGACCGTGAGGCCGCGCGCCGGGCGCTGGAGATCGCTCCCGAGCTGCCCATGATGTGCCGCGAGGCCCGCAGGTTCCTCGGCCGCGTGGTGCGATACCTCGCCGCCCAGGGCGTCCGGCAGTACATCGACATCGGGTGCGGCCTGCCCACCCAGGGCAACGTCCACGAGATCGCGCAGGCCGCGGCCCCCGGCTCCCGCGTGGTCTACGTCGACAACGACCCTGTGGTCGTCGCCCACGCCCGCGCGCTGCTGGACGACGGGGAGCACACGGCGGTCATCGAGGCCGACATGCGCACGCCCGACCAGATCCTCGGCCACCCCCGCCTGCGCGACCTGATCGACCTCGATCAGCCGGTCGCGGTCCTGCTGCTCTTCACCCTGGTCTTCATCCCCGAGGACGAGCTGGCGTCGCGCATCGTCGCGCGGTTCCGCGACGCGATCGCCCCGGGCGGCTACGTGGCGATCGGCGACAGCGTCTCCGACCCTCGTCCGAAGGCCACCGCCGAGCTCGCCGACGTCTACCAGAGCAGCGGCGCGGTCTCCGGCCACGCCCACCGCCACCAGCTCCGCACCAAGGCCGACATCGAGCGCCTGTTCGGCGGCATGCCGCTCGTCGCGCCCGGCGTGACCTACATCTCGCAGTGGCGGCCCGACGCCGGGCAGCACATCCTCGATCCGCGTGCGGTCTGGTCGGTCGGCGGCATCGCCCGCAAGGAAGCCTGACCCGGCGATCGCAGGTCACGGGCATGCCCGGGCGGCGGCCCGCGCCGGCGCCAGGCGTACTGTGGCCAGGTACGGCATCGTTCGCGCTCTCGCGGGTGGCCCGCGGGACCCCGCGGCGGTGCGGGGAACCGGCGGTCGCCGTTCACCGCCCCATGGAGTCGCCATGACCGCTACCACCATCGTCGGCGCCCCTCGGGCGGCGAGCCCTTCCCGGCAGCTGATCACCGTGCTCGGCCTGGTGTCGGTGTTCGCGCCGTTCGGCACCGACATGTACCTTCCCGGGCTGGCCTCGATCGGGCGTGATCTGCGCACCGGCGCCATCGGGGTACAGATCACCCTTTCCGCCTTCCTGCTCGGCATGTCCGTCGGCCACCTCACGCTCGGACGGCTGTCCGACCGCTACGGCCGACGGGGCCCGCTGCTGGCCTGCCTGGCGATATGCGCGATCGCCGGGGCGGTGTGCGCGCTGGCGCCCACCGCGGGCGCGCTGGCCGGCGCGCGGTTCGTCCAGGGGCTGACCGGCTCGGCCGGCCTGGTGATCGGGCGGGCCGTCGTCTCCGACCTCGCACGGGGACGCCGCGCCGTCCACGCCTTCGCCGCCCAGATGTGGGTGCTCGCCGCCGTACCCGTCGTCGCGCCGCCGATCGGCGGCGTCCTGGTCGCCGCGGCCGGCTGGCGGGCGGTGTTCGGCGCGCTCGCGCTGCTGTCGCTGCTGATGTTCCTGGCCGCGCTGATCGCCCTTCCCGAGACGCTGCCCCTCCACGCCCGGACGGTGAGCCCGCTGCTCCCGCGAGGCGACCTGGCCCTGCTGCGCGACCGCGGTCACCTCGGCCCGGCCGCGGCGTTCGTCCTCGCCTTCGGGGCGCTGGCGGCCTACCTGGCCGCGGCCCCGTTCTTCCTCCCCCACCTGCTGGGCCCGCACATCGCGGCCGTGGCCGCCACGCTGGGCCTGAACGCGCTGGCCCTGGTGCTGGTCGCGGCCCTGGGCGCGAGGCTCGCCCACCGCTTCCGGCCGCTGTGGCCGGCGCGCGCCGGGCTGGCCGTCCTGCTCCTCTGCGCCGTCGCGATCGGCGTGCTCGCCGTGACGGGACGGCTGACGGCCGACACGTGCCTGCCGCCGCTGCTGCTCGCCGTCGCGTCGCTCGGCCTGGTGCTCGGCGACACCTCGGCGGTCGCGCTCTCCCGCGCGCCTCGCGCGGCCGGGACCGCGGCGGCCCTCATGGCGACCGCGCAGTTCGCCTTCGGCGCGGTCATGGCCCCGCTGGCCGGTGCGGGCGGCGCCCGCGACGCCGTCCCGATGAGCCTCATCATGGGCGCGTGCGCGGTGCTCGCCCTCCTGGCGCTGGCCGCCTCGAGGGCCGGCCGGTCCGCGTCGACGCTGAGCGACCGTCCCGCCGGCCACCCTCGTGTGCGCTGACACGCGCGGCGGCTTCCATCTCGCGAAAAAAACTTCACAGGTGCGGTACAGGCAACTGTCAGCGTTGGGGGCCGTCGGAGGCCCTCGTCAGGGTCAGGCGTCCCCACGATGATCTCGAATGATTACGGACCGTTGGTGCGGTTCAGAGGATCGAGTCCTAATTTGTCACTGATGTCACGGGAGTTGAGCCCGCCTCCCACCGAGCGTCACCGCGAATCAGACTTAACTTTCGCCTCATACCCCGTAAAATCCGCCGATGTGAACGATGGTCATCAGGCTCCACAGGAGCTTCCGGTCCGCGAACGCTCGTTCCGGACCAGCTCCGGCCGGCACCGGCGGCCCGTGCCCGCGCAGCTTCCCCCGGACGCGCCCGCGCTCGTGCTCGCCGCGCCCGGCGCCGGCGGCGACATCCCCGCCGCGGTCAAGACCATCGTCAGCGTGGACCATCCCCAGCTCGACGTGCGCCTCATCCATCTCGGCGACAGCAAGACCAGCCTGGCCGAGACGCTCACCGAATGCGCCGCCGACCGGCCGAAGGAATCGCCCGCGGCGATCGTGGTCCCGCTCGTGACCGGGCCCCACCAGCAGGTGTACCGGGCCATCCGGGAGGCCGTGGCCGAGAGCGACGTCATGACGACGATCGCCGACCCGCTCGGGCCGCACCCGCTGCTCGCCGAGGCGCTGCACGTCAAGCTGGCCGAGAGCGGCCTCGCGCGCGCCGACCGCATGCGCCTGTTCAACATCGCGGCCCCGGTGGACGGCATCATCGTCGGCACGGTCGGCGGCCAGGAGGCCGTGCGGGCGGCGGACGCCACGGTCGTCCTGCTGGCCGCCCGCCTCACGCTTCCGGTCGTGGCGGCCTCGCTGGACGCATCGCCCGGCGTCGGCGACGCCGCCCAGCGCCTGCGCAACATCGGCGCCTCGCGGCTGGCGCTGGCGCCGTTCCTCATCGGCCCCGAGATCGACCAGCAGAAGATCACGAAGGCCGCCGAGGCGGTCGGAGCCGGTTGCGCCGAGCCGCTCGGCGCGCACAGCGCCGTCGCCCAGCTCGTCGCGCTCAGCTACGGAAGCTCCCTCACGGGCATCGACGACTGATCCGCGAGGCCGCCCCGAGCCGAGCTCCGCGAGGGAGCCCCGAGCCGGGCGTGGCGAGGCGGGACGATCACCGCGGCCCTCAGGGGCGGGGCCAGGTGTGGACGGGGTCGCCGCCGAAGGCCAGTTCGCGATAGCGGGCCAGCATGGCGGCCCGCGCGCCCGGCTCATCCCCGAGTGCGGCGAGCGTCTCGCGCTGCCAGAGGGCCCCGGTGCGGCGCAGCCTGACGCGCTCGGCGATGACCGACAGGTGGTGGGTCGCCTCGTCGGCGTCCACGCCCGCCGACAGCAGCCCGCCGCGTGCCACCGGCAGCAGGTCGGCGACCAGGTCGAAAGCCGGGACGACGTCCGTGCGCCCGGGCCAGGCGAGCTCGGCGGAAAGCCCGTTGCGCGCCGCCCGGTAGAAGTTGCGGTAGGCGTCGGCGAAGGGGAAACCGCCGATCCAGGACGGCCGCGCCGCCATCGCCGTCACCAGGCCGATCAGGAAGGCCGCGTTGGCCGCCATGTCGGCGCAGGTGGGCCCGGCCGGCAGCGCCCGCAGCTCGACCCGCAGGTGCCCGCCGTCCGCGGGGTCGTAGACCGGGCGGTTCCACTGCCACACCGTGCCCTGGTGGAGTCGTAGTTCCGCCAGCCCAGGGATGCCGCCCTCGCGGATCACCGCCAGCGGGTCCTCCTCGTCCAGCACCGGCATGACCGGCTCGTACTCGCGGACGCTCTGCTCGAACACCTCGCCGGCGCCGCTCTCCACCCAGCCGGACCCGAAGCAGACCCGGCCGTCCACGCGCCAGGGGCGTTCCATGTCGCGGTCGTCCGCGGACTCCTCGAACAGCGCGATGCGGGTCTCCTCCCACAGGTCGCGCCCCAGGAACGACGGGGAGTTGCCGCTGACCGCCAGCACGGGGCCGATGGCGAGCTGGGCGGCGTTGTAGGCGTGGGAGAACTCCTCGGGAGAGGTGCGCAGGTGCACCTGCCAGGAGGTGTTGGCGCTCTCCAGGACGACGTCCTCCACCTCCAGCTCCAGGCGCTCGTTGCCGTGGATCTGCACGCGGAACGGCTCGGCGCGCACCCGGCGTATCCCCCGGCTGAGCGCCCTATAGCGGGTGTCGTCGCTGATGGCGTCGCGGGTGAAGTCGAACTCTGTCAGCGTCGGCAGGATGCCGATCGGCACCACCCGGCCGCCCTGCGACCGGGCCGCCTCGTCGACCAGTTCCATCAACCGCCGCGTCTCGCCGGCGAGGGCGCTGAACGGCCGCCCGGCCAGCGGCGCCGGGGTCAGGTTGACCTCCAGGTTGAAGCTGCCGAGCTCCAGCACCACCCGCTCGTCGGCGGCGGCGTCGCGGACCTCCTTGTTGCGGCGCAGCGGGCGGCCGTCCTCGTCGATGAGGAAGAACTCCAGCTCGGCCCCGACGGTCGCGGGCCCGGCGCCGAACCCCGGCCTGGCCAGCAACTCGCGCAGGGCGATGAGCGAATCCTTCAGACGCTCCCCGAAGCGCCCGTACTCCGCCTCGGAGAACCGCTCCCTTGCCACTTGCTGTCCCATCGTGTCGTCCCCCATATACGGCCTCGGGTCTCACCCCCTCCCTGTCCCGGCCGCGGGTTTTCATGCCTGCGACCGGGGCCGCGACCTCGATCGTCCGCAGCCATTGACTCCGCACTGGTATATCGGTATGCCTGGACAACGCCATTTTGGGGTGAGGCCCCTCGTGGGGAGGCGATGACCATGCGAGTGCTCGTACATGCCTATCCGTGGGACGTGATCGGCGACCCGCTGTTCACGGCACGGGTGCAGACGCTCGGCGGCGACGGGGTGAACCTCGCCGCCGCCTACCACACGGTGCGGGCGGCGACCCCCTGGCATCCCGACCGGGCGTACATGGACGCCAGGCACGCCGCGCTCTACCGTCCGGTCCGGCAGGAGGCCTGGCAGGACAGGCGGCTGGTGCCGGGGACGCCCGCCTGGATGGAGGATCCCGACTCCTTCGGCACCGCGGCGCGCGCCCTGGCCGACGCCGGGATCCCCGTGACGGCCTGGATCGTGCTCACGCACAACTCGCGGCTGGGCGAGGCGCATCCGGACGTGAGCGTGGTGAACTGCTTCGGGCAGCACTACCCGTGGGCTCTTTGCCCGTCGCGGGCCGAGGTCCGCGAGTACGCCGCCACGCTGGCCGCCGAGACGGTGCGGGACCTGCCGCTGGCCGGGGCGCTGCTGGAGGCCTGCGGGCAGCTCGGAGCCGACCACGGCGGCCACCATGACAAGACCGACGGCGCCTATGACGCGCGGGCCCGGCGCATGCTGTCGGTGTGCTGCTGCGCGGCCTGCCAGGCGGGCTGGACGGCGGGCGGCGCCGACCCCGAGCGCACCGTGCGCGACCTGCGTGCCGCCGTGCGCTCACGCGAGCACGATCTCGACCCCGCGACGGCGGCCACCATCCTCTCCGTGCGCCACCAGGCGGCCGACGAGCTGCGTCACCAGGTGATCGAGGCGCTGCCGGCCGGCCTGCGGGTCAGCCTGCACGCCAGTCCCGACCCCTGGGCCACGGGCGCCAACCCCGGGCTCGGCCCGCAGGCGGGCAAGGACGTCGACGCCGTCGTCGTGCAGTGCTGGCCCACCGGCCAGGAGTCCCTCGACCGGGTGCGCATCGCCCGGCACATGCTGCCCGAGCAGGTCGCGGTGGGCGCGTACGTGACCGTGCTGCCGCCGGTCCGCCAGGAGGACATCGCCCCGCACGTGCGGCGCCTTTCCGAGTCGGGCGCGCAGGAGGTGCATCTATACCACGCGGGCCTGGCCGGGCCCGCCCGCCACGGCCTGCTCGCCGACGCGGTCCGCGCGGCGGTGAACGTGCACTGACGGCCGTCGCGCCCCGGACGGCACAGCGGATCGTCAACCCAAGGTTGACGATCGCAGGCGCGTCAACCTATGGTTGACGCATGCGACAGACGCCTGTACGGCTCGACGACCTGATCGAGCACATCAAGAGCAACCACGCCGGCGGCGGCGCGCTCCAGCAGCTCACCGGAGCCGTGCTGCTCGCCGAGCACCTCGGCGAGGTGGCCGACCACCTCATCGGCCACTTCGTCGACCAGGCCCGCAGAACCGGGGCCTCCTGGACCGAGATCGGCCACAGCATGGGCGTGACCAAGCAGGCCGCGCAGAAGCGGTTCGTCCCCAAGGACGGCGAGCCGTTCGACCCGACCTCCTTCGCCCGGTACACCGACAGCGCCCGCCGCGCCATCGTGGCCTCGCAGGAGGAGGCCCGCCAGACCGGGCACGGCCACATCGCCACCGAGCACCTGCTGCTCGGCCTGCTGCGCGAGCCGGAGTCGCCGGCCGCCCGGGCCATCGTGGCGCAGGGCGTGCCGCTGGACAGGGTGCGCGAGGCGGCTCTCGCCTCCCTCGGCCCCGCCCCCGAGCGGGCGGCCGGGGACGAGGGCGCCGGCGAGGTGGCCTTCACCTCCGGCGGCAAGAAGGTGCTCGCCATCACCGTGCGCGAGGCGCTGCGCCTCGGGCACGCCCACATCGGCGCCGAGCACCTGCTCCTCGCCCTGCTCGGCACGGAGGAGGCCGCGTCCGCCCAGGTGCTGACCGGCCTCGGCGTCGCCACGGACGCCGCGGAGGCGTGGATCGTCGCCGAGCTTGCCCAGGTCGCGGAGAAGCCGGCCGGGGCCTGACGCGCTCCGCCGCCATCCCGGTGCGCGGCCAGCCCGCACGGCCGCCGTGGTCATCCGTGGCAGGGCCCTTCCACGGATGACCCGCGCGCCCCGTCCAGGACGACGTCCGGTCATAAGGTGACAGAGTGGGCCACGCCCGTCACCCCGCATCGGCGCGCCGGGGGCTGCCGATATCGTGATATATCAGGATATCGAGGAGGACTCGTGCAGCGTCTGACCCCTGATCAACTGAGAAGCCACCAGTGGTACGGCACCGAAGGGCTCCGTTCCTTCAGCCACCGTGCGAGGACCCGCCAGCTCGGCCTGTCCGCCGAAGAGCACATGGGCCGGCCCGTCATCGGCATCCTGAACACCTGGAGCGAGCTCAACCCGTGCCACATCCACCTGCGCGAACGCGCGCAGGACGTCAAGCGCGGGGTCTGGCAGGCCGGCGGCTACCCGGTGGAGCTGCCCGTGATGTCGCTGTCGGAGTCCTTCATGAAACCGACCACGATGCTGTACCGCAACCTGCTGGCCATGGAGACCGAGGAGCTCCTGCGCTCCCACCCCGTGGACGCCGCGGTGCTCATGGGCGGCTGCGACAAGACCACCCCGGCGCTGATCATGGGCGCCATCAGCATGGACATTCCGGCGATCTTCGTGCCGTCCGGCCCGATGATCCCCGGCAACCACCGCGGCGAGGTGCTCGGCAGCGGCAGCGACATGTGGCGCTACTGGGCCGACAAGCAGGCGGGACTGGTCACCGAGGCCGAGATGAGCGGCGTCGAGGAGGGCATCGCCCGCTCCCCCGGCCACTGCATGACCATGGGGACCGCCTCCACCATGACGTCGGTCGCCGAGGTGCTCGGCATGACGCTGCCCGGCGCCGCCTCCATCCCCGCCGTGGCCTCCGCGCACACCCGGATGGCCGCCGCCACCGGCCGCCGCGTGGTCGAGATGGCCTGGGAGGACCTGCGCCCGTCCGCGATCCTCACCGCCGAGGCCTACGCCGACGCGGTGACCACCGTCCTCGCGCTCGGCGGGTCCACCAACGCCGTCATCCACCTGATCGCCATGGCCCGCCGCAGCGGCGTGGAGCTGACGCTCGACCACTTCGACGAGGCCTCCCGGCGCGTCCCCGTGCTCGCCGACCTGCGCCCGAGCGGCGCCTACGTCATGGAGGACTTCTACCTGGCCGGCGGCCTGCCCGGCCTGCTGGCCCGCATCGCCGACCTGCTCCACCCGGGCCGTCCCACCGTCACCGGCCGCTCCCTGGGCGAGACGCTCGAAGGGGCGGGCGTGCACGACGACAAGGTGATCCGCACGCGCGGCAACCCGCTGTCGGAGGAGGGCGGCCTGGCCGTCCTGCGCGGCAACCTCGCCCCGGACGGCGCGGTGATCAAGCACGTGGCCGCCGAGCCGAGGCTGCTCAAGCACACCGGCCCGGCGGTGGTGTTCGACGGGCACCGCGACCTGATGCGGCGCATCAACGACGAGAGCCTGCCGATCACCGCCGACTCGGTGCTGGTGCTGCGCGGCGCGGGCCCGCGCGGGGGCCCCGGAATGCCCGAGCACGGCATGCTTCCCATCCCCAACCGGCTGCTCAAGATGGGCATCCGTGACATGGTGCGCATCTCCGATGCCCGGATGAGCGGCACGAGCTACGGCGCGTGCGTGCTCCACGTCGCGCCCGAGTCACACGTCGGCGGACCGCTCGCGCTGGTGAGGGACGGCGACCCGATCACCCTGGACGTCGAGGGACGCCGCCTGTCCCTCGACGTGCCCGAGGACGAGCTGGCGCGCCGCCGCGCCGCCTGGCAGCCCCCCGAGCCGGTGTTCCAGCGCGGGTACGGCACCATCTTCGACGCCCACATCCTCCAGGCGGACGAGGGCTGCGACTTCGACTTCCTCCTCGGCTCCGGAGGCGCTCCAGAGCCCGACATGGGCTGACGCCGCTCCCCTGCCGCCGCTACGGATGCCCGCCCGCGGGCCGCGGGCGGGCGCCTTAACGTCGTGGATTCACCGCACCGCCGGACCACCGCCGGCGCACGCGCCCGCTGAACCTCCGAACCGGCGGAACCGGGAGCGGCGTGAGCGGAGCCGGTGGGCGTGCGGCACGATATACCGGTGTACAACATCTCGGAGGAACCGGTACTGCGGCCCGTGGCGCGGTCCACGACCCGCACCGACCTCGTGGCCGACTCCATCAGGACCGCCATCCTGTCCGGCCGCATCAAACCGGGCGAGACGCTCGTGGAACGCCGGCTCGCCGAGCAGCTCGGCGTGTCGAAGACCCCCGTGCGCGAGGCGCTGATCGGCCTCGCCGCGACGGGGCTCGTCGTCATCAGCCCCAACCGAGGGGTCAGCGTGCGGACGCTCGACGCCGCCGACCTACGCAAGGCCCAGGAGCTTCGCCTGCTGCTCGAACCGTGGGCCGTGGCCTCCTCCACCCGCGCCGGAGACTCCGGCGCCGTCGAGGACGCGCGCAAGGCGCTCGGTGAGGCGCGCGAGCTGCTGTCGGGCGAGGACCCGACGGCCCTCAGCCTGGCCAACCGCCGCTTCCACCGGGCGCTGTACGGCGGGTGCGACAACGAGCTGGTCACCGCGCAGCTGGACAACCTGCAGGACCTCACCGCGCTCGGCACGGTGAGCGTGCTGTGGCGGCGCTGGCCCACCTGGCGCGAAGAGCACGCCGAGCACGAGGACATCCTCGGGGCGGTGGCGGCCGGCAACGCCGCCCTGGCGGAACGCCTGGCCAGAACGCACGTCAAGCGCACCGTCACCCACCTCGTCCGCTCGCAGGACAAGGACTGACCTTCCGCGCCGGCGCCGGTGATCCCGCGGCTCCAGGTCACTCGTCCAGTGTCGCCCGGCTGCGGGCCACACCCTCGGCGTCGCTGAGCGGCGCCGGCCCGTGCGTCCGCGCCGGCGATGACGTGACGCCTCGCCATGGCCACCCGGCCCGCCGTACCCGGCGCGGTCCCGCGGCCGCTCGTGGATTTGGTCGCACTGTTTCCCAGATAATGATCTGGCGCGCGACGACCACCACCCCGGCCTGCGCGCGCACCGCACGAGGCCGTGGACACACTCGCCGCCGCCCACGACCGGCTCGCCGTACCCGGCGACGCCCGGCTCCCCGAACCCGAAGGGAGCCCGCCCACCCCACCGTCCGCCGTGTGAACGGGTACCGCGGCATCCACTCGCGGACCCGCCGGCCGCGGCGACCCCACGACCGATCTTCCCCCACGACCGCGACGGGCCCCGCTCGGGCCGGCGGGAACCCCCCGGAGGACACCACCATGACGCCAGCGCTGGAGATCAGCGGGCTGACCAAGAGATTCGGCGAGAACCTCGCCGTCGACGCCATCGACCTGAGCGTCCCCCAGGGCTCCTTCTTCGGGCTCGTCGGCCAGAACGGCGCGGGCAAGACCACCACGCTGTCCATGGCGGTCGGCCTGCTGCGGCCCGACGGCGGCAGTGCCCGGATCTTCGGCGAGGACGTCTGGTCCGCCCCGGAGCGGGCCAAGGCGATGGTGGGGGTCCTGCCCGACGGGCTGGCCATGCCCGAACGGCTGACCGGGCGCGAGGTGCTCACCTACCTGGGCCTGCTGCGCGGCCTGACCAAGGAGGTGGTGGCCCAGCGCGCCGACGAGCTGCTGAACGTCCTGGAGCTGGACGGCGCGGAGCGGACGCTGGTCATCGAGTACTCGACCGGCATGCGCAAGAAGATCGGCCTGGCCACCGCGCTGCTGCACGCGCCACGGTTGCTGGTGCTGGACGAGCCGTTCGAGGCGGTGGACCCGGTGTCGGCCGCCACGATCAAGACGATGCTGCGCGGCTTCGTCGCCGGCGGCGGCTCGATCGTCCTCTCCAGCCACGTGATGGCGCTGGTGGAGCAACTGTGCGACCACGTCGCGGTGATCGACAAGGGGACGGTGGCCGCCGCCGGCACGCTTGACGAGGTACGCGGCGCGCGGTCGCTGGAGGACACCTTCGTCGGGCTCGTCGGCGACCGGGACAACGGGGTGAAGGAGCTGTCGTGGCTGTCGCGCTGACCATGGCCCAGATGAAGGTCGCGGTGCTGCGCCACTCCTTCCACGGCGGGCGCGCGCAGACCGCGGCCACGGGAGCCGTGCTGGGCGTGCTGTTCGCGGCCGGGACGGTCTACCTGGCGTTCGCCGGCCCGGACCTGCTGGCGGCCGGGTACGCGGTGTGGATGCTGGGCTGGATGCTCGGGCCCGTCTTCATGGGCGGCGGCGACGAGACGTTGCGGCCGGAGTACTTCTCACTGCTCGGCCTGCCTTCTCGCCGCCTGGCGGCGGGCCTGCTGGTGGCGGCCTTCGTCGGCGTCGCGCCGCTGGTCAGCCTGACCGCCCTGCTCGGCCTGCTGGTGGCGGGTGTACGGCTCGGCCCCGCCAACGCCCTGCTGGCCGTGCCCGCGATGGTGTTGCAGCTCGCCGTGTTCGTCCTGCTGTCCAAGGTGTCGGTGGCGTTGGTCGGGCTGGCGCTGCGCTCACGCCTGGGCGCCGTCGCCTCGGGGGTGCTCAACGGCGCGATCCTGGCGGCGCTCGGCCAGATCTGGGTCTTCTTCTGGGCCTTCGGCGAGACGGGCGTGCCCTCCGCGGTCTGGTACCTGCCGTCCGGGTGGGGCCTGCGGGCCGTCCAGGGCGACTGGCGGGCGCTGGCGGCGCTGGCCGTACTGGGGCTGCTGCTCCTGGGCGCTTGGGCCGCCCTGCTCGGCAGGCGCGCGGGCGCGACGCGGCCCTCCGCGCGCGGCAGGCGCCCGATGACGGCGGCCACGGTCAACGGCGCGATCGTCGCCAAGGAGCTGCGCACGTGGTCGCGCGACCTGGTGCGCAACCACCAGCTGACCTTCGCGCTGTCGTACGGCGTCTGCTTCGCGGCCAGCCCGCTGATCCTCGGCTGGGACGGCATGCTTCCCTACGCCGGCCCCATCTTCATCGTGATGGCCGCGGCCATGGCCGCCAACCTGTACGGGACCGACGGCACGGCGCTGTGGCTGACGCTGATGACACCCGGCGTGAGCGACGTGCGCGGCAGGCAGCTGGCCTGGCTGTCGGCGCAGGCCCCGGTGGCGATCGTGATCACCCTGGCGTTCACCGCGATCACCGGCGGCCCGTGGCCGCTGATGCTCGCGCTGCTGCCCGCCCTGCTGGGCGGCGCGACCGGGCTGGTTCCGCTGATCTCGGTGTACGGGCTGGTGCCCGGCACCGACCCGCACCGCCGCTCGGGCAATCCGCTGCGCACCAGTGAGGACGACGGCGGGCTGACCGGGCTGGCCTACCTGGCGCTCGCGCTGGTGCTCCTCACCGGTGTGCCGGCGGGGCTGGCCGCGCTGTGGTTCGGCTGGGCGGGCGTGGCCGTCGGCGTCGTGACCGGGGTGCTGTTCGCGTGGGGCTTCGGCCTGCTCGCCGAGCGGCGGCTGCGCTCGCACGGCCCCGAACTGCTGGAGACGATGCGGACCGGACGCAGGCCGCGGCCGACGGCGAGGTCCCGCTTCGACGAGTTGTCCAAGACGAAGAAGGCGATCACCTGGTGGTGCTTCGGCTTCGGCGCCATCCCGCTGTTCCCGCAGGGCGTCGTCGCGGCCGTCTTCGTCAGCAACGACATGCTGCGCCACACCTGGTTCCTGGCCACGTACATGCCGTCCGGCCTGCGCTACCCGGTGGCGGCCGCGTTCATCGTGCTCGGACTCGCGATGTACGGCACGGGCCTGTGGACGCTCAAGCCGCGCTCGGCCGGCTGAAACCGCGGCCTCCGGGCGGGCGGCGGTGGAAAAGGGGCCGGCCCCGGGAGGATCCCGGGGCCGGCTGGGTGGGGCGATGGTCAGTCGGCGCAGATGGCGAAGACGCTGATGCCGACGTCGTTGTATCCGTCCTGGCGGCCGAGGCCGATCCAGCCCCGCGCGTCGTCGGTGGGGAACGACCCGACCAGGATCGCGCGGTTGCCCCGGGCCTCGGCCCCGCCGCCCAGCACCCTCTTGGAACCGGGGCAGTAGAGCGTGCGGCGCTGGAAGTTCGGGACGTTGGCGTTGGGCAGCGTGACCAGCTGATAGCCCGGGGGCAGGGCGGCGGGGCCGGGCGGGGCGCCGGCCGGGGTGGTGTCCGCGCTCGCCGAGGCGACGGTGGCAAGGCACGCGCCCGTCAGCATGACGGACAGGGCGAGGGCGGTGGACTTCTTCGGGCGCATCGCTCTCCTAGCTTCGTTCCCGGTGCGCCGCCATGGCCACGCGGCATCACGGTGGTCGCCGCCGATGTGGTGCCGTCGGTGCCGGAGCGACCGGGGAGACTGATTCGACACGCTGAGTATCCGTCCAATCACTCATCGTGTCCATAGCACCACGTGTTCGATCAGTGACAATGCGTGGCCGCATCGGGACGCCGCGTCCGCCGAGGCGCCCCGGCCGCCGCCCGCGGACGCGACGCCATGGCCCCGCACGCTCGTACGCCACACGCCGCATACCGGACCGCCGGAGACCGATACGGAGTCCCGTGGAGCCGGCGGCGGGGTCTCAGCGGGAGCGGTAGCGCCGCAGGGTGTTCTCGTCCGGCGGGTAGGTGCCGCGCAGCGGGGCGCCGCCCTCGACCTCGGCCTGGATGAACTCCTCCAGCCGTTCCTGCTCGAGGGCGTCGCGAGCGACCTCGACGGCCAGGTGGCGCGGCACGCAGACGACGCCTTCGGCGTCGGCCACGATGACGTCCCCGGGGTACACCGGCACCTCGGCGCAGCCGATGGGGACCTGCAGGTCGACCGCGTGGTGCCGGGCGAGGTTGGTGGTCGCGCAGACCCCCGCGGCGAAGGAGGGCAGCTCCAGCTGGGCGAAGAACGGCGAGTCGCGCACCGCTCCGTCGGTGACCAGCCCCGCCGCGCCGCGCCGCAGCAGGCGGGTCGCGAGGATGCCGCCGATCGAGGCGGCGCGGGTCTGGCCGCGGCAGTCCATGACCAGCACCTGGCCCGGGCCGACCGACTCGACCGCGAGCCGCTGCGGGTGGTCGTAGTCCTTGAAGACCGACAGCACGTCGAGGTCCTCGCGCGCGGGGATGTTGCGCAGCGTGAAGGCCTCCCCCACCATCCGGGTGAAGGCGGGGTTGAGCGGGCGCAGACCGGCCATGAAGGCGTTGCGCAGGCCGCGGGCGAAGAGCTGGGTGGTGATGGTGGCGGTCGACACCCGTCTCAGCGCGTCGAAGACCTCCGGCCCGATCGCGTCCTGCCCGTTCCGACCTGCCGCTTCCACGCTGTTCGACCCCATCTCGTCGTTGCCGTCCCGCGGTGTCCCGTCCGCGCCCTTCGAGCCGTCCATACCGTCCCGCTGTACCTCTTCTAGGGCTTTCAAGCCGTCCGCACCGTTGTGGCGTGCTTCGTTCACCATCTCTACCCCTGTCGCTTACATGCCATCCTGTCCGGTCGCGCCCATGGTCTCGCCGTCGCTCACGCGCCGCCGGGCGCGAGGTCCAGGGACCGCAGGATGGCGGACACCTCGTCGCGTTCGGCACGCGGCAGCGTGGAGATGGGCGGGCGCACGTCGCGGCGGCAGAGGCCGAGCTGGGCCAGCGCCTCCTTGACCACCGAGACGTTGCCGGCGTTGCCGCGCCGGGCGCGCAGGTCTTCGATGGGCTTGAGCAGCCGCCACAGCCGCATCGCCTCCGCGACGTCGCCGGCCTCGAGCAGGCCGTGCAGCCGCAGGGACAGCTCGGGCGCGATGGCCACCAGGCCGGAGGTGAACCCCCGCGCCCCGCCCATCCAGTAGAACGGGGCCCAGCTCTCGGCGAGGCCGCACACCCACGTCACCTCGGGCGCCGCGGCGGCCATCTCGGCGAACCGCACCGCGTCGGGCAGCGCGTACTTGACGCCTACCACGTTCGGGCACGCCCCCACGAGGGCCCGCACCGTCGCCGCCGTGATCAGCGGGGAGCGCAGGTAGCACACGACTCCGAGCCCGGGGACCGCCTCGGCGACGGTCCGGTGGTAGTCGACCCAGCCGTCCTCCGACTGGTAGGGATGCACGGGCTGGTGCACCATCACGGCGTGCGCGCCGAGCCGGAGGGCCTCGGTGGCGAGCCGGGCGGCCTGCCCGGCGTCGTGCCCGACCCCGGCGATGACGCACGCCTCGCCCGCGGCCTCCACCGCGAGCGCCACCACGCGGTTCAGCTCGCCGGCGGACAGCGAGTAGAACTCGCCGGTGTTGCCGTTCGGAGTGACGGTGGTGACGCCCGCCGCGACCATGCGCGACACCACGGCGGCGTAGGCCTTCTCATCGATGCGGCCCGTCTCGTCGAAGGGCGTCACCGGTATGGAGACCACCGAGGCGAGCGCCCGCCTGACGTCATCCAGCATCGCCATCTTCCCCTCATCAGCGGCGCGGAACGACTCCCGCTCCACTCTGGTATATCAGTACATCGTCGTGCCAACCTATTGACATATTTCACGTTTCCCTATGGCCCACCGGCGAGCCGGCACGCGATCAAGGACTCCGGGCGGCCCGAGTACGACTCACTGTTCGAGGCCGACATCGTGCTGGGCGACGACCGTTTCGTCTACGGTTTCGAGGTCTCCGACCGGCGCGCCGAGAGCGTGCGGGTACGCCTCGTACACGGTGGCCCGCGAGGCGATCTCGTTGAAACACTTCACCCATCAACGGACGAGGCGGTCCACCTCGATGTCGATGCCGAACGGGTCCACCAGCTGCAGCCGCTTGCGCTCGATGGAGGTGGGCACGTAGGCGCCCGTGGTGTCGTCCAGCTCGTAGACATGCACCACTGGCCGGTTGTCTCCTCGTTCTCGATGCGCCAGAAGTGACGGATGCCCGCCTCGGCGTACCGCTCCGGCTTGACCCGGCGATCACGGTCCTCGGAGTCGGACGAGACTACCTCTATCGCGAGCACGACCTCTTCCGCCCAATAGGTGATGCGATCAAGCCCCTCACCCGGTCGCTCACGGACGATCATGACATCGGGCTCGGCCTGCTCCTGCGTCCGAGGGTGACGGTCATCTTGCGGACGACGTCGACCCCTCGGGGGCGGCGCTCTCGAGCATGCGCGTCAGCCTGTCGATGACCCTCATGTGGAACTTGGTCTGCGGCGACATCACGATGAGGGCCCCATCGACGAGTTCCAGGTGGCGCGGCGCCTCCGGAGGCAGGCGGTCGAGATCTTCCGCGACCCAGCCCTGCGGCGGCGGATAGAACCAGTCAGGCAATGACTCGGCCATGCTCCGCCTCCAGATCAGGCCCGTCGTCTCTCGCCGTTCAAGTCCAAGGCCGGCGAACAGCGGCGAGCTTCGTCAGGCCGCCCGAGAGGTCGCAAGGCGTGTCGCGAGCTCTACGGCCGCACCGGCCGGAGCGCGGTCGAACCCCAGGGCTTCGCCGCCCCGCCGGCGCACGGCGAAGGCGGCGGGCCCGTTCTGTGGGCTCAGTGGGTCAGGCGGATGACGTTCCAGGAGACGGGGGGCAGCACGACGCGCAGGGGGTCGGTTTCGACGTCGGGGTTGGCGCGCGGGGCGATGCGGTCCGGGTCGTCGGCGGTGTTGACGGCGTAGACGTCGGGGTCGCTGAGCGTGGTGGCCTCGACGAGGCGGACCTCGCCGAGCGCGCGGGCGTCCAGCGTCAGCTCCAGCGGCCGGTCGGTGGAGCGGTTCACGGCGAAGACGGTGGTGACGTCGTCGTCCCGGGTGGCGACCGCGTGGAGCAGCGGCACCTCGCCGAACTCGGCGGTCTCGCGCATCGGCGAGACCGGCTCGACGCGCAGCACGTCACCGGAGGCGTACCGGGAGGCCTGGGCGAACGGATGGAAGATCGTCTGACGCCAGGCGCGGCCGCCCGGCTCGGTCATGATGGGAGCGATGACGTTGACGAGTTGCGCCTGGCTGGCGGCGGTGACCCGGTCGCTGTTGCGCAGCAGGGTGATGAGCAGCCCGCCGACGGCCACGGCGTCGGCCAGGTGGTAGCGCTCCTCCAGCAGCGGCGGGGCGACCGGCCAGCCTCTCGGCGGCTCCTTGGCCTGCTCCGCCTGGAACCGGCTCAGGTACCACACGTTCCACTCGTCGAACGACACGTTGACGCGCTTGGTGGCCCGCAGCCTGGCACGCACGTGGTCGGCGGTGGAGACGACCGAGGCGATGAAGTTCTCCATGTCGGTGGAGCAGGCGAGGAAGCTCGCCAGGTCGCCGTCCTTCTCCTCGTAGTAGGCGTGGCAGGAGATGTAGTCGACCTGCTCGTAGGCCTCCTCCAGGACCTCGGCCTCCCAGGCGCCGAAGGTCGGCATGGAGGACCCCGAGCTGCCGCAGGCCACCAGCTCCAGACCCGGATCGATCATGCGCATGGCGCGGGCGGTCTCGGCGGCGAGCCTGCCGTACTCGCGGGCGGTCTTGTGGCCGATCTGCCACGGGCCGTCCATCTCGTTGCCGAGGCACCACATCCCGATGCCGTGCGGTTCCTTGGCCCCGTTGGCGACGCGCAGGTCCGACCAGTGCGTGCCGGACTCGATGTTGCAGTACTCGAGGATGTCCAGGGCCTCCTGGACGCCGCGGGTGCCGAGGTTGACGGCCATCATGGGCTCGACGCCCGCCTTGCGGGCCCAGCGGACGAACTCGTCCACGCCGACCTGGTTGGGTTCGGTGCAGTGCCAGGCCAGGTCGAGCCGGGAGGGGCGGGACGCGGCGGGGCCGATGCCGTCCTCCCAGCGGTAGCCGGAGACGAAGTTCCCGCCCGGATAGCGCACGGTGCTGACGCCCAGCTCACGGGTGAGGTCCAGGACGTCCCGGCGGAAGCCGTCCTCGTCGGCGGTGGGATGGCCCGGCTCGTGGATGCCGGTGTAGACGCAGCGGCCGAGATGCTCGACGAAGGTGCCGAACGTCCGCCGCCGCACCGGTGCGACGCGGAAGGCGGGATCGATCGTTAGGGATGCCTGGTACACGGTGGTTCTGCCCGCCTTCGCCATGGCCTGTGGCCGAGAGAGTCGTTCGCGCCGATTGTTAGCGCTCTCATCTCCGCAGTCAAGATCCCGGAACGCTCACGATCCGACCTCGCCGGCGCCCGCCCCAGATCGTCCGGGAGCCGCGGCGCCGTGCCGGTGTCCGAGAAAGATTGCAAAGAGGTTTGAACCGGGTCTCGGGTCGCCGCGTACCTCCGTCCGTACGCACATGCAGACACATAGGAGGCCTGATGCGGTCGCGCATCGTCACGCTCTGCGCTGCGGCACTCGTCCTGGGCATTTCCACCGGCACGATCCCGGCGCACGCTGAGTCCCCGCAGTCCAAGGAGTCCACCAGGTCCACCACTCACACAAAGAACCGATTCGCCGAGATCCCCCTCATCTCGGACGTGGCAGGCAAGGCGGACGTCACCGACACCAAGGTGATCAACCCCTGGGGTCTGGCGATGGGCAAGACGCTGTGGGTCTCCAACGCGGGCACCGGCACGGCGACCGTGTACTCGGGCGGCGCGAGCCAGCTCACCAAGGAGAAGACCGAGGTCTGGATCCCTGGAGGCACCCCGACCGGCCAGATCTTCAACGACGCCGGCGAGGGCTTCGAGATCTCCAGCAAGGGGGCCTCCGGGCCGGCGACGTTCATCTTCGCCAGCCCCAGCGGCGCCATCACCGGCTGGAACGCCGAGGTGAACCCGACCAGCGCCATCATCGCGGCCTTCACCCGTCACGCCGACTACAAGGGCCTGGCCCTGATGCCGACCAACCGGGGACGCTTCCTGCTCGCCGCCGACTTCGCCCACAACCGGGTCGACGTCTTCGACGACGACTTCCGCCGGGTGCGGCTGTCGAAGTGGGCGTTCCGCGACCGTGGCCTGCCGAGTGACTACTCCGCCTTCAACGTCGAGATCGTGGGCAACGCCGTCTACGTCGCCTACGCCAAGCGCGACTCCGAGACCGGCAAGTCGATCGCCGGCCGGGGCCTCGGCTTCATCAGCCGCTTCACCGCCTCGGGACGGTTCGCCGGCCGCGTCGCGGCCCGTGGCGCCCTGAACGCGCCCTGGGCGATGATCAAGGCCCCCGACAGCTTCGGCGCCTACGCCGGAGCGCTGCTGGTCGGCAACTTCGGCGACGGCTGGATCAACGCCTACCGCAACGGCCGCTACCTCGGCCCGCTGCGCAAGTCCGACGGCAAGGCGATCGCCATAGAGGGCCTGTGGGACCTGGAGCCGGGCACCGCGGCCGTCGGCGGCGAGAACGCCCTGTGGTTCTCCGCCGGCGTCCAGAAGGCACAGCACGGCCTGATCGGACTGATCATGCCGGCCGACGCCGCCAACGGTTCCTCCACCCCCACCGCCTCGCCCAGCGCGTCGGCCAGCCCGTCCGCCTCGCCGAGCTCCAACTCCAATTCCAACAACAACTCCGGCTACTGACCCAGAGGAGGTGAACGACCACCGAGCCTTCCGATGACCGAGGGCTCACGTCAACCGAGGATTCACCATCTTTCCTGAAGATCGAAACGACCCGCCCGAATGAGCGGAAGTCGGCTGCGGGGTGGCGCGCCCCGCAGCCGGCTTTCGGTTGTTCGGACATCCCCGCCCCCTCGGCGGGGAGGTCCGTCCCGGCGTGTTCGACGTGCCGGGAATGACCCGTCTCGCGCCCCGGGCATCGCCTGCGCCCCCGGGCCACGAGACGGCGGCCGGACCGTCAGGCCACCGAAAGGCCGTCCCGCCGGAGGCGAAGGAGAACGGCCCGCCGGCCCTCCGGCCCGTGGCACGGATCGATCGCGGACGGCTGTGAAACGTTCCGGAGTATCGATCGGAAATTTTCAGCAGGCAAGGCCACCTGCCCGGCCGGTCACCGGCCACCCCGCTGACCGGCCATATCGCGTCCCGCGAATCTCCGCGAGCCCTCGGGACGCTGAAACTTTCGAACGCCGCCGACGGCCGGACGACGCCGCCCCTTCTGGGCGGCCACCGCCCACCGCGCGCGGGAACGTCCTTTAACCGCTGATTCGTCCATACTTGTGCGGTCGTCGAGCCGCGGTTTCAGCGGGGAGAAGAGGCGATCGCCGATGGAGTTCCTGGTGCTGGGGCCGCTCGTGGTCACCCAGGACGGCCGGGTGGTCTCCACCGGCACCGCGTACAAGCCGCGCCTGGTGCTCGCCGTACTCCTCGCCTCGGGCGCCGGCCGCGTCGTGCGGACCGACCAGCTGATCGGCGCGGTGTGGGGCGACGCCCCTCCGCCCTCGGCGCGGCGCAACATCCAGCTCTACGTGCACCGGCTGCGCGGCGCGCTCGGCGCCGACCGGATCATCCGGGCGCCCGAGGGGTACGGCGTCGTCACCGGCGACGGGCTCGACTCGGCCCGGTTCCGGCGCCTGGCCGCCGAGGGAGCCCGGGCGCTGGACCACGACGATCCCGCGCTCGCCGCCCGGCTCCTGCGCGAGGGCCTGGAGCTGTGGCGAGGACCGGCGTTCGCCGAGTTCGCCGGGTGCGAACCGGTCACCGAGGAGGCCGAGCAACTGGAGCAGCTGCGGCTGGTCGCCCACGAGCGCTGGGCCGAGGCCGAGCTGCGCCTGGACAGGCACAGGGAGCTGATCCCCGCACTGACCCGTCTGGTGCGCGCGGCCCCCTTCCGCGAGGGCCTGCGCGCCCACCTGATGACCGCGCTCAGCCGCAGCGGACGCCAGGCCGAGGCGCTGGAACTGTTCCGGCAGGCCCGCACGCTGTTCCGCGAGCAGCTCGGCATCGAGCCCGGCCCGGTGCTGCAGCGGCTCCACGAGGACATCCTGCGCGGCGACGACCGGCCCGTGCGCGCCGCGCCGGCGCCGGTGGCCGCGGCGTCTCCCGGCGGCGCCCGCACCGCGCCGCCTCCCCCGAGGGAGCTGCCGTCCAACGTCGCCGGCTTCATCGGGCGGGAGAGCTTCCTCCAGGGGCTGGACGCGATGCTGGCGGATGGGGCCGGCGCGAACACCATCCTGGCGATCACGGGCACCGGGGGCGTCGGCAAGACGGCGCTCGCGGTGCGCTGGGCCCACCACGTCGAGGCCGGGTTCCCCGACGGGCAGCTCTACCTCAACCTGCGGGGATACTCCTCGACGACGCCCGTGCGCCCCGCGGACGCGCTCTCGGGATTCCTGCGCGCTCTCGGCATGCCCCCCGAGCAGGTGCCGCTGGACACGGCGGAGGCCGCGGCCAGGTACCGCTCGCTGACGGCCGGGCGGCGCCTGCTCGTCCTGCTGGACAACGCCGACTCCGCCGAGCAGGTACGCCCGCTGATCCCGGGCCACTCCGGTTGCGTGGTGCTGGTCACCAGCCGCGACCGGCTCACCGGGCTGGTGGCCCGCGAAGGGGCACGCCGCCTCACCCTCGACGTCCTGGCCCCGGCCGAGGCGACGGCCCTGGTCGGCCACCTCCTGGGCGGGGAACGCACCGCCGCCGAACCCGAGGCCGTCACCAGGCTGATCCGCATCTGCGGCCATCTTCCCTTGGCGTTGCGCATCGCCGCCGCGCACCTGCTGGACCGGCCGCACTGCCCCATAGCGCGGTACGCGACCGAGCTGAGCGCCGGCAACCCGGTGACCGCCCTCACCGTCGAGGGCGACGAGGAGACCGCGGTCCACGCCGCCTTCGACCTGTCGTACCGGGCCGTGCCGGCTCATGTGCGCGTGGTGTTCCGGCGTCTCGGGCTGGTCGCCTGCCCCGACTTCACCCCCGCGGCGGCGGCCGTCCTGGCGGGGATCTCCGAGCAGGACGCCGCCTCCGCGCTGGACCGCCTGGCCGGCATCCACCTCGTCGAACAGCACAAGCGTGGCCGCTTCACCCTGCACGACCTGCTGCGCCGGTACGCCGGCGACCTCTCCTGCGCCGAGGACGGCGCGCAGGAGCGCGCGGACGCGGCCGGCAGGCTGCTCACCTGGTACCTGTCCATGATCGAGAGCGCGGCCGGGACGCTGTACCCGGACATCCTGCGGCTCCCGGCGCCGCCCGGCCTCCTCGCGCGCGAGGTGGAGGCGGGGCCCGCCCCAGCCGCCATGGCGTGGCTGGACGCCGAGCGGCACAACGTGAACGCGGTGATCCGCCATGCGCTCCGCCACGGCTTCCGGCCCCTGGCCTGGCTCATGGCCGACAGGTCCCGCGGCTACCACAACCTCACCAGGCACATGGCCGACTGGCTCGCCGTCGCCCGCATGGCACTGGTGGCGGCGCGCGCCGAGGGGGACCGGCGGGCCATGGCCTCGGCCTACCTCAACCTCGCCCACGTGAACTACTGCCTCGCCCGCTACGAACGCTCGATCACCTACCTGGACAAGGCGATCACGCTCTGCGCCGAGACCGGATGGGCGGAGGGCGAGGCCAGCGCCCTGACCAACCTGAGCACCACGTTGATGTTCGTCGGACGCCCCGACGAGGCGACGCGCCACCTGCACAGCGCGCTGCGGCTGCACGACCGCCTCGGCTCGCGGCAGAACCGAGCGAAGATCTTGAACAACCTGGCGAACGCCTGCCGTCAGGCCGGCCGGCTGGGCGAAGGACTCAGCTGGGCCGCCCAGGCGCTCGCGCTGATCCGCGAGGATCCCGCGCCGAGAGCCGAGGCGGTCGCCATCGCCACCCTCGGGGAACTGCACCACCAGCTGAGCGACCTCACCGCCTCGGCCGAGCACCTGACCGTCGCCCTCGCCCGCCACCGGCAACTCGGCGACCGCTACCTGGAGGCGAACTCGCTGGCGTGGCTGGCCCTGGTGCACCGCGACGCCGGCCGTCACGAACACGCCCGCGAGGTCGCGCAGGCCGCCCTGGACCTGGCCGCGGACATCGGCGACCGCTTCACCGAGGTGCAGGCGATGAACACGCTCGCCTCTCTGCGAGTGCGCGCCGGGGACTTCGCGGACGGCCTGCGCCTGCACCAGGCGGCGCTGGCCGTCGCCGAGGAGATCAACACCCACTACCCGGCGGCCGAGGCGCTCGTCGGGTCGAGCACGGCGCACCACCGCGCGGGCGAGCACCGCGCCGCCGTCGACGACGCCGAGCGGGCGCTGAAACTGGCCGGCACGTCGCGTTTCCTCGTCGTCGAAGGGCAGGCGTTCACCGCCCTGGCTCGCGCGTACCACGGGATGGGACACGCGGCCGAGGCGCAGAGGTACGGCGGCCACGCCCTCCGCCGGCACCGCGGGACCGGGCACCGGCTCGGCGAGGCCGACACCCTGTCCCTGCTCGCGCGCATCGCGCGAGACGGCGGCGACGTCGCCGCCGCCCGCCGCCACGAACGCCTGGCGGCGGAGCTGTACGCCGCGATCGGCGCGCCCCTTCCCCAGGACGCGACCGGCTGACCCGGGTCCCCCAAGGACACCGCCGACCGGCCCGGGCGCGCCGATCACGCCGCCGCCGTCCCCCGTGGCGACGGCGGCCACGACGCCCCCGGGCCGTGCGGGTCTCCCCTCGTGAGAGATCTGGTCCCGCCGTCAGTGCGGAGGAGCCAGCCACTCCCACGGACCGGCCACGACGGTCGCCGGGGAGCCGAGGAGATCTCCGGCGCCGTAGTGGACGACGACGGCGGCCAGGACAGCGGTCAGCAGACCCGCCGCGATCACGAACCAGCGCTTTCTCAGCACAGGTGTTCCCCCATTTCTTCCGCGCCACCGGCGGATTCGCCGTGGTGATGCGGCGACCATATCCAGCACGCGTATATCGGCTGTATATCGCCTGGTCAGACGGCATTTCAGGTGGTCTCGGCACTCGAACGCGGCCTGCCGCCGCAAGGGCGGCGCGTCACCCCTGAAGTGGGCGAACGCGCCTTTCCCTGATGCGGGGGGCGGCCGCCGGGCGCGCGACGGCGCGGCGGCCGTATACCCCCGATATACCGGCCCGGCCCATCATCGCCACGTCCGCAGGAAACGACGAGGCGGCAGAAGGGAGGCATCGCGATGACGATCGACATCCGTGAACTCGAAGAGCTGGAGACCACCGGGCTGTGCTGCGACGACTGCGGCTGACGGCCGCCGCGCCGAAGGCGCGCGAAGCCGTCGCACGAGGGGGCGAAGGGGGGTGCCGTACATGAACATCGAGATCCGCGAGCTGGACGAGCTCGAGACCACCTGCGTTTGTGAGTGCCACTGCGGCTGACGACCGGCGATCGTCAGAGAATCGCCAGAGAGGAGTCCAGCGATGCGACGCCCACGGGTCAAGCATCCTCATCGGCCGCGGCGGCTCGGTACCGACCGCGTCACCATCGGGGGAACCGTCTACAAGATCGCCGCAGAGATGCGGGACCCGGACGGGTGGATCTGGGCGATGCTGGAACTCCTCGACGGCACACGGACGGTGGACCAGGTGGTCGGCCACCTGGTCCACCGGTTCCCGCAGTACACCGAGCGCGAGCTGCGCGAGGGTTTCGACCGGCTCGCCGCGACCGGTTACCTGGAGGACGCCGACGAGCCGGCGCCCCCCGATCTCACCGCGGCCGAGCAGGAGCGCTACAGCAGGAGCCGGTCGTTCTTCCAGTGGGTCGACCTGGCCCCCCGGGAGAGCAGCTGGGACCACCAGCGGCGGCTCCGGGACGCGAAGGTCGTCCTGGTCGGCGTAGGCGGCACCGGCGGCGCCGCCGCGCTGGCACTGGCCGCCTCCGGTGTGGGCGCGTTGCACTGCGTCGAGCCCGATGTGGTGGAGCTGTCCAACCTCAACCGCCAGATCCTCTACACCGAGGCCGACATCGGCCGCCCGAAGGTGGAGGCCGCGCTGGAGCGGCTGCGCGCCCTCAACTCGGAGATCCAGGTCACGGGCACCCGGCGGGAGGTCCGCACGGCGGAGGAGTTCATCGACGTCCTCCAGGGCTACGACATGCTGGTGCTGGGCGGCGATCGGCCGGCGGACATCCGCGGCCTGGCCAACGAGGCCTGCCTGAAGGTCGGTGTCCCGTGGGTCTACGGGGGCTACCACGGCCCCCAGATCACCGCCGGCGTCTTCCGGCCCGGCAGCGGGCCCTGCTATGAGTGCGTCCGCGTCGCCGACGCGCGCGGGCGCGACACCGGATCGCCGCAACTCGGCTGGGCGGGCGAGCCTCCCGTGCACGCCGCCACGGCCATCTCCGCGGGGATGTCGGGCAACCTTGTCGCCCATGCCGCTCTGGCCCTGCTGACGGGGGTTCCTCGCCTGCCGGTCAACTGCGCCTACGGGATGAACCTGGCGGCTCCCGCCCACAGCTTCGTCATCACGACCGGCGCGCCGCTGCCCGGCTGCCCCGCGTGCGGAGGCGCGGCATGACGGGGACCGAGGCGGGCGGCGCCACCGCCACGAACGTCCGGCTGCACCCGCTGTCGGTACGCGCCGAAGGGGACGAGTGGATCGTCGGGCGGGTGGAGACCGGCACCTTCGTCGCGCTGCCCGAGGTCGGCGCACGGGCCATCGAGCTGCTGCGGCAGGGGCATGACGTTCCCGGCGCCGCGGCGACGCTCGCCGAGGAGCACGGCGAGCCGGTGGACGTCGCCGGGTTCGTCCGAAGCCTCGCCAAGCTGGGCTTCGTGGCGGAACTCGACGGCGAGGCGGTCGCCGGGAAGACGGTGCCCCCTTCGACGTTCCCACGGGTCCGGCAACGGCATGTGCGATGGATGCTGAGCCCCGTCCTGGGCGCCGCCGTGGTCGCCGCCGTCGCCTTCGCCGCGCTGTTCGCCCTGTTCGGCCCCGGCCGGCCGCCGGCGCCCGCGGACGTGGTGTGGTCCGAGCGCGGCAGCCTGGTGCTGCTGTCACAGGTCGCCGTCTACTGGCCGGTCATCTTCCTGCACGAGCTCGGCCACCTGTTCACCGCCCGCGCGGCCGGGATGCCCGGCCGGATGACGTTCGGGACGCGGCTGCAGTTCCTGGCCGCCCAGACCAACGTCAGCGGCGTGTGGGCGGCCCCGCGCCGCGTCCGGCTCGTGGTCTACCTGTCGGGGATGGCGGTCAACGCGGTGCTGGCGGCGGCGGGGTCGGTCATCTTCCAGGCGACCGGGCCGGGCTTCTGGCACAACCTCGGGGCGGTCGTGTTCATCACGCAGATCGTCCTGATCGCCGGCCAGTTCATGTTCTTCATGCGCACGGACGTCTACTTCGTGGTTCAGGACGTGGCGCGCTGCCACAACCTCTACGGCGACGCGGCCGCCTACGCGCGCCACCTGGCGTCGCGGCTCTTCCCGCGCCGGGCGGCGCCCGACCCGACCGCCGGGCTGCCGGCCAGGCAGCGGCGCGCGGTCCGCCTCTACGCCGCCTTCCTCGTCCCGGGGACGGTGGTCTGCCTCGGCTTCTTCCTCGCCGTGACGGTGCCCATCACCGTGGCGCTGCTGAGCCAGGCGGTGGCGGCGCTCATGGCGGCCGATTCCGTCCTCGCGGTGCTCGACCCGGTCGCGGTCATCGCCGTCATCGGGACCGTCCAGCTGTTGTGGCTGCGCACCTGGTGGCGGCGGCACGGCCGGCGGGTCCGCACGGTCCTCCGCACAATGCTCACCACGCTAGGCGCCCCGTCGTCCAACTGACCCGACCAGCACAGCGCAGCCTCACCGGTGGGGCGGGGGGGCGGTGCTCTCGCGGACGATCAGCTCGGTGGCCAGCTCGACTCTGTGCTGCTCGAGCTCCTCGTCCGCGGCGAGGGTCGCGATCATGCGGGCGGCGGTGGCGCCCATCTGGACGAGTGGCTGCCGCACGGTGGTCATCGGCGGGCCCGCCCACTGGGTGAACGACAGGTCGTCGAAGCCGACGACGCTCAGGTCGTCAGGGATGCGCACCCCGGACCGCCTGGCGGCCTCGTAGACCCCGAACGCCTGCAGGTCGTTCGCGGTGAAGATGGCGGTCGGCGGGTCGGGCAGGCGCAGCAGCTCGGTGCCGTCGCGCAGGCCGCCCTCGACGTACAGGGTGCTGACGCGCACCAGGTCGGGATCGACCGGGACGCCCGCGGCGTCCATGGCGGCGCGGTAGCCGTCGAGCCGCGCCCGGCAGCACGGCCACTGGGTCGGCCCGCTCAGCATGCCGATGCGACGGTGGCCGAGTTCGAGCAGGTGGCGGGTGGCGGTCATCCCGCCGCTCCAGTTGGTCGCGCCCACGGACGGGGTGTGGTGCAGCGGCTCGCCGGTCGGGTCGATCACGACCAGGGGGATCGACCGGGTGGCGAGCTGCGACTGCTGCTGGACGGTCAGCTCGGAGAACACCGCGATGACGCCGCTCGGGCGCCGGGCGAGCACCTGCTCGGTCCAGGCCTTGCCGGGGGTGAGCCGGCCCTGCATCTCGGTGAGCACGACGGCGAGCTCGCACTCGCGCGCGACCTGCTCGACGCCACGGATGATCTCAAGGGCCCACATGCTCTCGAGCGCGTGGAAGACCAGCTCGACGATGGCGATGGACGAGCTGGTGTCCCTGCGGCGGTAACCGTGCTCGCGGAGCACCGCCTCGACGCGCTGCCGGGTGCCGAGCGCGACGCCGGCCTGACCGTTGATCACCCGGGAGACGGTGGGCGGGGACACCCCGGCGAGCTTCGCGATCTTCGCCACCGTCAGATCATGCCGCTGTGACCCCTCTTCGGCGAGGCCGGCATCCGTCGCGGTCATCGCCCCAGTTTACGCACCCGCCCACCTCCAGCAAGGACCGCTCTCACCCGTCCGCCCTCGCCACGCCCCCCGCCCCCTCACCAGAACACTCCCTCTGAGGACGGGACATCCATGAACGAAGCCCCCGTGCACGAGGGCCCTCGTGAGCTGAAGCTCCTGCGAGCCGAATCTCCCGTGAACGAAGGCACCCTTGAGCCGAAGCTCCTGCGAGCGGAGGCGCCCGTGAACGGAGGCGCCCCTGAACAAAGACACCCGTGAGCCGAAGCTCCCGCGAGCGGAGGCGACTGTCAGCGGACGGTGCCGAACGCCAGGCCGGCGGCGAGCGCGATGACCAGTGACAGGACGACCATGACCATCACCGTGGCCAGCGGCTGTTCGCGACGCGGCCGGGGGACGCCTGCCCGGAGCGCGCGCACCGGAGCGGACGGAGTTGCCGCCGGTGGCGTTGGGCCGGGCTTGAAGGGTGAGGGCGCCGGCGTGCTCTCCGGCCGAACCGGCGACGGACGCGGCGCCGCCTGCGGCCGGGAAGGAGTGCGCGGAACCGCAGGGGCCGCGGGCTGGGACGGCGGCGCCTGGGAGGGCACGGCGGTGGGACCGGGTGGCGGCGGGGGTGTCGGGGCCGACGGAGCCGACGGAGCCGAGGACGGCGCGGGAGTGGGTGCGGGAGTAGGCGCGGGAGGATCGGCCGCCGGGCGCCGGCAAGGGGGCGGCCCTCCGACGGTGATGCCGACCCGCAGGCTCACCACCAGGTCGACATCGAGGCAGACGCCGACGCCAGGGACGACGGCGAGGCCGTCGCGGTCCTCGTCCGACAGGCTTACGGTCGCCCCGACGAGCCCGGAGCCGCCGCGCGCCTGCGCGCCGGCCTCCGCCTCGACGCCGACCAGTGACCCCTCCCCGTCGGGCACGGCGAGCATCTCGGACGACCGCCCCGCCCCGGCAGACGTCGCGGACGAACCCCCCGCTCCCGCGGACACTCCCGACGAACCCCCCGCTCCCGCGGACACTCCCGACGAACCCCCCGCTCCCGCGGACGTCCCTGACGAACGGCCCGCTCCGGCGGACACCCCGGACGAACGCTTCGCTCCGGCGGATACCTCTGACGAGCGGCCCGCCCTGGCGGCTGGCTTGGGCGAGCGGGCCGGCTTGCCGGCGTTCTTGGAGGAACCGTCGCGCTCGCTCTTCAGCCGGGACGGGTGCCCGGTCGTATCGGTGGCTCGGGAGGGCTTCCCTGGCGCGCCCGCGGGCGTGGCGGTGGCCGGTCGTGGCGGTGAGGGGCGGGAGGCGGCGGCGCTGGAGGAGGGCAGTAGGGCGACGGCGCTGGAGGGCGGCAGTGGGACGGCGGCGCTGGAGGGGGGCGGTGGGGCTGCGGCCACGACGACGCCCGCCAGCGATGCGGCTGCGAAGGGAACGGACAGGAGGGCCGCCACACGGGAAGGGGCCGTCATCATCCGCTCCACGGGATGCGCTGGAACTCGTCGAGGACGGCGCGGAAGGCCTCTGGCCCCACCGACAGGCCGCTGGCGAACACATGGGAGATCTGCCAGGTGAGGAAGATGCCGAAGCCGAGCAGCCCTGCCATGATCAGCAGCGGCACCAGCGTTCTGCCCCGGGGCCGGGCGCCGGCCAGGAACGGGTAGAGCATGACGATGGACCCGGTCAGGATCGTCAGGGGCAGCACACCCGCGGGCGGTCTGGCCTGCGCGTCGGCGGCCCTCTGGCGGCGGGCCGCCGACAGCTCCTTCAGCTCGTCGAGGGTGGCGCTCTTGGCGGACTTCGCGTCGTCGCCGGTCACGATCAGGCCCGCCACCTGAGTGCGCAGCGCGTCCAGCCGCGAGGCGCCCTCGACGCTGAGCCGGCCGTCGGCCATGAGCGGCCACTCTTTCTGGACGACGTACTGGACGTAGTCGCGGACCTGCTGCTGCACCTGGGCACCCACTGGGACGGGAAGCCCGGACGCGGCCCAGTAGGTCTCCACGGCCGCCCGGCTCTCGGTGTAGGTGTTCTGCCGTGCGGAGTCGGCCGTGGTCCACGGCACGACGATCGCGATGGCGAAGACCAGCAGGAACAGGGACGACAGCATGGAGCCTGCGTGGCCGGCGGTCGGGCCGTTCGGAAGCATGTCTTCGCTGCCGTGACCGAGCTTGCGGAAAAGAAAGGCGGCGATGGCCACCACCCCGACCGCCGCCGCAACCGCCAGTACGCTGACGAGCATGACCATCTCCATAACGTTGTACGAGTGGTCGCTCACCACTCGTTACCGATCGCATGCCGTCACATAGCTATCACATTACGTAACAGCGGTGGGCGGTGATCGAAAAGGTGGCTCCAGCTTCCTCACCGGAGGCGGCCCAGGAGAGGTTCGCGACGCGGGAAGCCCGCGGTCACGGCGGTTTCCGGCTCGTCGTCAACGCGACACGGGGCGCTCGCTTCAGCGAGCGCCCCGGTCGATGCGCGCATGGAAGGCGGTCAAACGGGCGCCGTACTCGCCACGCCGCCGTTCCGCGCGCGATGCGGACGGCCCTGGGTCAGGTGGCCGTGCAAATGATGGTGGAGGGTGTGCCGTTCGTCCCGGTCCAGGAGCCGTTGAAGCCGGCCGTCGTCGAGCCGCTGGGCTGCACCGTGCCGTTCCAGCTCTCGTTGCGCACCGTCACGCTCGAGCCGGACTGGGTGTACCGGCCGCCCCACATCTGGCTGATGGTCTGGCCGTTGGGGAAGGTGAAGGCGACCGTCCACGACGCGATGGCGGCCGTTCCCGAGTTGCGCACCGTGATCTCCCCCTGGAACCCGCCGGTCCACTGGTTGCTGATGCGGTAGGTGGCCACGCAGGCACGCCCGGCCGTCGGTGTCGGCGTGGGGGTCGGGGTGACGGTGGGCGTCGGCGTGGGGGTCGGGGTCGGGGTGACGGTCGGCGTCGGCGTAGGAGTCGGGGTGAGGGTCGGCGTCGCGGACGGGGACGGCGTGGTCCCCGTCGGGGGGACGCGGATGATGCGGTCGTCGCTGCTCACGGGCGACCCCCGGCCGTCGCGGTTGCTCGTGGTGACCCACAGCCAGCCGTCGGGGCCGACCACGACCGCGCGCAGCCGCCCGTAGGTCCCCTGGAACTCGGCGACCGGAGACCCGGTGGTCGCGCCGCCGTTCACCGCCACCGTCCACAGCCGCGTGCCGCGCAGCGCGCCGGCGAACAGCGTGCCGTTGGCGTAGGCGAGACCGCTCGGCGACGCCTCGGCCGTGGTCCAGGTCACCAGCGGGTTGCGGAAGGAGGAGTTGTTGCACACGCCCTCGCAGGTCGGCCAGCCGTAGTTGGCCCCGGCGACGATGTAGTTGAGCTCGTCATAGGTGTTCTGGCCGAACTCGCTGGCGTACATCCGCCCCTGCCCGTCCCAGGCCATGCCCTGGACGTTGCGGTGCCCCAAGGTGTAGACGACGGAGCCTGCGAACGGGTTGCCGGACGACGGCACCCCGCCGGTCGGCGTCATGCGCAAGATCTTGCCGCCGAGACTGCTCTGGTTCTGGGCGTTGGACGTGGTCCCGCCGTCCCCGGTGGACACGTACAGCATGCCGTCGGGGCCGAAGGCGAGGCGCCCGCCGTTGTGGAAGCTGTTCTTGGGGATGCCGGAGACGATGACCTGCTGCGTGCCCGGCGCGTTCAGCCGCAGCCGCACGACGCGGTTGTCGGAGCTCGCGGTGTAGTACACGTAGACGTACTGGTCCTGGGCATAGGTGGGCGAGACCGCGATGCCGAGCAGGCCGCCTTCGCCCGACGGCACGACGTTCGGCACGGTGGCCGCCACGGTGGGCGTGGCCCCGGGGCGCACCTGCATGATGCGGGCGGTGGCGCGCTCGGTGACCAGCCCGCTGCCGTCGGGCAGGAAGGCGATTCCCCAGGGCACCTGCAGCCCGGTGTTGGCCACCTGGGCCCGGGTGAAGTCGAAGCCGCCGGTCGCGAGGGCTCCGGCGGCGGGTGGCCGGGTCACAATGAGAACCGTCGCCGCGGCGACCGCGGCGACGGCGACGGTCAGGATGGAGGTGATGCGCTTTCGCATCACCGGCATAGCGGTCATCGCGTGCTCCCTACGCCGCGTAAGGCACGGTGTCAAAACCTGACTTATGACCGTATGTGGCCAGCGTGCGGGCGAGCAATCATGGTCGCGCCCCCTGTGCGGGCCTCACCGTCGTGGCCTGCGCGTTCTCCAGAGACTCCAGGTGCGGGGAGACGCCCGCCAAGAAACTTTCATACGACGACCGCAACTTTCCAGGCCAACGCGCCGACCGGCCCGCCCCCGCTTTCTCTCGGCCCCCGCTCCCCCGACCTCGCTGCCCTCGGCCCCGGCTCGCGCGCTCCAGTGTCCGTGTCCGGGAGCGACAGCGGACAGCGGACAGCGTTACATGGTGCTCAGGTAGCGCTCGGCGAGCGCGCAGCTTTCCGCGGTGTACCCCGCTCCCAGCTCTCGCGCGATGCCGACGGCCGGGTGCGAGCCCATCCAGGCCACCAGCAGCAGCCTGCGCATCATGATGAAGGTCCAGACCTCCTGCTCGTCCTCGCGCGGGAGGTCGAGGACGGTGCGGTAGCCGCTGATCCACGACTCCACCATCTCGGGGACCCGAGGGTGGTGCTCGATGAAGCTGAGCGCGGCCCCGAGGTCGTAGAGGTACCACCCGAAACCGCAGTCGTCGAAGTCGATCACCGTGACGCGACCCGCGCCCTCCCCCGCCGCCGGGCCGTCCAAGGCCCCGGCGCCCGGCGCCGCGACCGCGACCGGCGCGCCTTGGGCGTCCGCCTCGCCGGCGACCAGCAGGTTGGCCAGGCGCAGATCGGCGTGGATCAGCCCGTACCGCTCGGACCCCTTGCCGAAGCGGGCCAGGCGGTCGCGCAGCGCGGACTCCAGCCTGCTCAGCACCTCGCGCGCCGCACCGTCGACCCCGGCGCCGTCCTGCCACCGTCCCCAGCGGGGCGCCGGGCCGAACGCGGCGTCCTCGTCCCAGTGGAAGCGGGTGAACGCGGCGGGCCGCCGCCAGCGGCGGGCGTGCAGGTGCATGCGCGCGGTGATCGCGCCGAGCGGCCCGAAGTGCTCGTCCAGACGGTCCTCGGCGGGCTCGCCGCCGGGGACGTGCTCGAACATGACGCAGTGACGCGTGGACGCACCGGGGTCGGCCACGCCGACCACGCGCGAGCCGTCCAGCGCCGGGACCACCCGCGGGGTCGGCACGGCCGCCTCCTCGCGCAGCGCCGTGAGCCAGTCGAGTTCCGAGCCGATCGCCTCGGGCGAGTGGTAGCCGAGGCGGTGGACCCGCAGGATCAGGCGCCGGCCCGCGTCGGTGACGAGGAACGTCGCGTTCTCCGACACGTTGATCAGTTCCACCTCGGCGTCCTCCCCGACGTCGTAACGCCGCAGAGCCCGCCGGGCGACCTGACCGACGCGCACGAGCACGCCGTCATCGTCCGACAGATCGTGAAGCCCCTGCCCGAGATCGTGGAGACCCTGACCGCGGTCGTTGAGGGCCTGACCGCGGTCGCGGAGGGCCTGACCAGGCGCGCCGTCGCCCGGCGCCTCGGGGCCGGCGTGCCCGGCGCGTGCGAGACCGTCCGCCGTGTCCGGCGGGTCGTGGACCTCCATGCGCTCTCCTTTCGAAGGTCGGCCAGTGGATCGGCGGATCATCATAGGACGGACCCCGCCGCTCGCCCCGCCCGCACCTGTGCGGGACGGCGGCGCCCGCCCGATGGCGAGGCCGCGCGGCCAGGTTGCTAGCGTGCTGCGGGTGAGCGGACGAGCGGTGTTGGTCACAGGGGCGTCGCGGGGCATCGGGCGGGCGGTGGCCGCCGCGTTCGCGGGCCAGGGCGACCGCGTCGCCGTCCACCACCGAGGGTCGGCCGAGCTGGCCGAGCGGACGCGGGACGAGCTGCCGGGCGACGGGCACGTCGTCGTCCAGGCCGACATCGCCGACCCCGAGCAGGTGCGTCGCATGGTGGACGAGGCGGCGGACGGGCTGGGCGGCATCGATGTGCTGGTCAACAACGCCGGCGTCTTCGTCCACCACCCGATCACCGAGGTCTCCTACGAGGAGTGGCAGCAGGCGTGGCGGCGCACGCTCGACCTCAACCTGCTGGGCGCGGCCAACGTCACCTGGTGCGCCGTGCCGCACATGCCCTCCGGCGGGCGCATCATCAACGTCTCCTCACGGGGCGCCTTCCGCGGTGAGCCGCAGGCTCCGGCGTACGGGGCGAGCAAGGCGGGCATGAACGCCCTCGGCCAGTCGCTCGCCATCGCGCTCGCTCCGCACGGCATCGCCGTCGGGACGGTCGCGCCCGGCTTCGTCGAGACCGACATGACCAACGAGCACCTGAAGGCGCCGCGCGGCGACGCGATCCGCGGCCAGAGCCCCTTCGGCCGGGTGGCCCGCCCGGAGGAGATCGCCGCCGCGGTGGTCTACCTGGCCTCGCCGATGGCCGAGTGGGCCAGCGGCGCCATCATCGACCTCAACGGCGCCTCCTACCTCCGCAGCTGACCGCGACCTGTCTCCGTCGCCGACCGCGCCCCACCTCTCATGGCCGGCCCCGACGCACCTCCATGGCCGGCCGCGACGCGCCCGCGCCCCTGGCCGCGGAGACCTGCCGGCGTGGGAGTCGTCTGGAGGGCCGACTCGTGGCGTCGGTCATCGAGGACCTGCCGGTCCGCCCTCGACGCCGCCCCCGTGTAGCCCGGACAGTCTGGACGGCCCGGAGAGCCGCAGAATTTCACTTGCACAGAGCTTGTTGAAGAGAACTTTCAGGGTTATGTTCACGATCGACCCGTCCTTCCCGTAAGCGGTGAGAAGTCGAGACGTTCCCCGACGATGGCCCTCCCCTCCCGCCAAGGTTGACCACCATGCCGCCGACGTAGTCCTCCGTGGTCCTGTCGCCACGGGGTTTCATCGACATCGAGAACCGGGACCGCACGCATCCCCCCACACACACCTGCTTCAGAGAGGTGAGCATGCCCACAACCGGCAGCCCGACCTGGCCGAAGACCCTCGGATCCGCGATCACCGTCCTGCTGGTCACCCTCGCAGCGGCACTGCTGCCCCAGGCCGCCTCGGCGCAGGGCTCAGGCGTCCTGGCCCTGTCCCACAAAAGCCCGTTCAACTGCGGGAAGACCTTCTACGCCAACAACTGGACCCCCGACCACAGCCCATCGGGGGCCATCGACTGGCAGGACTACGGGGGCGACGACATCAACGGTGAGACCGTGCGCGCCACCGCCGCGGGCACCGCGTACTTCAACGACGCGGGAAGCACGAGCTACGGCAAGTGGGTGGAGGTCCGCCACAGTGACGGCACCAGAACCCGCTATGCCCACCTCTCGACGATGGCGAAATCGGCCGGCGGCTCCATGAGCGTCAGCCAGGGCACCGCCATCGGGACCGTCGGCTCGACCGGCGGCTCCAACGCTCCGCACCTGCACTACGAACAGCGGACCTCCACCGGTGCGGTGGACACCAGTCCGACCGTGGACGGCGTGACCGTGTCCCTGGGCCAGAAGAAGGCCGTCACGAGCACCAATTCCTGCGGGGGCGGCAACCCCTACACCCCTGCGGAGGTCTGCGGCGCCGGCTACACGGTCATCGACTCGGCCGCCCTCACCGGTGGCCGCGCTTATCTTCTCTACAACTCGGGCAACGGTTACAACTGCGTCGTGACGCTGAAGACGACGAACCTCGGCTCGCCGTCGTCGACGTCCGCCTTCCTGGAGCCGCAAGGGGAGAGCAGGACGACCGACTCGGGCAGCTACGGCTACTACGCGGGACCCGTCAAGCGCGACGCGGCCGGACAGTGCGTCAAGTGGGGCGGCTCGGTCGGCGGCAGCTCGTACACCAGCCCCTTCGAACACTGCGGTTGACAGCGCGACTCGTCGTTCCGCCCGGGATCTCGGCCAGCGATCTCGGCTAGCCGGGGATCCACCGGCAGTAGAGCGACTGGCCGTCCTTCCTTGCCCTTCGTGCCAGCGCGACCAGGTCCCTGACCAGGTCGAGCACGTCGTCACCCTCGTGGAAGCCGGAGAGAGGCTCGATCGTCCAACGCCGGGCGACCTCGGCCAGGCGGCCGTCCTCGACTCCGGCGAGTGCGTCGCGGGCGGTCACCGGCAGTTCCTCGATCACGGGTCCCTCGTAGCCGAAGTCCTCCGGGAGGGCCGGCCGTTCCTCTCCGGTCGCCGGCATCCCGGGGACCGGAGGGTACAAGGTGACCGTCTCGACCAGATCGTCCGAGTACGGGACGCCTTCGATGACGGCCACGAGGCTGCCGAGGGACCCTTCAGGATCGACCCACTTGGTCTCCACGACGTCGAACACCGGAGCGCCGGGAAGAGGCTTGGCCGGCGCCCGTAGATCATCCGGCCGCAAGGTGGCAGCGGCGCGATCGGGAGCCCGGTAATAGTCATGCATCGCACTCATGTGTGTCGCTCCTTGTTTCGGCAGACCGCGACGGAGGCGAGTCGCGCCCGCGGCCGTCACATCCACCGTCTGATCACGATCAAAAACCGGGACAGACCCGACACGTGAGCGTCGGCCCGCGCGCGCCGACGTGAGAGGCATGAGCTCCGATCCGCCTCGCGTCTCGCGGCCGGGGCACGGCCCCGTCCCTGCGGCCGGCTTCTCAGAGGGCGCGGCGCCACACGTCGATGGCGAGGACGGGGCGCATGCCGACCGACAGGTACAGATCGAGCGCCGGGGTGGTGTTGCCGGCGTCCACGTGCAGGTAGGTGCCGGTCCTCCCCCGGCGCGCGTCGGCGGCGAAGGCCCGCTTGAGCAGCAACCGGCCGAGTCCCCGGCCGCGGAACCCGGGCAGCACCGACAGGATGCGCACGTATCCGCAGTTCTCGTCGGCGGCGAACATGTCGGAGCCGAGGAGCATCGCCGCCGGCACGCCGTCCACCTCGGCCAGCAGGAGCTGGGACCAGTCGTGAGTGCTGGAGGACTCGAAGTCCCGCTTCCACCGGTCGTACTGTTTGGGGACGAACCCGAAATGCTCGGCGAAGCCCTCCTGATGGATCCGGTGGGCGGCGCGCATGAGGTCATCGGAGCCGGCCGCGGCCCGGACGGTCACGCCGGGAAGGGAGCCCTCGTCCACCTCGGCGTGGTCGGCCCGCAGCCGGTGGAAGCTCGTCGCGGGTTCGAAGCCGTACGCGGCGGCGAGGGCCCGCTTGGCCTCGTCCTGCCGGTAGATCGCGACCTCGGCCGCCGCCCCCGCGTGGCCCGCCACCGCCCCCGCGTGGCCCGCCGCCTCGAGCGCGGCCGGCTCCGCCCGCTCGGCGGCGATCTCCCTGGCCCGTCCGAGGACGGCGTCCCACAGCCGGGCCGTCACCCCCGCGTCCGTGGAGCAGACCTCGACCTCGACGGTGCCGCCCTCTCCCTGGCGCAGGGCGTACGCCCAGCCCACCGGGCCGCCGTCACCGCCGCGCCGGTAGGCCAGCCAGGCGTCACGCTCAAGGTCCAGCGCCTGCTCGGCCAGCACGTCGGCCACGTCGTCCGGCGTCATGTCGGGGTGGCCCAGCACTTCGGTGTCGCAGGCGGACACCACCTCGTAGACGGCCGGCGCGTCGTCGGCGCCCGGCCGGCGGATCTCGAATGCGCGCGCGAAGGCGTCGTCCACGGTGCCGGGCGCCCCCGGGCGGACGTCGTCCGCGATCTCGTGCTCGTTCACATCTGCCTTTCTACCGGGCGGATCGACCGGGGCGAACTCGGGCGGGGGCCGCGTCCCGGCCCGGCGCGCTGAGGCATGATGACCTCACACGAGTCGGATCATGGAGGCGGGCATGGAACTGCGGGAGTTCTTCGAGCACCTTTCCGGGGCCCAGCGGGTGTACGGGCAGCCGTACGAGAAGGACGGCGCCACCGTCATCCCCGCCGTCTCGGTGCGCGCCGGGGGCGGGTTCGGCCAAGGTGACGTGCAGGGCCAGGTGACGGGCGGCACGGGCGGAGGCGGCGGCGCGATCGCCCGCCCGGTCGGCGCGTACGTCATCAAGAACGGCGAGGTGTCGTGGGAGCCGGCCATCGACGTCAACCGCATCGTGCTCGGCGGCCAGATCCTCGCGGGCATCGCCCTCATCGTGATCGCGCTGCGGGCCGGCTTCCGCCGGTCCTGAACCTCGCCGCGCCACGCGGGTCGGCGCGCCGCCGAGGTGCGGGTCTAGTCTGGCGGGCATGGTGCGCACCCGCCTCTATCGCAACGGTGCTCTGGAGGCCGAAGGCTTTCCCTACGCCGAGGTCTCCGAGTATCTCAAGGACCCTTCGGCCACGGTGTGGTTCGACCTGCTCTCCCCCACCCCCGAGAAGCTCGCCGTCATCAGCGAGGAGCTCGGGCTGCACGAGCTCGCCATCGAGGACGTCCTGCACCCTCACCAGCGGCCCAAGCTGGACGTCTACGACACCCACCTGTTCCTGACGCTGTACGCGGTCAGGCTCGGCGAGGCGGGCGCGGGGCTGCACCTCACGGAGCTCTCGGCCTTCGTGACCGAGAACGCGCTGGTCACCGTGCGCTCGGACGACTCGTGCGACATCGACGCGATCACCGCGCGCTGGGACGCCGACCCCCGCATGATCAAGCATGGCGTGTCGTTCCTGCTGCACACCGTGCTGGACTACGTGGTGGACGGCCACTTCGACGTCGCCCAGGCCCTCGACGACCAGGTGGAGGCGCTGGAGGACGAGCTGTTCACCGAGCGTCCCGGCAACAACCGGGGCATGCAGCGGCGCATGTTCGACCTGCGGCGGACCGCCGTGCGGTTCCGGCGCGTCGTGCTGCCCATGCAGGATGTGGTCCGCGGCCTGCTGCGCCGCGACCTCGGCGTGGTCGAGGCCGGCATGGCGCCCTACTACCAGGACGTGTACGACCACGTGCTGCGGGTCTCCGAATGGACCGAGTCGCTGCGCGAACTGGTGGGCAACGTGTACGAGACCCACCTGAACCTGCAGGGCTACCGGATGAACGACATCATGAAGCGGGTGACGAGCTGGGCGGCGATCATCGCGGTGCCCACGCTGATCACCGGCTTCTACGGGCAGAACATCCCCTTCCCCGGGTTCTCCCGCGAGGAGGGGTTCTGGACCTCCAGCCTGCTGATCGTCGTGGTGTCCTGGGTCCTGTACGTCATCTTCCGCAAGAAGGACTGGATCTAGCGCGCCGGCCCGCCCGCGCGCCCGTCCCGCCGGCCCGCCGCGCGGGAGCCCCGGGAGGGGTCAGGGGCGGACGGCGGCCTCGTCGACCCAGTCGCCCGCGAGCACCACGTCGCGCAGCAGCGAGCCGGCGCCGAGGATGGCGGCGTTCGGCCCGGCGCGGGTGACGTCGATCTTCAGGTCGCGCGTGGCCAGCGGAAGGCAGCGTTCGTAGACCGCGCCCCTGACCGCGGCGATGAGCTGCTCGGCCGCCGACAGGCTGCCCCCGATCACCACCGCGTCCGGGTTGAAGAAGTTGACCAGGGCGGTGAGCACGTCGCCGATGAGCCGCCCGGCGCCGCGCACGAGGTTGGTGGCCTGGGGGACGCCGTCGGAGGCGAGCCGGGCGATGCGCGCGGGGTGGTCCACCTCGATGCCCTGCCCGGCGAGGGCCGCGATCAGCGCCGCGCCGCTGGCGTAGGCCTCCAGGCAGTCGGAGTGGCCGCAGGAGCACATCACCGACCGGTCGGCGCGCACGCGGACGTGGCTGATGTCGCCGGCCGCGCCGCGCCCGCGGTGCAGCCGGCCGTCCGCGATGATGCCGCAGCCGATGCCGGTGCCCACCTTGAGCACCATGAGGTTCTCGCAGCCGGGCCAGGCCAGGTGCTCGCCGGCGGCCATGAGGTTGGCGTCGTTCTCGACCAGAACCGGCAGGCCGAACCGCTCGGCCATGTGGGCGCCGACGGGGTACTCGTTCCATCCGGGCATGCGGGACGGGGAGATCACCGTGCCGTCCGCCGGGTCGACCGGGCCGGGGACCCCGACGCCGACACCCCGCACCGGCAGGCCGCCGCCGGCGGTCGCGACCAGTTCCTCCAGCCGGGCGGCGAGCCAGTCGAGGGTGACGGCCGCCCCTGCCCCTATGTCGCAGGCGTGCTCGACGACGGCGAGCGGGGTGCCGGCGAGGTCGACCAGGCCGAGCCGGGCGTGGTGGCTGCCGAGGTCGGCGACGGCGAGCAGCCCGGACTCGGGGGCGAGCTTGAGGCGCCTGGGACGCCGGCCGCCGGTGGACAGCCCTGGCCCCTCCTCCTGGAGCAGGCCGGCGTCGATGAGCTCCTCCACCCGCAGCGACACGCTCGACGGGGCGAGGCCGGAATGCCGGGCGAGCTCGGCGCGAGACGCGGCGTGGCCCAGCGCGACGAGACGGAGCAGCTCACCTTTGCCTGACACAACCAGATGAATACCACGATGTTACTTAGTGCGGCAATCAATTGACTTCGGCCGACATCGACCCATAGTGTCCGTTCAAAATTCGATTCCGAACGAAGTCGGATGGTAAGTGATGATCCAGCTGCGCGGAAACGCTCCAGCACCCTCCCGCACGCGCCGCGCGGCGCTGACCGTCATGACCGTGCTGTCGCTGGCCGGGGCGGTGGCGGCCTGCTCGGGCGGCGACGGCTCGTCCGCCGTGCCTCCCGCCCCCGCGGGCGGCACGAACTCCCAGCCCGCCGACGCCTACGCCTCGGCGCCGGTCGCGACGGCCGCCGACATCCCGGCGGGCTCCACGATGGACAAGATCAAGCAGCGCGGCGAGCTCCTCGTCGGCGGGTCGCTGGACGCGCCGCTGCTCTCCCAGCAGAACCCGGTGACCGGCCAGGTCGAGGGGTTCGACGCCGACCTCGGCAAGATGCTCGCCAAGTACATCCTCGGCAAGCCCAGCGTGAAGATCGTCAACTCGGCGTCGGAGACCCGGGAGGCGCTGCTGTCCAACGGCACCGTCGACGTGGTCTTCCAGACCTACACGATCACCCCCGAGCGCGCCGAGCAGGTCGCCTTCGCCGGCCCGTACTACACCTCCGGCCTGGCGATCGCGGTGAAGAAGGGCACCACCGGCATCGCCAAGCCCGAGGACCTCGACGGCAAGACGGTCATCGCGGGCGCCAACACCCCGGCCATCCCCGCCATCAAGAAGGTCGCCCCGAACGCGAAGATCGTCACCTTCGGCAGCGACCCCGAGTGCGTCCAGGCTCTCAAGCAGGACCGCGGCGTCGCCTACGTCCAGGACCAGTCGCTGCTGGTCGCCGACGGCAAGAGCGACCCTGAGCTGCAGGTGGTCGGCGAGCCGTTCACGACCGACCCGTACGGCATCGGGCTCAAGCACGGCGACGACCAGATGAAGAAGTTCGTCAACGACTGGCTGAAGAAGATCCAGGACGCCGGCCTGTGGCAGCAGGCGTGGAAGAACTCCATCGGCACGGTCGTGCAGGGCGAGGCGCCCGCGCCGCCCGCCATCGGCTCGGTCCCCGGCTCCTGAAGGCCGCCGTCGTAGATGGACGCCCTGTCCGGCAACCTCCCGGCGCTGTGGGACGGTCTGCTCGTCACCGTGCAGCTCACGCTGCTCGCGTTCGCGGGCGCGTCCGTCGCCGGGATCCTCGTCGCCACCGCGCGCGTCAGCCCGGTCCCGGTGCTGCGCGCGGCGGGGACGGTCTACGTGGAGACACTGCAGAACATCCCGCTGCTGGTGCTGCTGATCCTGGCCGTGTTCGGGCTTCCCGAGATCGGCGTCCAGGCCGGGCTGTTCACCACCGCCGTGGTGGTGATCGCCCTGTACCAGGCCGCCTACGTGGCCGAGGCGCTGCGGTCGGGCATCAACGCGGTCCCCGCCGGGCAGGGCGAGGCCGCCCGGGCGCTCGGGCTGGGCTTCGCGGGGTCGCTGCGCCACGTGGTGCTCCCCCAGGCGCTCGGCACGGTCGTCCAGCCGCTCGGCAACATCTTCATCATGCTCACGATGAACACCTCGCTGGCGGCGGCGGTCGGCGTGGTCGAGCTGACCGCCGCCGCCAACCGGGTCAACCTGATCGAGGCCCAGCCGATACCGATCTTCGTGGGGGCCGGAGTGGCGTACATGCTGTTGTCGTCGCTGGTCGGATTCGCCACCGGCGTGCTGGAGCGCAGGCTGGCGGTGCACCGGTGAGCGGCCGGCCCGCACCGGCGGGCAGGCGCGCGGCGGGTTCACCGCCGGCCGGACGCGCGGCGGGTTCACCGCCGGCCGCGAGGGCGGTGCGCCGATGAGCGCCGCCGGCCGCCTGCTGTTCGACGAGCCGGGCCCACGCGCCCGGCGGCGCACGCGGATCGCCACGTTCGTGTCCGCTCTCGCGTTGCTGGCGCTGGCCGCGCTGGCCCTGCGCCAGTTCGCCGCCAACGGCCAGCTCGACGCGGCACGCTGGCAGCCGTACGCCACCTGGCCCATGTGGCGCTACCTGCTCGGCGGCCTGTGGTCGACCGTCCTCGCGGCCGTGGTCTCGGCCGCCCTCGCCATGGCCGGCGGGCTGCTGCTCGCGCTCGGCCGGGTGTCCTCGCGCCGCCCGGTGCGCTGGGCGGCGGGCGCCTACGTCGAGGTCGTCCGGACGATCCCGGCGCTGCTGCTGGTCTACGTTGTGCTGTTCGCGCTGCCGAGGTACGGCCTGGACCTGCCGCTGTTCTGGAAGCTCGTCGTGCCGCTGTCGGTGTCCAACGCGGCCGCGTTCGCCGAGATCTTCCGGGCCGGCATCCTGTCGGTCGAGCGCGGCCAGGGCGAGGCGGGCCTGTCGGTCGGGCTGACGCGCGGGCAGACCATGCGCCTCATCGTGCTGCCGCAGGCCGCCCGGCGCGTGCTGCCGTCCATCGTCAGCCAGTCGGTGGGCCTGCTCAAGGACACCTCGCTGGGCTTCGTCGTCAGCTACGCCGAGCTGCTGTACAGCGGCAAGGTCCTGGCCAACTACAACCATCTGCTGATCCAGACCTACATCGTCGTGGCACTGGTTTACCTGGTGGTGAACGCGTCGCTGTCGAAGCTGGCCCGCACGCTGGAGGCCCGTCAGGCCGGCGCCGCCCGCCGCGCCGCGGCCACCGGCGCCCCGAAGCCCCCCGCCGCCCCCGAAGCCGCCCTCCATGCCTGACCGCACGCCCCGATCCCCTTCCCTTCGCCCCGGCTCGCCCCCGGCGGCGCCCAACGCTCGCCCCGGCTCCACGCCGGACCGTTCCATGTTCGAGAGAGGCACTTCCATGTACGCGCGCCTGGCGGAGGTCATCAGGTCTGGTTTCACCGAGAGCGCCCACTTCGGCAGCGTCGCCGCGCTCGCGCCCGACGGCACCCTCGCGCTCGCGCGCGGCGTCGTCGACGAGCCGATGCTCCCGCGCTCCTCGGCCAAGCCCTTCCAGGCCCTGGCCTGCCTGGACTCCGGCGCCGCCCTGTACGGCTCGCGCCTGGCGATCGCCGCCGGCAGCCACACGGGCGAGGACTTCCACGCCGACCTGGTCCACGCGATGCTGGCGGAGGCCGGCCTCGCCCCTTCCGCACTGCGCTGCCCGGCCGACTGGCCGGAGGACGAGACCACGCGGCACGCCATGGTCAGAGCCGGCGAAGACCGCGCCCGGGTGCGCATGAACTGCTCGGGCAAGCACGCGGCGATGCTGATGGCCTGCGCCGCCGCCGGCTGGGACACCGCCTCCTACCTCACCGCCTCCCATCCCCTGCAACGGCGGGTGAGGTCGGCGATCCAGCGGCTGTCCGGCGAGAAGAGCCCGCACACGGCGGTGGACGGCTGCGGCGCCCCGCTGTTCGCGCTCTCCCTGGCCGGCCTGGCACGCGCCGTGCGGGCGCTCGCCGTCGCCCCGAAGGACACCTCCGAGCGCGCGGTGGCCGACGCCATGCGCTCGTTCCCCGAGTTCGTCGGAGGGACCGGGCACGTCAACACCGAGCTGATGCGGGCGCTGCCGGGCTGGGTCGTCAAGGGCGGCGCCGAGGGCGTGCTGGTGGCCGCCACACCGGAGGGGTACGCGGTGGCCGTCAAGGTGATCGACGGCGGTCCGCGCGCGACCTCGGCCATCGCCCTGGCCGCCCTCGCCGAGCTCGGCGCCGACACCACCGGCGCCGAGACCTTCACCACCGTTCCCGTCCTCGGCGGCGGCCACCCCGTCGGCGAGATCCGCGCGACGCTGTAGGACACACCACGCGCCACAGCTCGGGCGAGCGCCCGTATGCCCGCACGGGGACGAGATGAGCGTCCGCCCCGGCGGTCTTCCCGGGCTCCGTCCGCGGTGGCGTGCGTCTTGGCTACGCGATGGTATCGATGTCTCCGTCGGGCGGCCGGGGTCCGGCGGGGTGGGCAGAATTCGGATCGTGCGTTCGTGGATACGGTGGTCGGTGGCGGTTTCGGCCGCTGTGCTCATCGTGGTCTCGCTGCTGATCTCCTGGCGGACGCCGGCCGGGCCGGAGGGGGCCAGCTGGACCGCGGGCGTCATCGGCGCCCTCGCCATCGCGGCCGGCGTGCTGGCCTGGGCGAAGCGGGGCGGCTCCGGCGACCGGGACGACTCCTCCGATCCCGGGCAGGTGGCGCTGGCACGGCAGAAGCTCGCCGCGGACGTCGCCGCCCAGTGGCGGGAGGAGGCCACCGCCCGCCAGCTCTACGACCCCACGCCGTTGGCCGTGCGGTGGCGGATGACCGGCCTGCCGGTCGTGGACCACCGCCCGCACATCGGCGCGGCGGCCACGCAGGAGGTGAGCGCGCGGGCCGACGCGGTGAAGGACCTGGTGGACCAGCTCGACCGGCTCAGCCACAACCGGCTGGCGATCATCGGGGACGCCGGCATGGGCAAGACCACGCTGGCGATCCTCATCATGCTGGAGCTCCTGGACCGGATCGACGCCAAAGAGGACCACCAGCGGCCCGTCCCCGTGCTGTTCACGCTGGCGAGCTGGGACCCGAGGGCCGAGACCTTCCGTGACTGGCTGGTGCGCAGCCTGGAGGAGAGCTACCCGGCGCTGCTGTCCAAGCGGTACGGCGGCACGGCGGCCAGGGCGCTGGTGGAGGAGCGCCGGATCCTGCCGGTGCTCGACGGGCTGGACGAGCTTCCCCCGGCGGTCCGGCCGCAGGCGATCTCGGCGCTGAACATGAGGGTGACCGCCGGCGACGAGCTGATCCTCACCTGCCGCACGGCGGAGTACACCGGCTCGGTCTCGGCGGCGCACGCCGACGTGCTCACCGCCGCCGCCGTCATCGAACCGTCGCCGCTGACGGCGGACGACGTCGTCACCTACCTTCGTGCCTGCTTGAGGCCGGACCCGCCCGAGCGGTGGACCTCCTTCCTCGCGCACATCGAGAAGAGGCCCGACGGGCCGGTCGCCACGGCCCTGACCATCCCGCTGTACCTGTCGCTCTTCCGCTCGGTCCACATCGAGACCGGCGCCGGTCCCGCCGAACTCCTCGACGAGCGGTCCTTCCCCGGCGCGCGCGCCGTGCAGGCGCACCTGCTGGACGGCCTGATCGACGCGCTCGTCCGGATGCGCCCGCCGGTCGGCCGGCATCACCCCGAGCACCACTCCCGCCCGCGCCGTCGCTGGGAGAGCCGCGAGGCCATCGCGTGGCTCTCGCACCTGGCCGCGCACATGCGGGAACGGCGGACCAGCGACCTCGCGTGGTGGCGGTTGCACAAAGCCCTCACGGCACGGCGGCTTCGATGGTCCAGCGCGCCGGTCGGCGCCGTCACGGCCTTCGCCGCCTACTATCCGCTGTTCCACGTCATGTTCGGCGGGGCGGCCGGCAGGGCGGACGCGGCCACGGCGGCCGCGGTGTGCTCGGGCGTGCTGTCCTCGCTCCTCGGCCTCGGCCTCCTCACGGCGAACCCCTACTCGTCGGAGCCGTCGTCGGCGGACCTGCGTCTGCGCGGACGGCTGCTGCCCCTGCTCAGGCACACCGGCCCGGGCCTCGCGCTCGCGGCCGCCACGGCCGTCCTGGCCGCCGCCGTCGTGGAGCCGGCGCTGGGCGTCCTGGCCGGAATCGTCGCCCTCCTCGTCTACACCGCGCTGTTCACCCTGGACAGGTGGGCCGCCACTCCGGCCGCCACCGACCACGCCCAGAGCCCGATGACCACCTTGCGGGGTGACCGGCGGCTCGCCTTCCTCCGCATCGGCCTGGTGGCGGCGGCCTTCGCCACGGCGGGCGTTCCCGTCCTCTACCTGGCCGAACACGCGGCCGCACTCTCCGAGCGGCTGTTCGTCCGCCCGGTCGACCTCAGATCGCTCGACCCGGTGACCATCACGGTCTCGCCGGCCGACCTGGCCCTGCCGGCGGCGCTCGCCCTCAGCGGAGCCGCCGTCGGGCTCCTGGTGACGCGGACCGTCCAGGAGTGGCCCGCGTACACCATCGCGCGGATCGTCCTGGCGGCTACGGGCAAGGCTCCCTGGCGGCTGATGTCCTTCCTGGAGGATGCCTACCGGCTCGGCATCCTGCGGCGGGTGGGCCCGGTGTACCAGTTCAGGCACGCGGCACTGCAGGACCGCCTCGCCGCCTCCTCCCCGGCCGCCGGATCCCCAGGCGAGGCCGGGCTGCCCGACGCCATTCGCGAGGGCTTCGGCGCCAAGGGTCTGACGGCGCTGGACGCGGGCGCGCGCGCCGGCCTCGTGTCGGCATGGGACCGGCTGGGCGCACCGGCTCCCGAGGTGCGGCACCAGGCGCTCGCCTGGCTGGAGGAGTTCGGCGGCGAGAGCCCCGAGCGCCGGCAGATCGCCGTGGACGCCGTCTCGGCCTACCTGCGCAGACCGCTGCTCGGGTCGGCCGCGTCCTGGCCGGCGGGCGGGGCGGCCCAGGCGGAGCACGCGGAGCACGCGGAGCACGCGGAGCACGCGTCCGGCGCCGGGGCGCGAGACCGTTCCCCCGGCGGCGCCGCCGGCCGCGGACGGGAGGCGGAGACGGCCGAGGACTTCCGCCGTTCGCATCTCCGGGCACAGGCGGTACTGCTTCGGCTGGCGAGGCTGTGGACCGGCGGCCCCGCCGTCCCCTGCGTCGACCTCTTCGGGGCCCATCTGTTCGACTTCGACCTGTCCGGCGTCTCCCTGGGCACCGCCGTGTTCGACCACTGCCGGTTCCACGGCCGGACCAGCTTCGCGGGGCTCGTCTGCGGCAAGATCTCCTTCTTCGGCGCCGGCTTCGGCGCCGAAGCCCGCTTCACCGAAGCGAGATTGGCCGGGCAGGCGGACTTCTCCGGCGCGACGTTCGACGGAGTGGCGGACTTCACGCACGCGGTACTGGCCGAGATGGACTTCAGCAACGGCACCTTCGAGGAGGACTGCGTCTTCCTCGGCGCGACCTTCCTCGACGGGCGCGAGCGCCATGACTTCGCCGGCTTCTACGGCGCGGAGATCCGCGGAAACCTGGACCTGCGGCTCGCCAGGTCGCTGCCCGGCGTCGCCCTGCGCGAACCGTCCGTCCACGGTCGCATGCTCATGCACGACGAGGACGCGGAGCCGTAGCCGTCCACCGCGTCGGATCTCATCCGCCCCGGCCACGGGACTCGATCACCCGCGCACCTGGATGTGACCAGATCGCGCTCATCGCCCACACCCCCGCCACATGCGGACCTACAGGAACGAACAGCGGGCGGACCCGCCCTGGCGAATGACGAGCAACTTCGCGGAACTGTGTTGCCGGGTCTGAGCCGCCATTTCTAGCTTCGTTCCATGAGCTCTCCCTCTGAACGTCAAGGTGCCGGTCATGGGCGCGCGGACGGCCGATTACACCCCCATCCGGCCACCCGCGCGGCCCACCGGCTGCGGCGCGCGCTGGAATGGCACGGGATCACCGCCGAGGTGCACGAAGGCAGGGGCCTGGCGCTGGCCTCGGTCTGCGTCGACCTGGTGGCCTGGACCGACGGCGCGTGTTACTTCTGGTGGTCGGGCGAGGTGTCGGAGACGACCGGCCGCAGGACCTACGCCTACAGCCCGGCCGACGACCCGGTGACCGCCGCCCGCCGCGTCGCCGAACGCCACCGCGATCTTCGCGACGGCCGCTCCCGCGACGCCCTGTCCCCCGAAGGCCTCCAGCCGCCGGTCCCGCGACAGCAGAGCCCCGAGGACCGTCTCCTGGAATCCTTCCGCCCGGTGTAGCCCGGCCGCGCCGACGGGGTCAGGAAGCCTGGCGGGGACCGAGGAACTCCAGCCGGTTCTGGTGGCAGTCGGCGGCATAGAAGCGCCGATGGCCGGGGAAGGCGTCGTCCCAGGTGATCTGGACGCCGTGGGCGGTGAGCCTTTCGGCGAGGGCGTCAAGGTCGGCGACGAGGATGCCGGGATGGGCCTTGCGCGCCGGGCGGAAGTCCGGCTCGACGCCCAGGTGGATCTCCAGCGCGTCCGCGCGCACCCACAGCCCGCCCCGGGCTGCGAGCTCCGGCGGCTTGCCGACCTCCGTCATCCCGAGCACGCCCACATAGAACCGCCGGCACGCCTCTTCCTCCCCCGGCGGCGACGCCAGTTGCACGTGATGCAGCCCCAGCCCGAAGGGAGAGGACGCGGCCGGCGCCGGGCTCGCGGGAGACGGCCCCCGCTCTGGCTCGTCGCTCGTCATGACGTCCTCCTTGACGGTCCTCGGCAGGATGACCCCGCCATGGTATCGATCACCTGGCGACCGGCACCCCTCAGACGTGAATTCGATCGATCGACGCCTGGCCGCCTGAAACCAGCCGCGAGCCGATATAACGCGGCCACCATCGCTTGACCGGCATACTCACCGATCTTCCCGGATATCGACCGCACGTGATTCCTTGACCGATTGCGAACGGTCGCCCCGGTTCGGCGATGATCCTCGCCACATGACACGGGGTTCGATGCTCGCGCGCTTCATTCCAGGTTGTCGCGATATACAGGCGCGCCATGGCGCCCCGCATGGCCGAACACGTGGTCAAAGAGCGCGCCGACCCGTCACCGTATGCGTGCGGGCCCTGCGCGTGACGCGCCATCTCCGCGGACGCCTTCTTCATTGACCGACGCCATCAATGACACCTTGGCGGAAAAGATCGCACCTGGAACGACTTCGCCAGGACATACAGATCGTCGATATCATATTTGCCCTATCATGCAGTCTGTTTACCGTTTCACGATCTCCAAATGATGGCCACTGCCCAAAGAACGGCTACTTTCAAAGACGTCTCTGCCGGGTGCGGCGGAGACGTCCCATTCAGCCAAAATCAATCACCATACGGAACAATATGATTTCTCGTGGTACCTTGAGCGACTCCGCCTCTCGCGCGCCCAGGCGCCGGACGGGGTGGGCGGTCGTGGTGATGAGCGGCGCACTTCTGACCCTCTCCTCGTCGGCCGTCGCCGGCACCGAGCCGGTGAGCCCTGATGCCCGGCACACGTCGCCGCGGGGAGGCCCGCCCGGTGACGAGTGGCGGGATTTCTACTTCGACTTCGACAAGAAGCTCTTCAAATGCCGGGGTAAGTGCTGCACCAACATGCGGAAGTGTCTTTTCCGTCCAGGGCCTCCGGGACCACCCGGCCCTCCTGGGCTGCCCGGTCCGGAGGGGCCGCCAGGACCGATGGGCCTCCCCGGGCCCGCGGGACCCATCGGTCTCACCGGGCTCACCGGACCCGCGGGACCGCGCGGACTGGCGGGGCCGGCAGGTCCGATCGGACCCATCGGCCTCCCCGGACCCGCGGGACCCGTCGGTCTGACTGGACCCGCGGGACCGCGCGGACTGGCGGGGCCGGCAGGTCCGATCGGACCCATCGGCCTCCCCGGACCGGCGGGACCGGCGGGACCGATCGGACCCATCGGTCTCCCCGGACCGGCGGGACCGGCAGGACCCATCGGCCTTCCCGGAATCGCAGGACCGGCGGGACCAGCAGGGCCCATCGGTCCGATCGGCCTTCCCGGACCCACAGGACCTATCGGACCCATCGGCCTCCCCGGAATCGCAGGACCGGCGGGACCGGCGGGACCCATCGGTCCGATCGGCCTTCCCGGACCCACAGGACCTATCGGACCCATCGGCCTCCCCGGAATCGCCGGACCGGCGGGCCCCACCGGACCGGCAGGGCCCGTAGGACCGGCAGGACCGGCAGGACCCGCGGGGCCGGCAGGGCCGCTGGGCCCGGTCGCGGACGTCAACGCGACGATCCTCACGCAGATCAGCGCCCCGCAGTTCGTCGCGTTCATCAAGAACGGCGTGACCTACGTCCGGGACTCCCGCACTCCCGACACGCCCCACCAGGTGTCCTCGCTACCGGGCTACCCGAAGGGCGCGATTTCCGTCGCGCTGGCTCCGTCACCGACGGCTCCGTCCACGACGCTCAACGTCACCGTGTCCACGGACACGCGGGTGTTCCAGGCGGCGTGTCTCATCCAACCGGAACCCGGTATCGGGGGGAATCCGACATGGCCCGGTAACTGCGGGTCCTTCGTCGAGATCCTCTCCGTGACCGATACCCGGCGCTGACACCCGCGGTGCCGTGCCCGGCCTTCCTGGCACGGCACCGCTCGCCTCGCCCCCCCGGACATCCCTCACCATGAGCGCCCGGGCCGTATGACGGCTCGCCCAGGACGTGATGGGATGTCCGGCAGGAGGTACGTATATGGATTACGTCAGGCTTGGTACCACCGGTATGAAGGTGTCCCGGATATGTCTCGGGATGATGAGCTACGGCGATCCCGCGAAATGGCAAGACTGGGTGCTCGACGAAGAGGGCAGCGAGCCGCTCGTGCGCAAGGCCGCCGAGGCGGGCGTGACCTTCTTCGACACCGCCGACACCTACTCCTTCGGCGCCAGCGAGGAGGTCACCGGCAGGCTGCTGCGCAAGATCTTCCCTCGCCGCGAGGACTACGTCCTGGCCACCAAGGTGTTCTTCCCCATGGACAAGGCCGCCAACGACGGCGGGCTGTCACGCAAGCACATCATGGCCGGCATCGACGCCTCGCTGAAGCGCCTCGGCACCGACTACGTCGACCTGTACCAGATCCACCGGTGGGACGACGACACCCCCATCGAGGAGACCATGGAGGCGCTGCACGACGTCGTGCGCGCAGGCAAGGTGCGCTACATCGGCGCCTCCAGCATGTACGCCTGGCAGTTCGCCAAGGCCCAGCACGTCGCCGAGGTCAACGGCTGGACCCGGTTCGTCTCGATGCAGAACCACTACAACCTCCTGTACCGCGAGGAGGAGCGCGAGATGATCCCGCTCTGCCTGGACCAGGGCGTCGGCCTCATCCCGTGGAGCCCGCTGGCCCGTGGGCTGCTGGCCCGGGCGGACGCGGGGCAGGAGCGGACGACGCGCTCGGGCGTCGACGGCCGCATCGAGCAGCTGTACGGCGGCCCGGGCGACGCCGCCGTCCTGGCGCGGGTCGCCGAGACGGCCGCCACGCGGGGCGTCCCCTCTGCCCAGGTGGCGCTGGCCTGGCTGCTCGCCCAGCCCGGCGTGAGCGCCCCGATCGTCGGCGCCACCAAGGAGCGCCACATCGAGGACGCCGTCGCGGCGGCCGAGCTGTCGCTCAGCGACAAGGAACTGGCCTACCTCGCCGAGCCGTACGTCACCCGCCCGGTCATCCACTGACCCTCACCTGAGGCCCGGCGGCCGCTCCCGCCTCGCGGCACGCCACGCGCGGCGGGAGGGGCGGCCCGCGGGGGCGGGCGTGCCCCGGGGGTGGGCGTGCCCCGGGGGCGGGCGTGCCGCCAGGGCGGAAATGTCGGCCGGCCTCCGTAAGCTGGTGCCCATGGGGCGGGCGAACGACGAAGCCGCGGCGGCTCTCGAGGAGTACGCCGATCTTTTCGCGATGACCGGCGGCGACGCCTTCCGGGTGCGCAGTTACCAGAAGGCCGCCAAGGCGATCGCGGGCCATCCCGGCGACATCTCCCAGGTGAACGTCCGCGAGGTGCCAGGGGTCGGCGAGGCGATCGCCAAGAAGATGGAGGAGTTCCTCCAGCGGGGCAGCTTCCGCCAGCTCGACGCCCTGCGCGCCGAGGTGCCCGAGGGGGTGCGCGCGCTGACGCGCATCGCCTCCCTCGGCCCCAAGAAGGCCGTCTTCCTGTACCGCGAGCTGGGCATCGACTCCCCTGAGTCACTGGCCGAGGCGATCGGCCAGGGGCGACTCGAGGGCCTGCGCGGGTTCGGCGCGAAGACCGAGGAGAACCTCCTCAAGGGCATCGAGCAGCTCCAGCGGGCGGGCGAGCGGGTGCACATCGGCGTCGCGATGGACCTCGCCGAGCGGGTCATCGCCTCGCTGCCCGCGGCCGAGAAGATCTCCTACGCCGGGTCGCTGCGCCGAATGAAGGAGACCGTCGGCGACGTCGACGTCCTCGCCGTGGGCCCCGAGTCGCTGATGGCCGACTTCAAGGGGCAGCCGTACGTGGCGGAGGTCATCGCGAGCGGCGCGCTGAAGACCTCGGTGCGCACCACCCAGGGCATCCAGGTGGACCTCCGCCTGGTGCCCGCCGAGTCGTGGGGCGCGGCGATGCAGTACTTCACCGGCTCCAAGGAGCACAACGTGCGGCTGCGCGAGATGTGCGTCAAGCGCGGCTGGAAGCTGTCGGAGTACGGCCTGTTCGAGGGCGAGGCCGTGATCGCCGGCAAGGCCGAGGAGGACATCTACGCGGCGCTCGGCATGCAGTGGGTCCCGCCGCCGCTGCGCGAGGACGGCGGCGAGATCGAGGCGGCGTTGCGCGGCGCGCTCCCCGAGCTCGTCACGCTGGAAGACTTGAAGGGCGACCTGCACACCCACACCGACCTGACCGACGGCATCGCGACGCTCGAAGAGATGGTCGAGGCGGCGGCCCGGCGCGGGTACGCGTACTACGCGGTGACCGACCACGCGCCGAACCTGTTCATGCAGCGGATGACGCTGGACAAGATGCTGGAGCAGCGCGAGCGGCTGCGCCGCCTGCAGGACGACCATCCGCACATGCGCCTGCTGCACGGCACCGAGCTGAACATCGCGCCGGACGGCACCGTCGACTGGCCGGCCGAGGTGCTCGCCGGCTTCGACATCTGCGTCGCCTCGGTTCATTCTCATTTCAGCCAGTCGCGCGAAGAGATGACCCGCCGGTTCGTCGCCGCCTGCGAGAACCCGCACGTGCACGTCATCGGCCATCCCACCACCCGCAAGATCGGTAAGCGGGCGCAGGTGGACGCCGACTGGGACGCCGTCTTCGCGGCGGCGGCGCGCACGGGAACCGCGATGGAGATCGACGCCTACCCCGACCGGGCCGACCTGCCCTCCGACCTGGTGCGGCTCGCGCGCCACCACGGGGTGCGCTTCTCGATCGACAGCGACTCCCACGCCGTGCCGCACATGGACAACCTGCGGTTCGGCGTCGGCGTCGCCCAGCGGGCGTGGCTGACCGGCGACGACGTCATCAACAGCTGGCCGCTCGACAGGCTGCTGGACTTCCTCGGCGGCCACTGACCGCCCGCGTCCCGTCGCGGGAGCCGGCGCCAGGGAGGGGAGCCGGTGTCCCGGCATCGGCACGAAGAGCCGGTGTCGCCGGTGAGGTGTCCTTGTGGGCCGGCGTCCGAGCAGGCCCAGAACAGAGGGCTCCCGCCGGAGGCGCGAGCGGAGTAGACTGGCGATATAACATGGTTTTCTGGTAGGGATTTGGTAGAAGTTTGACCGGATGGGGGGGTGCCCCATGGAACTCGATGACCGGACCGGCGAAGCCACCACGACCAGACTTGACCTGGGACATGGCAGCGGCACTGGGTGGGTGCCGCGGATGCGCCCGGAGTCCCCGCACACCTCCGCGGAGGCCTCCCAGCGCGCGGCCTCCGCCTCCGCGGAGGCGTCCCGCCGGCGCGGGGCCTCCGCCTCCGCCGCGGCCCCGCCCGCCGTGGCGCCCGTCCGAATCCTCAAGCCTCTGCCGCCCGACCTGTTCATCACCTACGGCGCCGGCGCCGAGACGCGCTGGGAGTCCATGCGCGGCCAGGGCTACCACACCCCCAACGACCGGTTCTTCGTCCGGAACCACACCTCCACCCCGCTCGTCGACGCCCGCGCCTGGCGGCTGCGCCTGCACGGGGACGGGCTGCGCAACCCGCGCAGCCTCACGTACGAGGACCTGCTGGCCCTGCCCTCGGTGACCGCCGACGTCGCCATCGAGTGCGCCGGCAACGGGCGGGCGTTCTTCGACCTCCAGCAGGACCAGCCCATGTCCGGCATTCCATGGCGGCTCGGCGCCATCGGCGTCGCGCGCTGGCGGGGCGTGCCGCTGGCGACGCTGCTGGACCTGGCCGGGGTGACCCCCGGCGCCGTCGACGTCATGCCCCAGGGCCTGGACCCGGTGTACGTCGAGGACGGCGTCGACCACGGGCACGTACGCCGGCCGCTGCCCATCGAGAAGGCGCTGTCGGACGTGCTGGTGGCCTACGAGATGAACGGCGTGCCGCTGCCGCCCGACCACGGGTTCCCCGCCCGGCTGGTGGTGCCGGGCTGGAGCGGAGTCGCCTCGATCAAGTGGCTCGGCGGCATCGAGGTCTCCACCGCTCCCCTGTCGTCGCCCTGGACCACCCGCTTCTACCGCATGTTCGGGCCCGGGCATCCGACGGGGGGCGTCCCGCTGGCCGCCCAGGTGGTCAAGAGCGCCTTCGAGCTGCCGTGGGGCGCCACGCTGCGGGCCGGGCGCCCGCACATCCTGCACGGCCGGTCGTGGTCGGGCGGCGGGCACGTCGTCCGGGTCGAGGTCAGCGTGGACGGCGGCCGCGTGTGGACGGTCGCCGAGACCAGCGGCCCGCGATCGGCCCGGGCGTGGGTGCCCTGGCACCTGGCCTGGGTGCCGAGGCGACCGGGGGCGCACATCCTGATGGCCAGGGCCGTCGACGAGACCGGAGCCGCCCAGCCCGTGCGCACCCGCTTCAACATGCTGGGCTACCACTTCGACGGCGTGGTCCAGCACCCGGTGACGATCATCCCCTGACACAGGGCGAGTGCTGGGCGGAGGCGCGGAAACCGTACGCGTCCCGCCCGGCCGTCTTGATCACCCGGGTCGGCGCCCCGCCGCCGCTCACGGCGGCTCAGTGGGCCTCAGCGGAGCGGTCTTCTTCAACCGTCCGAGCGTTCTGGACCGGCACATGAGCACCACGCTCGTGGAGGTGGGCCGTCGGAGTGCGGTCGATCTGCAGGCTGAGCAGTTCCGGGCGGCTGTAGTGGCCGCGCGCATCCATGAGACGCTTACGCTGGTCGATCAGCGCGAAGTCCAGGTCGGCGATGACCTCGCCCTCGCCCGACGTGAGCGGCTCTCCGACGATGCGTCCTTCGGGATCGACGATCGCGGTGAAGAAGCCCCCGGAAAGCGCGGGACCGCCGGTGTCCTCAGCGATTCGCCCCACCTGGTCCTTGTCGAGCCAGGCGGTTGCACAGACCACGAAACAAGCCGATTCCAGAGCATGCTGGCGGATGTTGACCTCGATCTGCTCCGCGAACAGCGAGCCCCCGAAGGAGCCGGGATACATCGCGGCGTGAATCTGCTCGCCGTCGGCGATCAGGGCGTAGCGCGCCAGCGGCTGGTAGTGCTCCCAGCAGGCGAGCTGGCCGATGCGGCCGACGGCGCTGTCCACCGCGCGCAGGCCGGAAGCATCACCCTGGCCCCAGACCAGGCGCTCGTGATAAGTCGGCGTGAGCTTGCGGCGGCGCTGGATCAGCGTGCCATCCGCGTCGAACAACAGCTGCGTGTTGTAGATGGTCCCACCATCGCGCTCGTTGACGCCGATCGAGACGACCATGCCGGCCTCCCTCGCCGCTTGGGCGATCGCGTCGGTCTCGGCGGACGGCACGGTCACCGACTCCTCGAGCAGGCGCAAGGGCTCCTTGGCCATGGCGTAGGGCGCCTGCACGAAGGAGAAGTAGGGATAGTAGGGAACGACGGTCTCGGGGAAGACCGCGTACTGGACACCCTTCGTTGCCAGTGCGCGGATCTTCTGAACGACCTTTTCGACGGTGCCCGCCCGGCTGTAGAGGACGGGGCTGATCTGGACTGCGGCAGCTTTTACGACGGTCATGGTGCGGTTCCTTGCGATATGCGGGGTCGTGCCTGACGGACATGCCTGCGCCTGTCCGTGCGGACAGGGTTCGGCACGGTGCCGGAGGTCGATCGATGGTGGTGGTGAGAGTGGCGCCGTTGGCGGAGGCGGCGATCACGACCGCGATGGAAGACTCTTCCGCCGCAACGAGCGGATTCGTCCCCGTACCTGTTCATCCGACCGTTGCCAGCGGCTCCACTTCGACGGTGCTCACCCTCACGCGGCGCGCGGTCGTCCACTGCCGCAGGAGCACAAGGCCGAGACCCGCGACGAACCAGAGAGCAAGGACGGCGAGCGCGCGCCCTGCGTGCGATCCGCCGAAGTAGCCGAAGTCATTGATGGCTCGCACGGCCGCGCCGGGGGGCAGCTTCGCGGAGACCGCCTGTGCCCATCCGGGAAGCAGGTCGAACCCTATGGCCGCGCCGCTGGTCGCGTTGCCGATCGTCGTGAGGGTGAGCACGGCCAGGCCTATTCCGGCCGGGCCCAGCCATGCCCCGAGGGCCTTGGTCGCGAACGCGCTCGCGGCCGACAGGAGGATGAGAGACACGGCCAGGAGCGGGAACGACGGCGTCAGCGAGCCGAAGATGGGGCCTGCGATCGTGGCGGCCACGACACCGATCGCCACCGCGAAGCCGGCCATCGCATAGAGCCTGTGGCGAAGGCGAACGGTTGCGACGGCACCGGTGAGGCCCTGGGCGAGGACGAATGACGAGAGTGTCACGCCGAAGACCACGTAGAAAGCGGACAGCCCGCGCGAGTCGTACTTGATCAGAGGGACGATGTCGGTTTCCTGAACGGTGAGTCCGGCCGCGCGGGCGAGACCGGTGACGACCTGTCGAGCCGCCCCGCTTTCGCTGAGCCCGCTCGCGCCGGCGTACTCCAACCGCAGTGTGGTCGGGGAGGTCGCGCCCACCACGGCGACCGCGTCGCCGTTTCGGACCAAGGCGGCACCCTCGTCGATGCTGGAGACCTGCGTGACGTTCAGCGAGTCACCCAGCCTGGCCTGTGCCGCGTTCGTCAGTTGTCCCCCGACCGTGGCCACAGGAAGTTCGTAGGGGGTGGGTGATCGTTGGAGGCCGACATAAACGGCGATGAACGCAGCGCCGATGATCAGTCCTGTGACGACGAGTGGGATCCAGGCGCTGTGCTGGGTGACCACGGGTCCGGCCTTGCCCGATTGTGGAGCGGACGATGACATGGCGACTTCCTCAGATATGACGGTTTGAAACTCGAACCATGTGGACTATACATGCCTCGGTTTGAAAACCAAACCGAAGTGGTATTCGCCCGCGGTCACGTTGGACGGATCAATGACCGGTGACCGAAGTCGAACGTGCGGGTCGCGGCCGGCCGATATCTCTCGCGCCGCACAACACCCGCGCCACACCGACAAGTGACGGCTGCCCCAATTCGGGCGCGAGAACGGGCACGACTCCTCAGATCGGTTCTCTCACACAGCCGATCTTCAAGGGGAATCGTGCCCGCTGCCGCCCGGTCATCCATGGACATTGTTCCGGCCCGCCCGCGATCAGGTCCGTCCGGCGAGGTGGAGGGTGTCCTGGCCAGGGTGTCCGCCAACCGGAACCGCCGATGGCCGGCACAGGAGGGAAGGGGGCCTCCGGAGGGATGGATCAGCGGAAATGAACTACTGGAATAGCCGAGGGTTGTTCTCGGCGAAATCCCGAACGTCGAGAGGCGGCCTGCCGAGGATGGTCTCGATATCCGTGGAGACGCGATCGTATCGGTTTTCGCGATGCAGCCGGGTCATGGTTCCAATGTGCTCGAAGAGATGTTCCGGAAGCTTCGCCGCCGCCAGCCCCTGCGCCCACTCGCCGAAAGGAACGTCAACGTAGGTGACGGGCCGGCCCACCACCTTGGCGAATTCGTCCGCCACACCATCCAAATCCCTGGAAACCGGTCCCGTGAGTTCGTACACCCGGCCCAGATGAGAACCGGGCTCGGCGAGAACAGCGGTCACCACGTCCGCGACGTCACCCGTGGCGACCGGCGAGGTGCGCCCGGAGCCGAACGGCAACCGGAGGGTGATCCCTTCTGGAGTCGAGCCGACCGCGAACTGGAACAGCGGATTCTCCATGAAAATGGTGGGCCTGACTTGAACGACGGGAAGGCCCGACCAGGAGAGGATCAGCTCGCTCAGCAAGTGGAGGCGCTGCTGACGTGATTCCGAACTGCTCGTGATCGTCATCTGCGAGACCGTCATCTGTGACATGTTGACGAAGGCCTCCAAGGCCCCGTACTCGCGTGCGGCGGCGGCGACCGCCGTCGTCGCTTCCAGGTAGGAGCTCGAGACGCTCATCCCGAAGTACATCCGGTGGCACCCCTCAAGGGCACGAGCGATGTCCGCCGGTCGGGTGAGGTCGCCGACGACCACTTCGGCGCCTGTCGCGCGGAGGGACTCGGCGCGTTCGTCGTCCTGCCTGACCAGCGCACGAGTCGGCAGTCCGCGGCTCCGCAAGCGCTCGACGACCTTCCTGCCCACGGATCCGGCGTTTCCGGCTCCGGTCACCAGGATCAGTTTCTCCGGCATTCCATTTCCTCCTCATCAGTTGCAGCAAGGTGATATCGCGTGTCAGCTGTGGCCGGCCGCGTTCGTGATCAGGTCGGTGACGTCTCCGGGTCCGGCCACCATGGACAGGTGGGGGGCGTTCACCTTGACGATGTGCGAGCCGGCACGGTCGGCCATGCACCGCGTGGTCCTGGTCGCCTGCATGACCAGGACGAGAACGCGCCGATGTCTCCCCCGAGTGCCTGCGTCACCTTGCGAAGCATCGCCGGTTCCATCAGCAGACCACTCCCGCGTCCGGGCCTTTTGGCGATCACGGCACGAACGGTTTGATTTCGAGACCGTGACGCCACGCTACCCCTGGATGGTTTGGATAGCAAACCGTGGCTTGGTACTCTTAATCATGGTTGAATCCCCGGTGGTCCCAGGACGACCCTGTTCGATAGCGGCCACGCTGCAACTGACCGGCGACCGCTGGTCGTTGCTGGCCTTGCGGGAGATCCTTTTCGGGAATCGGCGGTTCAGCCAGATCGCCCGCAACACAGGGGCACCACGTGATCGGCTGGCCGTCCGGCTCAAGTCCTTGGTCGCCGACGGCATCCTTGAGAAGCGGGAATATCAGGCCACACGGTTCGAGTATCACCTCACCGATGCGGGCAAAGAGCTTCTCACCGTGCTCATCGGCCTCATGACCTGGGGTGACCGCTGGGCGGTCGATGACCCGCCCTTGGTCCTGGAGCACCACGGGCACCAGATCCAGCCGGCCATGGTGTGCCGCACCTGCGGGCAGGCGATCAGCGAAGATGACCTGCACCTGGTGTCTCACGCGCCCGGCTGGACGATCAACGGCCCTGACACCCATGACGACATCGTCCAGTCGTCCTGACGCGCCCCTACGGCAAGAACCGATCACGCGCCGTTCGCCCTTGCGGCACTCGCCGAGATCGGCGGGGCCAGGCCGGCCTGGCGGGGCGTCCGCGAGCACAAGGGCGTCTGGTGGATCGGCGCAGAGATGATCGCGCTCAGCCTGTACGGGTTCGTCGCCACCCTGCGGCCGGACGCGAAGCGTCACCGTCTCGCGGGCGGTCGCCGGGCCCGGCCGGGGCCGGAGGGGGTGGGCCCGCGGCCGGGCGGCTGAGGCAGGATGTCCTCAGCGCTCCCGGGTGGCGCCGCGCGGCGCCACCCGGGAGGGTCCTCAGTGGGAGGTGGCCTTCTCGGCGCCGGCGCCCGTGAGCGACCGCACCTCGATCTCGGCGTACTTGGCCGCGTTGTACTCCTTGCTGAGCACGGTCCCGATGTAGCCGGCGAGGAAGCCGATCGGGATCGAGACCAGGCCCGGGTTCTCCAGCGGGAACCAGTTGAAGGCCGCGCCCGGGAACAGCGCGGTCGGCGTGCCGGACACCACCGGCGAGAAGATCACCAGCAGCACGGCCGACGCCAGGCCGCCGTAGATCGCCGAGACCGCTCCCGCGGTGTTGAACCGCTTCCAGAACAGGCTGTACAGGATCGCGGGCAGGTTGCCCGAGGCGGCGACCGCGAAGGCCAGCGCCACCAGGAACGCCACGTTGAGGTTCTGCGCGAAGATCCCGAGCACGATCGACACCGCGCCGATGGCGAAGGCGGCGATGCGGGCGACCTTGATCTCCTGCTGCTCGGTGGCGGTGCCCCGCTTGAAGACGTGCGCGTACAGGTCGTGGGCGAAGCTGGAGGAGGACGCCAGCGTCAGGCCCGCCACCACGGCGAGGATCGTCGCGAACGCCACCGCGGCGATGATCGCGAGCAGGATCGTGCCTCCGACGTCGCCGAAGAGGAGCTGGCCGACCTTCTGCGCGAGCTGGGGAGCCGCCGTGTTGCCCGCCTTGTTCTGCGCGGCGATGGCCTTGCTGCCGACCAGCGCGGCGGCGCCGAAGCCGAGCACGAGCGTGAGCAGGTAGAACACGCCGATGATGCCGATGCCCCAAAGGACCGACTTGCGGGCGTCCCTGGCGGTCGGCACGGTGTAGAAGCGGATCAGGATGTGCGGCAGGCCCGCGGTGCCGAGCACCAGCGCGAGCCCGAGGCTGATCAGGTCGAGCTTGCTGACCAGGCCCTTGGCCTCGACGCCGTACTTCAGGCCCGGGTTCAGGAAGGCGTTGCCCTTGCCGCTCTGGTCGGCGGCGGTGCCGAGCAGGGACGACAGGTTGAACCCGAAGTGGCCGAGCACCATGATGGTCACCAGGGCGGCGCCGGTCATCAGCAGCACGGCCTTGACGATCTGGACCCAGGTGGTGCCCTTCATGCCGCCGACGACCACGTAGATGATCATCAGCAGGCCGACGACCACGATCGTGCCGATCTTGCCGGCGTCGGAGGTGATGCCGAACAGCAGGCCGACGAGCGCGCCCGCGCCGACCATCTGGGCGAGCAGGTAGAAGATGCTGACCGTGATCGTCGACACGCCGGCGGCCGTGCGCACCGGGCGCGGGCTCATCCGGAAGGCCAGCACGTCGGCCATCGTGAACTTGCCGGAGTTGCGCATCAGCTCGGCGACGAGCAGCAGCGCCACCAGCCAGGCGACGAGGAACCCGATCGAGTAGAGGAACCCGTCGTACCCCGACAGCGCGATGATGCCCGCGATGCCGAGGAAGGACGCGGCCGACATGTAGTCGCCGCCGATGGCCAGGCCGTTCTGCACGCCACTGAACGAGCGCCCGCCCGCATAGTAGTCGGTGGCGGTCTTGGTGTTGCGGCTCGCCCAGAACGTGATGCCCAGCGTCGCGGCGACGAACAGGACGAAAAGGGTGATCGATAGGGCGTGGTCACTCATTGGTCGTGGTCTCCATCTCCGCGCGCAGCTTGCCGGACAACGGGTCGAGCTTCTTGTCGGCATGCCGGGCGTACGCCCACGCGATCAGGAACGTCGACACGAACTGCAGAATGCCGAAGATCAGCGCAATGTTGATGTTCCCGAAGACCTTGGTGCCCATGAACCCGCGCGCCCAGCCGGACAGGACCACGTACAGCAGGTACCAGGCGAGGAAGCCGATGGTCACCGGGAACACCCAGTTGCGGAAGCGCCGGCGCAGCTCCTGGAATTCGGTACTCGCCTGTACCTGTTCGTATTCGGACGACTCGTCTTGTCGAGTGGTCACGCGACCTCCAACGTTGTGATCTGAATCACGCCATACCGTAGAAGGGGACACCCGCCGCTGCGCAGGGGTACAGGCCACACGGTCGCCAAGCCGACGCGAAGGATCGCTCATCTGGCGCGCTCCTGCGCCCAAAGGCCCGATCCCTGCGACGAATGGCCGCCGTGTTCCCCCCACCGGCCGCGCCCGCTCAGGTGGAGCGCGGCCGCCAGTCACCGCGGTTGACGTTGAGCGTCTCGGGCGTGTGCAGGCGGACCATCGTGCGGGCGACCCCGCGAGGGACGCCTCCCGGGGTGAGAAGCGAGACGACGATCATCACGGCGAAGGAGATCGGCACCGTCCAGGCCGCCGGCTGGGCGAGCAGCGCCCCGGTCCAGCCGGTGTACGGGCCGCCGGTGATCACCGCGATCACCGCGGCGCTGGCCAGGCCGCCCCCGGTGAGCAGGCCGGCCATCGCCCCCGCCGCGCTCAGCCGCCGCCACCAGATGCCGAGCACGAGCAGCGGGCAGAAGGAGGACGCCGCCACCGCGAAGGCCAGGCCGACCACGTCGGCGACGGCGAGGGAGCGCGCCGTCGTCGCCAGCGCCAGCGGCACGGCCACGGCCAGCAGCGTGGCGGCCCGGAAGGACTGCACTCCCCCGCGCAGGATGTCCTGGCCGATGACGCCCGCCACCGACACGGCGAGGCCGGAGGAGGTGGACAGGAACGCGGCGAACGCCCCGGCCGTGACCAGCGCGCCGAGCAGTTCGCCCGCCGTCCCGCCGACCATGCGCCCGGGCAGGGTGAGCACGACGGCGTCGGTTCGTCCGGTCATCAGCAATTCGGGGGTGTAGAGGCGGCCGAGCGTGCCGTAGATGGCCGGCAGCAGGTAGAAGGCGCCGAGCAGGGTCAGCACGACGAGGGTCGTGCGGCGGGCCGCCCGCCCGTCGGGGTTGGTGTAGAAGCGCACCAGGACGTGCGGCAGGCCCATGGTGCCGAGGAAGGTGGCCAGGATGAGCGAGTAGGTCGCGTACAGCGGGTGCTCGCGGCCGTGCAGGGGCAGCGCCCACTCGTGGTCGGTGAGGACGGGCAGGTTCTCGGCGTGCGGCACGGGCGCGCCCGCGGGGAAGCCGAGCGTCGTGTCCGCCGTGACCGTGTGCGGGCCGTGCGCCAGCGTTATCCGCTCTCCGTGCCTGACGCGGCCGTCGACGCGGCCGTCCGCGGTGACCTCGACCGGCCGTTCGACGCTGATGGTGACGTCGATGCCCACGGTGACGGTGACCGGGGCGGTGAAGACGGGCGGAGCGTCGCCCGCGGGCGCCGGCCTGCCGAGCCCGTTCCACGCGAACAGCAGGAAGAACACCGGCAGGGCCAGGGCGGTCAGCTTCAGCCAGTACTGGAACGCCTGGACGAAGGTGATCGAGCGCATGCCGCCGGACAGCACGTTGACCGCGACGACGACGGCCACCAGCAGGCCGCCCACCCAGGCCGGGCCGCCCGTGATCGTGCGCAGGACCAGTCCCGCGCTCTGGAACTGCGGCATCAGGTACAGCCAGCCGATCAGCACGACAAGGACGCTCGCCATGCGGCGCACGGCCATCGACTCCAGCCGGGCCTCGGCGAAGTCGGGCAGCGTGTAGGCCCCCGAGCGGCGCAGCGGGGCGGACACCAGGACGAGCAGCACCAGGTAGCCGCCGGTCCAGCCGACCGGGAGCCACAGCATGTCGGCGCCGTAGGCGAGGATCAGGCCCGCGATGCCGAGGAAGGAGGCCGCCGAGAGGTACTCCCCACCGATCGCCGAGGCGTTCCACAGCGGCGAGACGGTGCGCGAGGCGACGTAGAAGTCCGACGTGGTGCGGGACAGGCGCAGCCCGAACGATCCGATGAGGATGGCCGCCACCACGACCACCACCACCGCCGCGACCCCGAGTCCCGCGCTCACCGCGGCCACCCGGTCACTGACGCTCGACCATCTCGGCGAAGTGGCGTTCGTTGCGTTCGGCCTGCCGCACGTAGAGCCAGGCCCCGGCGACGAACGCCGGGTAGATGAGCCCGGCGAGCACCACCCACGGCAGCGGCAACCCGAGCAGCCGCACCTCACGCAGGCCGGGGACCAGCAGGAACAGCAGCGGAAGGCCGCCGATCACGCAGGAGAGGACCGTGCAGACGAACAGCGCCAGCCGGAACTGGGTGCGCACCAGCGAGCGCATGTAGACCTCGCCGAGGCTGGTCTGCTCGTCGATCTCCAGGGTGACCGGGTGCCGGGGCCGGCGGGCGGCGGTCGTGCGCGGGCTGGTGACGACCTGCCGCCGGGGCCGCTCGGGGGCCTTGGGCGCGATGCGCCGCCGGCCGCCGTCCTGCCCGTCGCCGCGCGTCGTCCCGGTCACTCGGCGCGGCCCTTCCTCGCCCGGCGGACGAGCAGGTCGCGCAGCTCGCGGGTGTGACGGCGGCTCACCGGGATCTCGGTGTCGCCGATGCGCACCATGCAGCGGCCGGAGTCGATGTGCAGCTCGTCGATGTGCTTGACCGCGACCAGGTGACTGCGGTGCACGCGGATGAACCCGGCGGCGGCCCAGCGCTCCTCCAGCGCGGCGAGCGGGATGCGCACCAGGTGGCTGCCCGTGGCCGTGTGCAGGCGCGCGTAGTCCCCCTGGGCCTCGACGTAGCGGACGTCGGTGCTGGCGACGAAGCGGGTGACCCCGGCCAGCTCGACCGGGATGGTGTCGCCGTCGGGCGCCGGGCGTCCCGCCTCGTCCCCGGCTCCCAGGCCGCCGGGGACGGCGGCGCAGACCCTGCGGATGGCCTCGGCGAGCCGCTCGGGGCGCACCGGCTTGAGCAGGTAGTCCTCGGCCTTGATCTCGAACGCGTCCACCGCGTGCTCTTCGTAGGCGGTGACGAACACGACGCGGGGCGGCCGGGCGAACTGGGTCAGCAGGCGTCCGAGCACGACGCCGTCCAGGCCGCGCATCCGGATGTCCAGGAAGACCGCCTCGACCGGCCTGCCCTCGGCCATGGCGCGGTCGAGCATCTTCAGGGCCGACGCGCCGTCGCGCGCCATGGAGACCTCGCCGATGCGAGGATCGGCGCGCAGGAGATAGGCGAGGTCCTCCAGCGCCGGCTGCTCGTCGTCCACCGCCAGCACGCGCAGGCCCGTCACGTCACCGCCACTCACCCTGACTCGCCCGGAAACCGCGGGGCCGGGGGGCCGACCTGGCGAGACTTGCTCCTCATCTTCCTAGAGAGTGGTGAATCGGGCAGGGGAAGTCAACGGCTCAGAGGCGGAGCGCTGATAACTATACGGAGACGCCCGGCCGGTATTTGGGCAGGCGAACGCTCACCTTGGCCCCCGCTCCCACGGCGGTCTCGACGACCAGGCCGTACTCGTCGCCGTACACCTGGCGCAGCCGCTCGTCCACGTTGGCCAGCCCGACGCCGCCCGTCCCCGACCGCTCGTCGGGGTCGCCGGACAGGATGCGCCGCAGCCGCTCGGGGTCCATGCCGATGCCGTCGTCCTCCACGCTGATCAGGCACTCGGCCCCCGCGTCCTCGGCGGTGATGGCGATGCGCCCGACGCCGTCCTTGCTCTCGAGCCCATGGCGCAGGGCGTTCTCCACCAGCGGTTGCAGGCACAGGAACGGCACCGCCACGGGCAGCACCTCCGGCGCGATCCGCAGCGTGACCCGGAGCTGGTCGCCGAAGCGGGCCCGTTCGAGGGTCAGATAGCGGTCGATCGAGCGCAGTTCCTCGGCGAGCGTGGTGAACTCGCCGTGCCGCCGGAAGGAGTAGCGGGTGAAGTCGGCGAAGTCCAGCAGCAGTTCCCTGGCCCGCTCGGGGTCGGTGCGCACGTACGAGGCGATCGTGGTCAGCGAGTTGTAGATGAAGTGCGGGGAGATCTGCGCGCGCAGCGCCCGCACCTCGGCCTCCATGAGCAGGGTGCGCGAGCGGTCGAGCTCGGCGAGCTCGAGCTGGGAGTCGACCCAGGCGGCGACCTCCCCCGTCGCCCTGACCAGCCCCGCGCTGGCATGGTCGCCATAGGCCGCCAGGGAGCCGACCACCCGGTCGTCGGTGGTGAGGGGGACGACGACGGCGTACCTGACCGGGCACTCCGGCGACAGGCACCACACGACGTCGGGGCCGAGCACCTGGATGCGGCCGTCGCGCAGGGTCGCGGCGGCGTGCGCGAACGCGTTCTTGGCGTGGTGGTCCCCCGCTCCGTCGTAGACCAGCAGCTCTTCACGGTTGGTGATGGCGATGGCGGGCGAGCCGAGCAGCTCGCGCAGGTAGCGGGACGCCTTGAGCGCCCCGGCGGCGGTCAGGCCGGCGCGCAGCGGCGGCGCGGCCAGCGACGCGGTGTGCAGGGTCTCGAAGGTGGCGCGCTCGGCGGGACTGGTGCCGAGCTCGCGCCGGCCGCGCAGCACCCGCCAGAGCACCACGGCGGGCACTCCGGCGAGGACCAGGAGCACCGGGACGGCGAGCAGCGGTTCCACGCCGCCGGAGCCTACCCGCGCGTCACGGCCCCCAGAACCCGCCCATCGCCGGAACGCCCACCCCCTGCGCCGGACGGCACTCCAGCCGCCCACCGCCGGGCCACATGCGATGAACCCGGTGACGTCGGCGATCACCCCCGGGATACTGGTCGTCCATGGATGAGGTCCAAATGCTCGTCGCCCATTCCGAGCGCGTGACCCTGCGCGTCGGCGACGTGTTCCTGAAGGTGGACGTCGATCAGGCGCGCATCGACGCCGAGGTCGAGGCGATCGCCCTGGTGCCGGTACCGACGCCGAAGATCCTGTGGCACAAGCCGCCGGTGCTCGCGATCGCCGCGGTCCCGGGGACGGCGCTCGGCCGCCTCGGCGAGCCGTCGACCGCGTCCCCGGCGGCGTGGGCCGCGGCGGGCGCCGCCATCCGGAAACTGCACGACGCGCCGTTGCCGCCCAGGCGCGGCCGGGCCGGCCGGGACGTCGACGAGTTGACGGCGGAACTCGACGGCGAGTGCGAATGGCTCGTGACGAACGGCGTCCTGCCCGTCGGCCTGGTCACCCGCAACCGCCAGATCGCCGAGGCCGCGCTCCGGCCGTGGGATCCGGCGTTCACGCACGGCGACCTGCAGATCGCTCACGTGTTCGTCGACGGCGACGAGATCACGGGCATCATCGACTGGTCCGAGGCGGGCCAAGGCGACGCCCTGTTCGACCTCGCCACCTTGACTCTCGGACACGAGGAACACCTCGGCGACGTCGTCGCCGGCTATGGCACCGACATCGACCTCGACGTGATCCGCGCGTGGTGGTCGTTACGAAGCCTGCTGGTGGTTCGCTGGCTGATCGAGCACGGCTTCGACCCGTTCGCGCCGGGCTGTGAGGTCGACGTGCTGAGATCCCGGCTGTGAGGCGAAGGCCGTGAGCCGGGGACGCGTCCGTCGTGGTCACGGCCGACGTGGAATATAGGCCCACACTCTGTGGCCGGTCGCCGGGGCGCCCTGGAAGCCGGCACGTTCGGCCAGGGCGGTCACGATGGCCAGCCCGCGCCCGCCTTCAGCGCATGGGACCTCCGCTCGGCCGTGGTCGCCGAACCGCGGGACGCCGGCCCCGCCGAGGTCGTAGACGGTGATCAGGACGCTCGCGGCCACCGCGGGGGTGCCGAGCGGCTCGTGGCGGGATGAGGCGAGGGCGATCTCCAAGGTGAAGCGACCGCCCGGGGAACCGCTGCGGGTGTGACGGACGGCGTTGCCCACCAGCTCGCCGACGATCAGTTCGGCGTCGTCGGCGAACGGCGTGCCGGCGAGCAGGAAGCGGGTGAAGCGCCTGGCCTCCGCGGCCTGGTCGAGCGCGCCGGGGAAGGCGCGCCGCCAGATGAGGATCTCCGGGCCGACCCGGACGGCCTCGTTGACCGGCAGGGCACGTGAGCGATGACCGGCGTCCGGCAGGGTGCGTGAGGAATCACCTGCTTGCGGCGTGACGGGCGAGATGACGGGAGCGGCGGCCACGCGCGGCACCTCGTCGCCGGGATCGGTTCTCATGGACACGAGCCACAACGATCGACGAGCGGACGCGCCTCACCGATCCCACCTTCCGCCAGGACGATCTTTCAGCCAGACACCCCTGATGACGTGCGCGAACATATGAATCCGGCTGATCACCACCCGTCGAGCCCTCTGACCATGTCCCAGCCGCATCATTCTCCGTAGTCAATTCGATACTTTCCGTGTAACTTCTGTGATCCGGGAACCTGTTCGAGTCAGGGGGGCGTACGCACATGTCGGGCGAAGGAGTGCACACCCTGCTGGAATGCCGGCGACGTAGCGAGGCGCTGCGCGCCATGGGCTACACCTTCGACCAGATCGCCGAGGTGTTCTCGGTCTGCCACGACGTCAGCCCGCTGCGCCTGTACCGCTACGCCTACGGGCTGACCGCCGCCGAGGCCGCCGCGCGGTACAACGACCTCGACCCGGCGGGCACCGCCGCGCTGCGCGAGTCACGGCTGTACGAGTTCGAGCACTGGCCGCAGCGCGGCATGCGCCCGACCGCCCGCACCATCGCGCTGTTCGCGCACGTCTACAGCACCGCCGCCCGCCGCCTGGTCGGCGACCAGGTCTACGCCTCCTACAGCGTGCGCGACCGCGACCTCATCGACCGCACCGACCACCGTTCGTCCCATGCCCCCCAGCGGCCCTCCGCCGTCCCGGCCGCTTTCCCGGGGCATGTCACCATGGGTCAGGAAGTGGAAGCGGCACGCCCGGCTGCCCCGGTTCCCGGTTTCAAGGATTGCGCCGCGCTGCTGCGTGCCCTCACAGCCGAGGAGGCCGACGTGAAGCGCCGCGATCTGCTCTTCGAACTGGCCCTGGCCCTCGGCGGCGCCCCCGCCCTGGCCCTGCTGCGCCACCTGTCCCCACCCGAGAAAGACCGGCTGGCCACCGCGATCCGCTCCTCCGCCCGGGTCGACGCCGCCACGGTGGAACTGATCGAGAAACTCACCGCCCGCTGCCGCCGCCTGGACGACGAGTTCGGCCCCGCCAAGGTCCTGCCCGTCGTGGACGGCCAGCGCACCCTCGTCGCCGACCTGCTGCATCGCGAGTCCCTGCTCCCCGGCCTGCGCGACCGCCTCATCCGCGCCTACGCCGAACTCAGCCAACTCGCCGGCTGGCTCCACCACGACCTCCTCGACCACCCCGGAGCCCGCCGCCGCTACCAAGAAGCCCTCACCGCCGCCCACCAGATCCGCGACGCGACCTTGATCGCCTACCTGCACGCCTGCCTCGCCAACATGTCCCGCTTCCAAGGCCGCACCGGCGAGGCTCTGGACCACATCTACGCCGCCCAGGGGTGGGCACAACAGAGTCCGAGCAGCCTGCTCCGGTCGGTACACGCCGTGAACCTCGCGCGGGTTCTCGCCGCCGACGGTAACGTCCTGGACAGCGAACGTGCACTCACCCGCTCACGACAACTGCTGGCACGCCCAAGGACAGAGGCGGATCCCTCCTACCTCTACTGGTGGACGCCCAACGGAGTGCAACGGCACACCGCCTACTGCGCGATCGCCTGGAGACGTCCCGACGAGGCCATCGATTCAGCACAGCGAGCCTTGTCGACATCCGCGATCAGCCCGCTGATGCGCGGGGAAACCCTGCTGCTCTACGCCGGGGCCCTGACCCAGAAGCGCGAGATACCGGCCGCGATCGACAAGATCCGCCAGGCGGCCCGCATCACCGTGAGTCACAGCTCCGGACGCCTCGCCGATACCATCCGCCAGACCCGCACCCGCCTCCAACCCTGGGCGACCAACAAACACGTCCGCATCCTCGACGAGGAACTCGCCTCCCTGGGCATCATCCCGATCCGGCTGGCGTAGAGCGCAATCGGCCCTCTGGCCTTGCGGCGACCACGGCACGGGCGGGCATTTAGGTTCAGGGTTCAATGCCAGGAAAGCAACACCGTTGCCCCATGCGCGCAGGTCAGCTCGTAAAGCCATCCTCGTCCTTCAGCTACGCGAAGCAGGAGGAAAGCGCGCTCAGCGTCCTGGAATTCCGCCCACACACGCTAGGTTACGGGCTGGAGGTTACCCGCCTTCTGTGCAAGGCCCATAAAGATCATCTTCGCTCCTTGGCGGCCTCGGGAACCATGTCGTATCGTCGGTCGTCTTACCGCTCAGGTCGGCACCGCAAGGCGCCGACGTGAATATGTGTTCGTTTAGAGAGAGGGGAGGGAGGGGTGTGGCCCATTATAGAATTTCGGTCAGCTTGTCCGAGGAAGTGCTTGAGACATTGCAGCAGATCGCCGACAAGCATGGAGTCAGCGTCACTGAAGCACTTCGGCGCTCGATCTCCGCCCACAAGTTCCTGGACGACGTCAAGACTTCCGGTAACACGGTGCTCCTATGGAACCAAGCCACTGGAAAAATCCAGAAGGTAATTGAATGAAAACGCCCAAAATTAACATAAAGGCATCGAGAGGATCCCCCTATGAGTAGTAGCGGTCGAGGTCGCCCCCGCTCGTCAGAGCCAGCGCCAGTCGAGAAAGAAATTGCGCCGGAAGAGTCGGGGACGAGTACCAACGAAACCCCTCGCCAAGGCGGCGGGAAATATGAGAGTCGTTTAATAGATGTCCGCAGTAGCTCGACGCGGCGCGACATCGCATCTGCTGGAGAAGGTGAGCTAGATGAATTAGCAAACAAATCCTCCGAACTTGGAATCCATACATATAAAGTTGAAGACATTGAAGCGAGGCTCGCATTTTATGACGCGAAGACTAAAGCCAGACACGAAACGATCGAACAGGTTATGCGCGGCACACTGGGCATACTTATCGTGATCGCAGTGGCATTCGGGAATAAAATAGGAGCTTCGACCGATATCATACAGGTCCTAGCAGGGTCGGTAATCGGCTACTACTTCGGCTCAATTCGACCCCGGAAGCAACAAGAGTAAGATGCACTTTCAAGTAAGGCCCCGCCGAACATCTGGAGTTCAGCGAGGCCGGTGCCGTATCACCGTGGTCAGATGCAATAGGGAGTGGATGGCAGAAGCTATTGGCCCGAGGACGTTACTGTCACCTAATACTGCAGCGTTAGTTGCGATCTGGCTGGTTGTGCGGACATGGGTACGGCCACTGCGTGATCATCGGCTGCTGTGTGGACAACCAAAGATCGTGCGGTGGCCGTGAGCCACAGCGTAGACCGGCCTCCACCGCCGCCCAGGCGGTGGAGGCCCGAGCCTAGCTGGAACGTTCGTGACCTCGACGCCACGCTCATTTGGTGTGTGAGAGGTGGCTCACCCGCATGTGCCCGCCGCGCACGGCCGCGCTTTGCAAGGGTATGTACTGAGCCTGGAGGAGCAGGCACAGCTCGATCAGGCTCGCGGCAGCGGCCCGCTACGACGATGACTGACCGGGAGAGGCGCCATGCAGCAGCCGTGGACAACCGCCCCCCTGGTGGCCTTCGATCTGGAAGGCACCGGCAGCCAGGACGGTAAGCACGAGGCGATCCTCGAAGTCGGGATCGTCCCACTGGTCGACGGCCGCCCCGACATGGCGCGCAGCTACCAGTCCACGGTGAACCCGGGGCGGCGCATCGCGCGTCGCCCCTGGATCTCGCCTGGCCTGACCAACGAGTCGCTCGCCGGCGCCCCGCCGCTGGACGCTGTCGCCCCGGAACTCGTGGCCCGCCTGGATGGGGCGTTCATCGTCGGGCACAACGTCGCGGTGGACTGGCGGTTGCTGTCGCGACGATGCCCGACCGTCCGCCCTGCAGCGCTCATCGACACGCTGAAGCTCGCCTGGGTCGCTGCGGCAAGCCATGAGCGGAGCCTGACGGCGCTCCTTTCGGCCCATGGGCTCACCAACGAAGTGACGGCCCTCGTCGGCCACGAGACGCCGCACCGCGCGCTGTGGGACGCGACCGGCGCCGCGCTGCTCCTGGCCGCGCTGGTCGGCCGGCTTCCTGGAGGATCAGCCTTCACCGTCGCTCACCTCCACCACGTGGCAGGGCTGCCGCTCAACGGGGGCGCCGACGCGACCGACGATGCGCTGCTCCTGTTTTGAGATCACCCACGCCGTCGCCTGTGAGGTCCGCGAGGAGTATGCCCGAGATCTTGCTGACGGCCTAGGGCGTGTCTGACAATTCGCGGTGGCGGAGCCAGAGCATCAGGCAGCCGATGGTGGCGCCGGCTAGGTAGCGGCTGGCGAGTTTGTCGAAGCGGGTGGCGATGGCTCGCCACTGCTTGAGCTTG
>NZ_JBHSFP010000032.1:0-106688 GCF_042654065.1 Sphaerisporangium dianthi | reverse complement strand
GGGCGCCGCCTCAAAGGCGCCCCGAGCCGCCGAGCGAAGCGAGGCCAAGCCGGCGCTGCTCGGGGCGCGGCGGTGTCGTGAGGAGGAGGGAGGGTGAGGAACGAGCCCGTACGACGACGAACGGCACCGCCTCAAAGGCGCCCCGAGCCCGCCGAGCGAAGCGAGGCAAAGCAAGCACAACTCAGGCGGTTTCCTGGAGGGGGGAGAGGCTGGTGCGCATGAGCGAGTCGACGCCCCGGGCCGCCATCGGCCGTGCCACCAGGTAGCCCTGGCCGCGGGTGCAGCCCATCTCGCGCAGCAGTTCGAGCTGCTCGGGGCGCTCGATGCCCTCGGCCACCACGATGAGGCCCAGGTCGTGGCCGAGCCGCACGATCGTGCGGGTGAGCAACGTGAGGGTCTCGTCGCGCCCCAGGCCCGACACGAACGACGGGTCGATCTTGATCATGTCGACCGGGAGCTGGCGCAGGAACGCCAGGGAGGCGTACCCGGTGCCGAAGTCGTCGATGGCGAGCCGTACTCCCAGGGCGCGCAGCTCCGACAGGCGGGAGACGATCTCGTCGGCGTCCTCGACGAGCATCTCCTCGATCACCTCGAGGGTCAGGGCGCTCGCGGGCAGCCCGCTCTCGGCGAGGGCGGCCTCGACGGTCTCGACGAACCGCGGCGCGGTGATCTGCCGGCTGGACAGGTTGAGCGACAGCCCGATGTCCCAGGACGACGCCCGCCAGGCCGCGACTTCGCGGCACGCCTCTCCCAGGATCCATTCGCTGAGCGGGACGATCAGCCCGGTGTCCTCGGCCGCGCCGAGGAACTGCTGCGGCGGTACGAGCGTGTTGCCCCGCGACCAGCGCACCAGCGCCTCGACCGCGGTCACCCGGGAGGTCGACAGGTCCACCACGGGCTGGTACTCCACGGCGAACTGGCCGGCCAGCAGCGCTCGCTGGAGGTCGGCGGCCAGTTCGAGGCGGCGTACGACGTCGGCGTGCATGTGGGCGGCGAAGACCTCGACACGGCGCCCGCCGAGCTCTTTGGCCCGTGTGGTCGCCACGTCGGCGTTGCGGATCAGGTCGCCGGCCGGGACGCCGTCCTCGGCGAAGGCCACGCCGACGCTCGCGGTCAGCGCGATGTCGCGGTCGGCCACCCTGAACGGCTCGGAGGACACCGCGCGCACCAGGCGCTCGGCCAGGTCGATGGCCGACTGCGCGTCGGCGGTGCCCGACCCGGCGGACGGGCCCGAGCCGCCGGACTCCAGCAGCACCGCGAACTCGTCGCCGCCCCAGCGGGCCAGCGTGTCGTCGGAGTGCACGGCCGCGCGCAGCCTCCGTGCGGCCTGGCTGAGCAGATAGTCGCCACCGGCGTGCCCGACCGAGTCGTTGACGCCGGTGAACCCGTCGAGGTCGATGAACACCACCGCCGTGGTGCCGCCTCCCCTGCGCGCCAGCACCTCGCGGGTGCGCTCTTCGAAGTAGGCGCGGTTGGGCAGCCCGGTCACGCCGTCGTGGAAGGTGAGGTGGGCGACCTGGTTGCGCAGCGCCACCTGGTCGCTGACGTCCCGCGTGGAGATGAGGACGAGGTCCTCCCCCTCGCTGGGATGGCGGGTGGCGACGGACTCGGCCGGCCGCCAGGTGCCGTCCGCGGCGCGGACCCGGCAGGCGACCCGGCAGGCGCTCTGGCGCTCCAGAGCGAGATCGTCGTCGGCCGTCAGGGTCTTCAGCGCCGCCTGGATGCCGGGCGCGTCCTCGGCGTGGACGTAGTCGAAGATCGAGCGGCCGACCAGCTCGCGCGGCGGGTAGCCGTACAGCGCCTCGACTCCGGCGCCCATCTCGCGCATGACGCCGTCGTGGTCGCATACCAGCACCAGGTCGCCCGCGCTCTCGGCCAGGTGGATGAGCCGGCGCTCGCTGGAGTCCAGGCCTCCGCGCATGCTCGCGGTCTCCACGGCCAGCACGAACACCTTGGCGAGCAGGACCACGACGACAGAGGCCACCACGAAGGGCAGCACCGCGACGGGCCGCTCGGACCCCTTGGCGATCACATGGACGACCAGGACGACGGCCGCGACGGCGGCCAGCACGAGCGGCGCGCCCTCCACTATCACCGAGGACGGCGCCCGCACCGGCCGGGTGCGGGCACGGCTCGCCCATGGGGCCGCCGCCAGCAGCAGGAACGCAAGGGGCGCCACCAGTCCGGCGGCGAGCGAGAGGGCGCCGCCGGTGGTCACCCGCGCCATCGCGGTGGCGATTTCTTGCAGCGTGATCGCCGTGAGGGCTGCCAGTCCGGCGATGCCCACCCGGCGTCCGGCGGAGCGCGAGGCGAGCGCGGCCGGAGCCACGGCGCACGCCGCGAGCAGGCACACGACGGGCGAGACCAGCGTGCTCGGCTCGTCGGATCTGGCGTACAGCGGCGCCAGGAGCACGACCCAGGCGATGGCGAACAGCGACGCGGCGCTGATGTAGGCGCTGGTGGCGTAGTGCAGCAACGATCTTCCGTACGCCCGGCGCCTGGCGGTGCGGCCGCTGCCGACGGCGAGCAGCACGGCGCCCACGACGAGAAGGACGTCGGCGAAGGTGAGCATGAACGGCGTGCCCTCGGCCAGCGGGCGCACGCCGACCCCGGCCGCCCAGGCGGCCGTTCCCGAGGCGAGCCAGCGCCAGGCCGCCGACTGGTGGCGCCAGCCTGGCGCGATGCGCACGGCCCCGGCCAGCAGCGAGACGGCGGCGATGAGGCCCGCCACCACCCCGGCCACCGCGGTGACCGCCGTGGTGGAGGCGTCGGCAAGAAGGGCAGCCGCGAGACCCGCCGCGCCGAGGCCGGCGGCGGCGGTCAACGGGACCCTTGGGTCACGAAGGCCGTTCAATGTCGTCGCCCATGCGGCTCATCCCTGTCACGTCGCCAGTGTCGCGCCCGTCGGGTGGCGTAGGAGACGACAACCGCTCAGTCGTCACCGATCTGATAACCGCCTTGCTCGCTGTCCCGAACGGTGGCGCGGTGAGATTCACCGTACGCATCGGAGGTCACGAGGCAGCCACGGCTTGGGTTTGCTTTCCTATCGTTACGAGTCAGAAACGAGAGTCAAGCCGATCAGTACGACCCCGTGATCACGTTGTTCAGCGGTTCCCCGGACAGATATCTCAGCATTTGAGATCGCATGAGCTTCGATGTCCGGCGCAGCGACGCCGGGGTGCTGCCTGCCACATGCGGGGTGATGAAAACCCCCGGAGCCGCCCACAGCGGGTGGTCCTTCGGCAGGGGCTCGGGATCGGTCACGTCGAGGGCGGCCCTGAGCCGCCCGGTGCTCAGCTCGGCGACGAGGGCGCCGGTGTCGACGACAGAGCCGCGCGCGGCGTTCACCAGCACCGCCCCGTCCTTCATTCGGGCGAGGAAGGCGGCGTCCACCATGCGCGCCGTGCCCGGGGTCTGGGGTACCAGCAGCACCACCACGTCGGCCTCGGGCAGCAGCCGCGGCAGCTCGTCCTCGCCGTGCACGCCCTCGCGCGCGGTGCGCGCCACGCGGACGACCTCCACCTCGAACCCGGAAAGGCGGCGCTCCAGCGCCTGGCCGATCGAGCCGTACCCGATGATCATCACGGTGGCGTCCGCCAGCACGCCGGTGTGGTGGTAGGTCCACTCGCCGCGCTCCTGGGCGGCGGCGAAGGCCGGGAAGTCGCGCAGGACGGTGATCATCGCGCCCACGGCCCACTCGGCGGTGCCCGCGTCATGGACGCCACGCGCGTTGCACAGGATCACGCCGTCGGGAAGGTAGGGACGGTATGCCTCGACGCCGGCCGTCACGGTCTGCAGCAGGCGCAGCTTGGGCATCCGGTCGAGCAGTTCGGCGGTCAGGCGCGGCGGGATCAGCGGCGGGATCCACACCTCGACGTCCTCGGCCCCCTCGGGCGGCTGCCCGCCGCCGTCGTACAGGACACATTCCACATCCGGCAGATCGGTCAAGACATCGACGATGGCCTGCGAGGGAGCCCAAATCTTCATGACCCTCAACCCTAACGACCCTCCGCGCGGCCCGGAACCACGCGGCCGGGACGGCAGTATGAGTGACGGAGGAGGTTCACGATGTCCGACGGATCACCGCACGCCGGCACCGCCCACGCCCACCGACGGCCCGCCCCGGCCGAGGCACGGACGCCCGCCGCAGATCTTCCGCACCCCCCGGGACGAAGGCACTCCGCCGGCCCCGCGCACGACGCGGGTCCCGTACAGGACGCAGGTGCCGTGCACGAGGCGGGTCCCGTGCACGACGCGGGTTTCGGCGGGCTCGCCGCGGGCCGCCCGGTCATCGCGGGTCGCGCGCACGCCGCACGCCGCGCCGTCGCCGCGGTGGCCGCCGCCGTGCTGCTGGCCGGATGCGCACCGGGGACGGCGGAACGCGCCGACGGCGGCGGATCCTCGGCCCCGCCCGCCGGCGCCGCGACCACGAGCCCGTCCGGCGACGCCGCGCCTCCTGTGGAGGCGGCGACGCCCGGCACTCCCCGCACGCTCGTGGGAGGGCTCAGCGTGCCGTGGGCCATCGCCTTCCTGCCCGGCGGCGACGCCCTGGTCACCGAGCGCGACTCCGCGCGGCTGCTGCGGGTCACCCCGTCGGGCGAGGCGAGCCAGGTGGGCGTCATCGAGAACGTGTCCGCGAGCGGGGAGGGCGGCCTGCTCGGCGTCGCCGTCTCCCCCCGGTTCGACCAGGACCACTATGTCTTCGTGTACTACTCGGCCGCGACGGAGAACCGCATCGTGCGCTACCGCTACGAGGACGGCCTGACCGATCCTGTGACGATCCTCAGCGGCATCCCCAGGGGCGGCATCCACAACGGCGGGCGGCTCGCGTTCGGACCCGACGGCTACCTGTACGCCACGACCGGCGAGACCGGCGAGCGTCCTCTCGCGCAGGCCCTCGGCACGCTGGGCGGCAAGATCCTGCGCATGACCGTGGACGGCAAGATGGCGCCGGGCAACCCGTTCGAGAACGTGATCTGGAGCTTCGGGCACCGCAACGTGCAGGGCATCGCGTGGGACCCCGCGGGGCGGATGTACGCCTCGGAGTTCGGCCAGAGCACCTACGACGAGATCAACCTGATCAAGAAGGGGAAGAACTACGGCTGGCCCGATGTCGAGGGCTCCGGCGGCGGCGACGCCTACGTCGACCCGCTGCTCACCTGGTCCACCTCCGAGGCCTCGCCATCAGGCGTGGCCTACGCGAAGGGCTCCCTGTGGGTGGCGGCGCTGCGGGGGACGCGGCTGTGGCAGGTGCCGCTCACCGACGACGGCCGCGCGGGCAAGCCCATCGCCCGCTACAAGGGCGAGTACGGCCGCCTGCGCGCCGTGGCCACCGCCCCGGACGGCTCGGCGCTCTACGTCGGCACCAGCAACAAGGACGGCCGCGGCTCCCCCGCGAACACCGACGACCGCATCCTCGTGATTCCCCTTAGCTGATCCCGCCACGACCACCCGCGGCCCCGTCCGCCGCCGGTCCACCTGAACGGGGCACTCGTGGAGCGGCCCCGGGCCGGCGGTGCGCGGTGCGGCGAAACCACACCGCCGCGTGATGAGCGACCGGCGGGGGGCCGAGCCGACGCCACGCTAAGCCGACGCGGCCTCGGTGCCGTTCGCGCCGGCGCCGGTCTTGTTCCCGCCGCCGTTGCCGTTCCCGCCGCCGTTGCCGTTCCCGCCGCCGTTGCCGTTCCCGTTCCCGTTGCTCTTCGGCTTCCTGTCGCCGTTCGAGTTACCGTTCCCGTTCGAGTCCCTGTTGCCGTTGCCGTTGCCGTTGCCGTTGCCGTTCGGCTTTCCGTTGCCGTTCGAGTTGCCGTTGCCGTTCGGGTTGGGGGTCACGGGCGTGCTGGGGTCGGACTGCTTCTTGTCGTCCTTGCGGCGCTGTTTGGCCGAGCCGTCGGGCCCCTGGCCGGAAGGCTCCGACTGCACCGTGGAGTCCCCCGCGCCGTCCCGCTTCACCGGCCCGGGCGAGCGCCCCGCCCGGCAGATCACCTTCGGCGCGGGCTCGTACACCGTCGTCTGCGGCCGGTCCTTCTTGACGACCTTGCCGTTCTTGTAGAAGACGCGGGTGACCGAGACGGTGAACCCGGGGAAGCCCTCCATGGGGATGCAGTCAGGGGCGGCGTCGGTCCTGGTGTCCGGCTGGGTGGGGTCGGTGCGCGACGAGGTCTCGACGTCGACGCGGTCGTACGTCTTGGTGCTCCACAGGGACACCGTCAGCGACGCGCCGGTGTACGACGTCTTGATCAGCACGCCGTACGCGGTGTCGTTGCGCCACCGCAGGTCGTCGTCGGGGTAGGTGACCGACGCGTCGCGTCCCTGCGGATAGCGCGTGACGTAGAACGGGTACGGAGTGCGGTCGACCTCCTCCATCCCGGCGAGGAAGGCCGCGTCGTACATGGTGGTGGCGAACTGCGACATGCCCCCGCCCATCGCGATGACCAGGCGGTCGCCGTCGATCGCCTGGGCGCGGACGAACCCCCGGGTGGCGGGGTCGCCGATGGCCTCGTTCAGCGAGAAGGTCCGGCCCGGCCGCACGATCATGCCGTCCACCAGGTCGGCGGCCCTCTGGATGTTGGTCACCCTGGCGGCGCAGCACGGGTAGGCGGTGGTGGACTCGCTGATCTTCTCCTTCACGCCGAGTTTCGCGGCCTCTTCGTCGCCGAGACTGGGCTTGGTGATGGCGAGGGACACCGGGATCGTGCGGGCACCGCCGGAGGTGATCACCTTTGCGACCGCCTCGGTGAGCTTTGCGGTGTCGATCCCCTTGCCCATGCGGGCGTGCACCAGTCTCGGCACCTGGTTCTCGATGACGAACCCGGCCTCGCGCGCGACCGAGGCCTTACCGACCAGCTTGGTCTCCAGCCCGGCGACGGCCTTGTGCGCGTCGAAGACGGGGCTGACGCCTCCGCGCCGGTCCGGGATGAAGGTCAGGTTGGCGGCGATCAGTTCGGGGCTGAGCTGGACCCGCCTGGCGCCGTTGACCAGGGTGATCGGCTCGGCGACCGCGCGCCGGGCGGTCGCCAGCACTCCGCCGAATGCCGGGACGTCGAGTTTGGGCCGTATGGGGGTCACCGGCAGCTTGACCGAGGCCCGGGCGTCGATGAACCCCCTGATGATCGCCTTGGCGGTCGCCGGCCGGTCGAGGACGACTCCTTCCTTGGGGGGGAGGAGTTCCGGCGTCGTGCCTCTGTAGACGATCGCGCCCTCACGGGCGGGGCGGTCGACCTCCTTGGCGACCCTGCGGATGCGTTCGGCGAACTTGTTCTGGTTGATGGAGATGCACAGCGGTAGGTCGCGGCTGCCGGTGAAGGACTGCCAGACGGCGATCGGGCTCGGGAAACCGGTCTCGGCGTCGGCGACGGTGGCCTCGATGTCGATGGTCAGGCCCGCGTCGCGCGGATCCAGCACCGCCACGCGCCGCCCGTCCAGTACCAGGCCGACGGCCTCCTGGTCGCTGCCGTCGAATCGCTTGTGCAGGCGGTCGATCGCCTGGGTGGCGTTGAGGCCGCCGATGCGCACGTCCTTGACCTGCGTTCCCGGCGGCACCTTCCCCCACATGAACGTGGCGGGGACGCCATAGGCGAGCACGAAGAGGATGCCGAGCACGCCCGTGATGAGCAGGACGCCGCGCAGCCGGCCGTGCCGGGGGGCCGGTTCGGGTTCGCCGAGGTCCGGCGGTTCGGAATTGGGCTCGTCCTCGGGCCGGCGCACCCGGACGCTCGCCGTCATCGGCCATGGTTCGGGCGGGCCGGAGGGGGGCGGCAGGCTGACCGGCGGGCTCGGCGGGACGCCCGACGGAGGCGGGGTGGCGACGAAGATCTCGGGTGACACACCGGGCGGCAGCGGCGACACGCCGCGCGGGAGCTTCTTACGGGCTCCGGACGCCCGCCCGGGGTCCTGGTCGTTCTGGTCGGCCTTTTCCTTGGAATACTGCCGGTCGACGGGAAGCGCGACCGGCGAGTCCGGGCGCACCGCCGCGAACGGGTCGGGAGGCGGATCGATGGAAGCTCCGGCGTTGCGCACGCCTTCGCCCTCCTCCCGCTCCGTACCGATTCCCCCGCATCACCCTAAACCAACACCTGTCACAAATTCTTCAACATGGGTGGATAAATCCAGTCCTAGGTATGGAGAAGTAAAACGTGAAAGGCGTACTAAGTACGGAAGGAAAACTCACCCCACGTACACGGACGGGGCCTCGCGGGAGCTCCCGCGAGGCCCGTGCGCATGTCGTCCGCGCGAGCACGGGCCTCCGGGGCGCGGCACACGACAACCTGGCCCTCGACAACCTGGCACCGGACGATCCGGCCATCGGTGATCCGGCCATCGATGACCTGGCCGCTATTCGGAGACGCCCAGCTTCTCCAGGATCAGCTCGCGGGCACGGGCGGCGTCCGCCTTGCCGCGGCTGGCCTTCATCACGCCGCCGACCAGCGCACCCACCGCGGCGATCTTGCCGGAGCGCACCTTGTCGGCCGCGTCGGCGTTCGCCGACAGCACCTGGTCGATGATCGAGGACAGTTCGCCCTCGTCACTGACGATGCGCAGGCCCCGGGCCTCCACCACCTCGTCGGGGGAGCCCTCGCCCGCGAGGACACCCTCGAGCACCTGGCGGGCCAGCTTGTCGTTCAGCGCGCCGGAGGCCACCAGCTCGACCACCCGCACGATCTGCCCGGGCGTGATCGGCAGCTCGGCGAGGGAGGTGCCGGCCTCGTTGGCGCGCCGCGCCAGCTCGCCCATCCACCACTTGCGCGCGTCGGCCGCCGGCACCCCGGCCTTGACGGTCGCCTCGACCAGGTCGATGGCGTCGGCGTTGTGCATCGCCGCCATGTCCAGGTCGGAGACGCCCCACTCGGCCTGGAGCCGCCTGCGCCGGGCGGTCGGCAGCTCGGGCAGCTCCGAGCGCAGCTCGGCGATCCACTCGAGGCTCGGCGCCATGGGCAGCAGGTCGGGCTCGGGGAAGTAGCGGTAGTCCTGCGCCTCTTCCTTGGACCGGCCCGAGGTGGTGGCGCCGGTGTCCTCGTGGAAGTGGCGGGTCTCCTGAATGATCTTGCCGCCGTCGGCGAGGATCGCCGCCTGCCGCTCGATCTCGCCGCGCACCGCCCGCTCGACGCTGCGCAGCGAGTTGACGTTCTTGGTCTCGGTGCGGGTGCCCCACTCGCTCGACCCGCGCGGCATCAGCGAGACGTTGACGTCGCACCGCAGGGAGCCCTCCTCCATGCGGACGTCGGACACCCCCAGCGTGCGCATCAGCTCGCGCAGCTCGGTGACGTACGCGCGGGCGACCTCGGGCGCGAGCCGGTCGGTGCCCGGAATGGGCTTGGTCACGATCTCGACCAGCGGGATGCCCGCGCGGTTGTAGTCGACGATCGAGTAGTCGGCGCCGTGGATGCGGCCGGTCGCGCCGCCCACGTGCGTGGACTTGCCGGTGTCCTCCTCCAGGTGGACGCGCTCGATCTCGACGCGGACGGTCTCGCCGCCCACCTCGACGTCGAGGTAGCCGTTGCCGCACAGCGGCTCGTCGTACTGGCTGATCTGGTAGTTCTTCGGCATGTCCGGATAGAAGTAGTTCTTCCGGGCGAAGCGGCACCACTCGGCGATCGTGCAGTTCAGCGCGAGGCCGATGCGGATCGTCGACTCGATCGCCTTGTCGTTGGCCACGGGCAGCGCGCCGGGCAGCGCCAGGCAGACCGGGCAGACATGGGTGTTCGGCGGGGCGCCGAACGTGGTGGAGCAGCCGCAGAACATCTTCGACGCCGTGCCCAGCTCGACGTGGGTCTCAAGGCCCAGCACCGGCTCGAAGCGCTCGAGCGCCTCGTCGTACGGCATGACGTGGTGGGTGGTCGTCACAGGGACGGAGCCTCCTTCAGCAGCGGGCCGCCCCAGCGGTCCTCAAAGGCCTTCTCGAGGGCGGCGCCCACCCGGTAGCAGCGGTCGTCGCCGAGCACGGGGGCCATGATCTGCAGGCCGACCGGCAGGCCGTCCTCGTCGGCCAGGCCGCACGGCACCGAGATCGCGGCGTTGCCCGACAGGTTGGCCGGGATCGTGCACAGGTCGGCGAGGTACATCGCCATCGGGTCGTCGGCGCGCTCGCCGATCGGGAACGCCGTGGTGGGCGTGGTCGGCGAGACCAGGACGTCCACCTGGTGGAAGGCCGCCTCGAAGTCGCGCGCGATGAGCGTGCGGACCTTCTGCGCCGAGCCGTAGTAGGCGTCGTAGTACCCGCTGGACAGCGCGTAGGTGCCGAGCATGATGCGCCGCTTGACCTCGGGGCCGAACCCGGCGGCGCGGGTGAGCGCCATGACCTCCTCGGCGCTGCGGGTGCCGTCGTCGCCGACGCGCAGGCCGTAGCGCATGCCGTCGAACCTGGCCAGGTTGGACGAGCACTCGGAGGGGGCGATCAGGTAGTACGCGGGGAGGGCGTAGGCGAAGCTCGGGCAGGAGACCTCGACGACCTTGGCGCCCAGCGACTCGAGCAGGTCGACGGCCTCGCGGAAGCGGGCGAGCACGCCCGGCTGGTAGCCCTCGCCGCCGAACTCCTTGACCACGCCGACGCGCAGGCCGGCGACGTCGCCGCGGCGGGCGGCCTCGACGACCGGCGGCACCTCTTCGTGGATGGAGGTGGAGTCCATGCTGTCGTGGCCGGAGAACGCCTCGTGCAGCAGCGCCGCGTCGAGCACGTTGCGCGCGAACGGGCCCGGCGTGTCCAGCGAGGAGGCGAAGGCGATGAGGCCGTACCGCGAGGAGCCGCCGTAGGTGGGCTTCATGCCGACGATGCCGGTGACGGCCGCGGGCTGGCGGATCGAGCCGCCGGTGTCGGTGCCGGTGGACAGCGGCGCCTGGTAGGAGGCGACGGCCGCGCTGGAGCCGCCCGAGGAGCCGCCGGGGATGCGGTCGAGATTCCACGGGTTGCGCGTCGGGCCGTACGCGGAGTTCTCGGTGGAGGAGCCCATCGCGAACTCGTCGAGGTTGGTCTTGCCGAGGATGACCAGGCCGGCCTCGCGCAGCCGCGCGGTGACCGTCGCGTCGTACGGCGGGCGGTAGCCCTCGAGGATCTTGGACCCGGCCGTGGTGGGCATGTCCTTGGTGGTGAAGACGTCCTTGTGCGCGATCGGCACGCCCGCGAGCGGGCCGAGGTGCTCGCCCGCGGCGCGGCGTTCGTCCACCGAACGGGCCTGCGCCAGCGCCGGCTCGGCCGCCACGTGCAGGAAGGCGTTGATCCGTGGATCGACCTCGGCGATGCGGTCGAGGTGGGCCTGCGCGACCTCGACGGCCGAGACCTCGCCGGAGGCGATCAGGGCGCCGAGCTCGGCGGCGGTCTTGTGGATCAGGCTCATGCCTCCTCCCCGAGGATGCGCGGGACGCGGAAGCGGTCGTCCTCGACCGCCGGGGCTGCCGCGAGGGCCTCCTCGGGGGTCAGGCACAGGCGCACCTCGTCGGGACGGTAGACGTTCGTGAGCGGCAACGCGTGCGACGACGGCGGGATGTCCTCGGTGGCGACCTCGGCGACGCGCGCGACCGCGCCGATGATGTCATCGAGCTGGGTGGCGTAGTGATCGAGCTCGTCATCGGACAGCGCCAGCCGGGACAGCCGGGCGAGGTGCGCGACCTCGTCGCGGGTTATGGCGGACATGAGTCGTTAACCCGTTTCATGGATGGCAATCGGACAGTGTCATCCTAGGGCGCGTGACCGAACGTGGCCGAACCATTAGCCGTGGTTCTCGCCCCCATGACCGCCGGCGATCTCGTCACCGGCGGCCACGGGCCCCTCACAGGGCCGTGACCTCGTGTGACCCGCAGCGACGGCCGTAGGACGGCGCGCCCATCCGCTCGACCAGCCAGGCGGTGGTCTCGCGGGCGGGCATCGGCTCGGCGAACCGCCACCCCTGACCGGCGTCGCAGCCCATGTCGCGCAGGCGCTGGGCCACCTCGTCGGTCTCCACGCCCTCGGCCACCGACCGCAGCCCGAGGGAGCGCACCAGGTCGACGATCGAGCGGACGATGCGCTCGTCGTCGACCGTCTTGCCCAGCCGCTGCACGAACGATCCGTCGATCTTGACCTCGCACACGGGCAGCCGCTGGAGGCGGACCAGCGAGGAGTAGCCGGTGCCGAAGTCGTCGAGCGCCAGCGGGATGCCGAGCTCCACCAGGGCGTGGACCGAGTCGGCGGTGTAGGCCTGGTCGGTCATCAGGATGCGTTCGGTGACCTCCAGCTGGATCGCGCGCGGAGGCAGGCCGAGGCGGCCGAGCCCCGCTTCGATCAGGTCGGGCAGCGTCGGGTCGAGCAGGTCGCGGGCCGACACGTTGACCGACACGGGCACCTGGATGCCGGCGTGCCACCAGTTGGCCGCCTGCTCCAGCGCGGTGTCGATCACATGCTGGGTGATCTGGCGCATCAGGTAGGACTGCTCGGCCAGCGGGATGAAGTCGTCAGGCGGGATCGGGCCGCGCTCGGGATGCCACCACCGCAGCAGCGCCTCGACGCCCTCCACCATGCCCGAGGAGAGGCTGACCTTGGGCTGGTAGTGCAGTTCGAGCTGGCTGCCGCCGATGGCGCGGCGCAGGTCGCCGAGGAGGTTCAGCCGCTCGGGCGAGTTGCGGTCCTTCTCGGCGAGGTAGACCTCCACGCCGGTGCGGCCCTCCTTGGCGAAGTACATCGCGACGTCGGAACGCTGGAGGAGCAGCTCGAAGTCGGGCGCGTGGTCGGGGTAGAGCGCGATGCCGACCGAGGCGTCCAGGTCGAAGGTCATGCCCTCCAGCCGGACCGGCTCGGTGAGCGCGACCCGCAGCCGCGCGGCGACCTCCCGCGCGGCCGCCGAGTCGCGGACCGTCGGCAGGAGCACGGCGAACTCGTCCCCGCCGAGCCGCGCCACGACGTCGCCCGGCCGCACGCTGTGGGTGAGGCGGTGCGCGACGATCTGCAGCAGCCGGTCGCCGACCGGGTGCCCGAGGGTGTCGTTGACCTCCTTGAACCGGTCGAGGTCGAGCAGCAGCAGGCCCACCCGGACGTCGTCGCGGGCCTCGGTCAGCGCCTCCTCGGTGCGCAGGACGAGCAGCTTGCGGTTGGGCAGCGACGTCAGCCCGTCGTGCATGGCCTGGTGGTCGCGGCGCACCGACAGCGACGCGGTGAAGTACATGGTCGCGAGCGGGGCGACGAACAGCGGGACCAGCGCCGGCGAGCGGTTCATCACGACGACCACGAGCGGGGCCAGGCCGAGGAGCGCGGCGTAGACCAGGCTCTGGTGCCCGATGCTCGTGCGGATCACGCGCAGCAGCGGCCGGCGTTCGTGCAGGGCCACCGCCCCGCACACCAGCAGGCCGCGCACCATGAAGTACGCCACCGCCGCGAGGGCGACCGCCACGATGTCGGTGCCCTCGGGCACCCACGGCGCGGCCGGGTGGGGATGGTGGCCGAACGCGGCGAGCACGACCGCCGCCGCCGTCGTGGCCAGCGTCACCTGGGAGACGTTGAACAGCACCCGGTGCCAGGCCCTGCGGTGGACCAGGCCGCTGACGACCAGTGCGAGGGCGTGGATCAGCACCGCCACCGGCAGCCCGTAGTAGAGCAGGATGGCGAAGGTGAACAGCGTGGAGGTGGCGGTGCCTCCGGCCAGGCGCGAGCTCGAGACCACGATCGGCCGGAGCTCTCCGAGCACGACGAGCACGACGAGCACCCAGAACAGCGAGGTCCGCGCCAGGTCGGCGAGGTCGGCGAGGCCGAGCCTGATCTCGGAGGCGACCAGCGCGGCCAGCCCCGTGGCGACGCCCCCCGTCAGGAAGGTCCACAGCGGGGAGAAGGGACGCGGCGGTGTGTCCCGTGTGTCGGATGGATCCGTCATAAGCAAGTAAACCCCCAAGAGGTCACTATGGGAGGGTACGACCTCTGGGCCACTTCGCGAAACCGGTTGGGCACGTTCCGTCACCGGTTATTTCCGGCATCCAGCGGTTCTCCTTCGTCTCGACCCCGGATGCCGGATGACTGAAATTTAACGAAATAATCTTCTAGAGGTATTTTTCCAGGATTGATGCGGTTATGCAGCGGTGTTCCGGCAGTCGGACACCGGCGTCCGTCCCCGGACATGGCGAAGACCCGCCACCGGCGTGCGGTGGCGGGCCTTCGTGGACGAGCGGCCGGGGACGCCGATCAGTAGCGGAAGCGCTGCAACCCGTCGGCCCAGGGGTTCACCACGTACCCCGTCCTTGTGGACGGGTCCAGGTAGAGCCCTTGTCGGCTGGAGGAGCTGACGTTCGAGACGTCGATGACCGAGTTCACGAGGTTCACGACCGGGTGGCGGGCGACGACCTTCCCGGTGCCGGGCTCGATGACGGTGATCTCGCTCAGGGCGTTGTTGTCGTCGGTCGTGCCCGCCTCGTACAGATGCGCGATGACGGCGAGGTGGTTGACCTCGTCGAGCGCGGCCCACGCCGGGCCCCGGGTGCCCAGGTCGGCGGGCGCCGGGCCGGTGAGGGTGGCCTGGTCGGCGACCGTCCAGGTGCTCGTCGGGAACGCCCCGCGGTCGGGCGTCACCGCTCCGGCGAGCATGTACACCTTGGCGCCCTTGCCGTCCGGGTAGAACCCGGCGGTGCAGCGGGGCGCGTCGGTGACCGGCGAGACCGTGCGCGCGTCCAGGTCCACCCGCACCGCCCAGAACGGCACCCGGGTGTTGAGACAGGGCCCCTGCGTGCCGCCGGTGGCGGCGAAGACGGCGCCGGTGGCGGCGTCGAAGGACACGTTGCGGAAGGTGCGCCCGAAATTCTCCGGCTTCGGGTTCAGCGGGATGGGCGCGCCGAGCTTCCCGGTCGCCATGTCCAGCGTCCACAGCTCGGCCAGCCCCGAACGGGCGTCGAAGGTGGTGAGGGCCGCCCGGTGGCGGACCGTGTCCACCACGCCGCCCTCAAGGAGGGTCTGGTCGCCGTGGGTGTCGTCCTGCAGTGAGACCTCCGCGATCCGCTTGCCGGTCGCGGTGTCGCGCAGGTCCAACTGGGGCGCGGCCGCCGCGTCGAACGGCCTGCGGGCGATCAGCGTGCGGCCGGTGGCCGGGTCGGAGCCCACGATCGACTGCGTCCGCGAGCCGCCCGACTCGCTCAGCAGCGGGGTGCCGACCCTGCCGGCGGTGAGCGAGTACGGCGTCGTGGCCGAGTTCTTCACATGCGGCCAGCCGTCGTCGCCCTCGGCGAACTCGTCGGTGGCGATGAGCGCGGCCTTCCCGTTGACCTCGAAGTTCTCCAGCGCGCCCGTCACCGACTCACCGTCGCGGTACTCGACGAACGACGTCGGGGACGCCTGGCCGATCGGCCGCCCGCCACGGGTCGGCAGCACGCGCACCGGGTACTGCGTGCTGGTGGTCAGCCTCAGCGCCGCGAGGTCCAGGGTCGTGGTGCCCTTGGCCCCGGGCAGCGCCCGCACCAGGGTGGAGGCGTGGTCGACGCCGTTGTCGTCCGGGCCGCTTCCGTTCTGGTTGGTGGTGGTGTTCAGCGATCCGTAGAGCGTCGGTCCGGGGGTGAGGAACTCCACGGCCGCGCCGTCGGCGCCGCGCACGTCGCTGACGTCCCACGAGAGCTTGAGCTTGGGCGCGGCCAGGGTGACCAGGGCCGAGTGCCCCTTCTCGCCGTCGCGGCCGGCCACCAGCGGAGCCTCGGGACGCCGGTCCGCGCCCTCGCCCACGCGCACCGCGCGGAAGTCGCCCCAGACGGCGCCGCCGTTCAGGCGGACGCCCACGCCGTAGATCCCGGCGCCGCCCGCGCCGAAGGCCGAGGCCGGGATGGTCACCGACCCCTTGCGGCCGGTGAGCGGGGTGCTCCAGTGGACGCGGAACTTGTCCGTCGTGGACAGCGGCGTCCAGTGGCCGACGGAGGACAGCACGAGCGTGGCGTCGGCCAGGTCGCGGGTGCGCGACAGGTCGTACTGCACCGTGAGCGGCTTGCCCAGGGGGATGGACCCCGGCGTCACCGGCGCGGGCGCGCCCGTATGGGTGCCGTCCGCGGCGGAGAAGGTGAGGCTCTGGGAGACGGCGGCGACGGGCTTGCCGTGGCGCAGCGCCTCGAACACGACCGGGACGGTCCGCTGCCCGGCGGCCTCGAGCGGCAGGCCGGCCGCGGCGAAGATCTCCGCCGGCAGCACCCGAAGGCTCGGGCCGGCGGCGGGGATCCGCCCGCGGTCGCCGACGCGCAGCCGGTAGGTCAGCCCGGCGTCGTCGCCGGTCATGTCGAGCCCGAAGGTGATCGGGGACGTCACGTTCTGGCCTGAGAGATCGCCCCAGAAGCTGGCCGGACCGGTCAGGTCCACGTTGGCGGGGTCGGTGGCCTCGACGAACGAGGAGGTGACGTCCGTGGCGATCAGCTGCCGGTGGGCGACCGAGAGCCGGAGCGCGGCGGTGGGGATCCGGTACTTCTTGCCGAGCACCCTCTCGACGGCCGCGGTCACGTCCAGCTGCGGCCCCATGCGCAGTTCCTGGTCGGCCTGCGGCGGCTGGGCCAGCGGACGGCCGGTGTCGATCAGCAGGTCGCGGACCTGACGGGGGGTCAGCTTCTGGCCGGTGGCCTTGGCCGCGGACAGGACGTTCGCCGCCGCGGCGGCGATGATCGGCGCGGACGCGGAGGTGCCGCCGTTGAGCACGACCTGCGTGCCGTCCGAGGTGTGCATCAGCGTCGGCAGGTTGTCGCCGGGCGCCGCCAGGTCGACGCGGGTTCCGAAGCCGGAGGAGTAGCTCGCCGCGCCGTTGTACCGGGTCGTCGGGTAGGTGGCGGTGCGGACGTCGGCCGAGGTGAGGGTGTCGTCCAGCGTGCTTCCGCCCGCGGAGATCACCCCGGTGTCGCGCACCAGCGTCGGCGTGCCGGTCGCGGCCACGTCGTCGATGGTCGTCTCCGCGGCGGCGCTGCGGGTGAGGTCGGTCGGGGTGCTGCCGCCGTCGGGGCCGATCGAGACGGGCAGGCCCAGCCGCGTGCCGTCGTTGGACGAGACGACCACGACGATGCCGGAGTCCACGATGTCGCGCAGGGTCCTGCGGATCTCGGGGGACTCCTCCAGCCAGCGGGAGGGGAAGCCGATCGACCCGTCGGTGCCGAAGCCCAGGCTCGCGGTGATCACGGTCGGGCGGGGACGCTGGGCGGCGGCCGCGCGCAGGGCCGCGTCGATGCCCTCGATGGAGGGCTCCTGCGGAATGACCAGGCGGTAGCCGGCGCCGGGGGCGATGCCGAGCAGGTCGGTGGGCCCGCTGCCCATGGCCTCCGGGCGCTGCCGGTCGTGGGGCAGGGGCGCCATCATGGTGAAGTCCATCAGGACCTCGCCGAGGTTCGGATCCTGGCCCTCGATCGCGCCCGTCGGGTCGAGGCGGCCGTTCTTGTCGGCGGTGTAGGTCGGGATCAGCGGCATCGACGGGTAGTCCAGGTAGCGCTGCCCGTCCTTGACGATGGTCGTCGGCCCGTTGAGGCGCACGTAGTCGTCGCCCGCGTCGGCCATCGACTGGTCGGTGAGGTCGCCCAGGGACACGTTCGTGATGATCTGGCCGGCGCCGGGGAGTGCGCGCAGGTACGTCGCGAAGTGCTGGAAGGCGCCGATCGCGTTGACGCCGCCGGCGTTCAGGTACGACTGGAACGAGGTCGTCAGGCCCTCGTTGGCGGGCACGGCGCTCGGCGGGGCAGGCTGCGGCGTGGCGCTCTGGGACCGGGCGCCGGCCGCGGAACGGCCCACCGCCGACAGCGCGGCGCCGGGGATCGGCACCGCGCCGTAGTTCATGGTGCGCGGCCGCACCGCGGAGGTCGCGAGGCCGGACGGCGCGCCGAGGGTGAACGGCGTCAGGCGGGCGGCGTCGACGCGGCGCTGTAGGTCGGCGGCGGTCGGGGTGAGCGGCGCGCCGAGACCGGTGCGGCCGGGGTTCTGCGGCACCGGGAAGATCCGGGTCCTGCCGGCCTTGTCGGTCAGGGAGCCGGTGCCGTCGTCGGCCCACCGGACGATCGACCCGTCGGCCAGTGTGACGGAGTGGAGCCCCGAGGCGGCGTCCGCCCCGGGCCCCTCGTCGGCCAGCGCGGCGGGCGTACCGGACGCCAGCAACGTGGCGGCCAGCAGCGCGGCGGCCGCGGTGGCGGCCGAAGCGCGTCTGAAACCTGCGGACATTCTCGTCCCTTCGGGGGGTGTTACAGCTGGGTAAAATGTCGGTTTTGCGCCGATCGGCTGTGATCACCATGGCTGCGGCGACGCCTGCGGGACAAGGGATTCCGGCTGCCGGCACGCGCAACTGCCCACATGAGAAGCACCCCGCTCCGCCCCCTGGAACAGGCCCGCGCACCCGGCCGACCCGCTTCCGGGGCACGGTCCCCCACCGGCCTGGGCGCGGGGGCACCGGCCGGCGGGATGGCGGCGGGCCGTACGATCAACGCGACGCGCACGCAGCTAGGAGTGACCGATGGACCCGTCCCCCGGCGCGTCCTGGGCCGGCACAGGCCTGACGCCCCTCGCCGGGCAGGTGCTGGAATACCTGGTCGGCCACCCGGAGTCCGACGAGACGGCCGTCGCGGCCGCGGTCGGCGCGACGGCCGAGGACACCGGCCGCGCCCTGACATCCCTGGAGACCCATCTCCTCGCGGTGCGCATAGAGGCCGACGTCCCCGCGCCGCACGCCAAGGCCGACGTCGCCACGACGCACGCCAAGGCCGACGTCCTCGCGGGGCACGCCAAGGCCGACGTCCTCGCGGGGCGCGTGAGGGCCGACGTCCCTACGGTGCGCGTCGCGGGGCGGACGGTGCGCTGGCGCGCGAACCCGCCGCACTCCTCGATGGGGTCGCTGCTGGCCCGCAGGCGCCAGGAACTGGCCCGCGCCGAGCTGCACATGGAACGGCTCCACGAGATCTACCGCGCCTCGGCGCACCGCTACGTCGACTCCGACCTGTTCGAGGTGCTGGAGACCCCTGCCGAGGTCGCGACCCGCTACGCGCACCTGCTCGCGTCCTCGCGCCACGAGATCCTGCACCTGGCCAAGCCCCCGTACGTGACCTCCGCGGGGACGGCCACCCGCGCGGACGCCGGCCCCGGCGGCGCGGCCGGCCTGGTCTGGAACGAGGGCGTCGAACTGCGGTCGGTCTACGACAGCGACGGGTTCACCGACGCCGTGTCCCTGGAGACGGCCCTGCGCGGCAGCGCCATGGGAGGCGAACTGCGCCTGTGCACCGACGTGCCCATGAAGCTCGCCGTGTTCGACAGGACCACGGCGATCATGCCGCTGGGCAAGGACGACCCCGCCGCCGGCTCCCTCGTGGTCCACTCACCGCCCCTGCTGGAGGTGCTGACGGCGCTCTTCGAGAGCGTGTGGCGGCGGGCCGTGCCGGTGTCCCTGGGCGCGGAGCCCGGGCCGGCCGCCGTCCCTGGGCGCGGCCCGGACGACGGCCCCGACGAACGGACCCGCGAAATCCTGATCTTGCTGTCGGCCGGCATGAAGGACGAGGCGGTCGCGAGGGCACTGGGGTTGAGCCGCCGGACCGTGCAGAAGCACATCAGCGACGCCGCCAAGACGCTGGGCGCGCGGACGCGCTTCCAGATCGCCCTCCTCGCCCGCGACCGCGGATGGCTCCAGCCCTCCGAGCAGAACGCCCCGCCTTCCCCGCAAACCGGGTGACCGCCCACCATCGAGCGGCCATCCCGTCCCGTCAGGCGGAGGCGGGGGCCTCGGCGGAGGTGGAGCCGGCATCGTCGGCCGGGGGCGGGAGGACCGCGTCGGGGCCGTGGGCGAGAAGGGTGCGGAAGGCCTCCTCGTCCAGGATGGGGACGCCCAGTTTGAGCGCCTTGTCGTACTTGGAGCCCGCGTTCTCTCCGGCCACCACGAAGGTGGTCTTCTTGGACACCGAGCTCGTCACCTTGCCGCCGCGCGCCTGGATGGCCTCGCCCGCCTCGTCCCGGGTGTGGCCGGCCAGTGTGCCGGTGACCACCAGGGTGAGCCCGGCGAGGGTCTGCGGGCCCTCCACGGCAGGAGGCTCGTCCTCCATGCGGACGCCCGCCGTGCGCCAGCGCTCGACGATCTCACGGTGCCAGTCTTCGGCGTACCACTCGCGGATGGAGGCGGCGATCGTCGGGCCGACTCCCTCGACGGCGGCCAGCTCCTCCTCTGAGGCGCCGAAGACGCGGTCGAGGGACAGGAAGGCCGTGGCCAGGGCCTGCGCCGCCGTCGGCCCGACATGCCGGATGGACAGCGCGACAAGGACCCGCCAGAGCGGGCGGTCCTTGGCGAGCCGGAGCTGTGTCAGCATGTGCTCGGCGTTCTTGCTCGGCTCGCCGTTCATGTTCGCGAAGAAGGTGACGACCTTCTGCTCGCCGGTCTCGGGGTCGGTCTTGGGCAGGCCGGTGTCCTGGTCGCGGACCACCGACCTGATCGGCAGCAGCCGGTCCATCGTGAGGTCGAACAGGTCCGCCTCGGTGCGCACCGGCGGCTCCTGCGGCGGCAGCGGAGCGGTCAGCGCGGTCGCGGCGACGTACCCCAGCCCCTCGATGTCGAACGCTCCACGCCCGGCGGCGAAGAAGATGCGCTCACGCAACTGCGCGGGGCAGGACCTGGCGTTCGGGCAGCGGATGTCGACGTCCGCCTCCCTCATGTGCCGCAGTTCGGTGCCGCACTCGGGGCAGTGGGTCGGCATGACGAACTCGCGCTCGCCGCCGTCGCGCAGGGCCGTCACCGGGCCGACGATCTCGGGGATGACGTCGCCGGCCTTGCGCAACACCACGGTGTCCCCGATGAGCACGCCCTTGCGCCGCACCTCGGAGGCGTTGTGCAACGTCGCCCGCTCGACGGTGGAACCGGCGACGACCACCGGCTTCATCACCCCGTACGGTGTGACCCTTCCCGTGCGCCCCACACCCACCTGGATGTCCAGGAGCTTGGTGTTGACCTCTTCGGGCGGGTACTTGAACGCGATGGCCCACCGGGGGGCGCGGGAAGTCGAGCCGAGCTGGCGCTGGGCCTCGATGCGGTCGACCTTCACGACCACGCCGTCGATCTCGTACACCGGGTCGTGGCGGTGCTCCCGGTAGTACTCGATGAAGTCGTTGATCTCGGTGAGGCTCTCGACGACCTTGAAGGTGTCGCTGACCGGCAGCCCGAATTCCCTGAGCCGCTCATAGATGGCCGACTGGGCGGCCGGTCGCGGGGAGCCGCCCTCCCAGACGCCGACGCCGTGACAGATCATGGACAGGTCGCGCTGGGCGGTGACGCGCGGGTCCTTCTGCCGCAGCGACCCGGCGCCGGAGTTGCGCGGGTTGGCGAACGGCGGCTTGCCCGCCGCGACGAGCTGCTCGTTCAGCTTGTGGAAACCCTCGACCGAGAGGTACACCTCGCCCCGAACCTCCAGGCGGTCGGGGATGCCGTCGCCGGTGAGACGGTGCGGGATGTTCTTGATCGTCCGGACGTTGGCGGTGACGTCGTCGCCCACGCGGCCGTCGCCGCGGGTCGCGCCCCGGACCAGCCGGCCCTTCTCGTACACCAGGGCGATCGCCAGTCCGTCGATCTTCAACTCGCAGAGGTAGGGGCCGGGGTCGGTCTCGAGCAGCCGCTCGGCCCTGGCCTGCCAGCCCGCAAGGTCGGCGTCGTTGAACGCGTTGTCGAGGCTCTCCAGCCGCCGTAGGTGCTGGACCGGGGTGAAGTCGGTGGAGATGGGCGCGCCGACCTTCTGCGTCGGGGAGTCGGGCGTGCGCAGGGAGGGATGCGCCTCCTCCAGCTCGCGCAGCTCGCGCATCCACCCGTCGTACTCGCCGTCGCTCACGGTGGGCGCGTCCAGCACGTAGTAGCGCCAGTTGGCCTCGTCGGCCAGCTCGGCCAGCTCGGCGTGGCGCTCCAGTGCGCCCACCGGCACGCCCTCCACCTCGGCAGCCATGCCCGTCTCCCCTCGTCGTTCAGCCCCGGGGAGAACGCTACGGGCTACGAGGAGTGCTCGTGCCCCCGGATACACGTCCTACCTGGGGAATCGTTACTACCACCATGCCATCCAGCACCGACATTTCCCCACGAAAAGGACAGTTCTTCCTCGGCTCTTCCCAGGTGTCTAGGGGTGCCGCACGGCCCCGCCCTCCGGAACCGGTCGCCTGCCGCCCGGACGCCCGGGCTGAAGTGGCCGCCCCGCCCCCTGGACCGGACGACCGCCGGCCGGACGCCCGGACCGAAGTGGCCGCCCCGCCCTCCGGCGCGGCGGCCGGCCGTCCTCGCCGGGCTTCAGCGGCGCTCTTGTTCGGGGTCCTCGCGCAGGACGCGCGCCGCCTCGCGGCAGCGGGCCAGCGCGGCCCGCGCGTACGCGGGCGAGGCCCCGGCCAGGCCGCAGGCCGGGGTGAGGACGACCTGCTCGGCGAGCTCCGTGGGGGCGAACCCGAGCCGCCCCCACAGCTCGCGGGCCGGCTTGGCGACGACGCCGATGTCCGGAAGCCGGGCGTCCGTGCCCGGGACGACCCCGAGGAACAGCGCGGTGCCGGCCTCGATCGCCTCGCCGATGCGGTCCTCGTCCCGGCGCCGCAGCAGGCCCGCGTCCACGGAGATGCCGCGGGCCCCGGCCGTGCGCAGCACCTCGAACGGCACCTCGGGCGCGCAGCAATGCACGATCGTGAAGGCCTCGGCGGGCAGCACGACACTCAGCCGATCGGCGGCGATCGGCGCCTCGACGGCGGCCAGCCGGCCGAACCCGGAGGCGGTCGGCACGGTGCCCGCCAGCACACCCGGCAGCCCTGGCTCGTCGACCTGCACCAGCACCTGCGCGCCCGGCACCCGGCTCCGCACGGCCGCGAGGTGGGCCGCCAGGCCCTCCGCCAGCGACTCCGAAAGGTCGCGCACGGCCCCGGGGTCGGCGAGCGTCTTGTCCCCGTAGCGCAGCTCCACCGCGGCGGCCAGCGTCCAGGGCCCGCACACCTGGATCTTCAGCCGTCCCTCGAAGCCCTGGGCGACCTCCTCCAGCGCGTCGAGGTCGCGGCTGAGGTGATCTCGGGCGCGGCGGACGTCACGGCCCGGACGGTCGGCGAAGCGCCACCCGGACGGCTGCACCTCCACCGGCATGTCGATCAGCAGCGACGCCGTGCGCCCGACCATGTCCGCACCCACGCCCCGGTCTGGCAGCTCGGGCAGGTACGGAAGGTCGGGAAGCTCGCCGAACACCATGCGCAGCGTCTCGAACTGGTCTTCGCCGGAGTGGGACCCGACGCCCGTCGCGCTGGCCGCTTCCCACGGAAAGTCGCTCACACCGCGCAAGCTTAGGACCGCCGCAAGGTCCCGGTCCCGCCCAGCCTGTTCCGGGAGGGTCATGATGGAAGGATGAAGCTCACCAAACACGGCCACGCGTGCGTCCGCCTGGAGAAGGACGGCTCCACCCTGGTCATCGACCCCGGCGGCCTCACCGAGGAGTCGGCGCTGGACGGAGCCGACGCCGTGCTCATCACGCACGAGCATTTCGACCACCTTGATGCCAAGCGCCTCGCCGCCCTGCGCCCGGACGTCCAGATCTGGACGTGCGCCGCGGCCGCCCAGCAGCTCGACGGGCTGAGCGCGAAGGTGAACATCGTCGGGGAGGGCGACTCGTTCACGGCGGCGGGCTTCGAGGTGGGGGTCCTCGGCCGCGAGCACGCGCGCATCGCCTTCGACGTGCCCGTCGTGCAGAACATCGGCTTCCTTGTCGACGACGAGGTCTTCCACCCCGGGGACGCGTTCACCCTGCCCGGCCGTCCCGTGGGCACCCTGCTCACGCCGTCCAGCGGCCCGTGGCTGAAAGCCGTCGAGATGGTCGACTACCTGCGCGAGGTGGCGCCCCGGCGCGCCTACTCCATCCACGACGGGCTGTACAACGACATCGGGCTCATGCTCGTCGACAACATCCTCACCCGCCGCGGCGAGGCTCAGGACGCCGACTTCCGGCGCCTGGCGGTCGGAGAGAGCGTCGAGCTGACCGGCTGACGGACCGGGCTGACGGACCGGGCTGACGGACCGGGCTGACGGACCGGGCTGACAGGTCAGGCCGACGGGCAGCGGTGACGGCCGGGCGTCAGGAGGATGAGGCGATGGTGGCGGACCCGAGGACGACGTCTCCGCTGTAGAGCACGGCGGCCTGGCCCGCCGCCACGCCTGTGGCCGGGCTGTCCAGCTCTATGTGGAGCACCTCACCGGAGAGCTGGGCACGGCAGCCGTACACCTCGCCGTGGGCGCGAAGCTGCACCTGACAGGCCAGCGGCTCGACCGGCCCGGCGACCGGGCCGTTCCAGACCGGGCGCTCGGCCACGATCGAGCCGACCGCGAGCGACGAGCGGGGGCCGACCGTCACCGTGTTCGACACGGGCTCGATCGACAGCACGTACCGCGGGCGGCCGTCGGGCGTCGGGCGGTCGATGTGCAGGCCCTTGCGCTGGCCGACGGTGAAGCCGTACGCGCCGGCGTGGGTGCCGAGGACGGCGCCGGACTCGTCGACGATCGGGCCGCTCTCGGCGCCGAGCCGCTCGGCCAGGAACCCGCGGGTGTCGCCGTCGGCGATGAAGCAGATGTCGTGGCTGTCGGGCTTGTCGGCCACCGTGAGGCCACGGACGGCGGCCTCCTCGCGGACCTCGGCCTTCGTGGAGCCGCCGAGCGGGAAGATCGCGTGCGAGAGCTGCTCGCGGGTGAGGACGCCCAGGACGTACGACTGGTCCTTGCCGGAGTCGACGCTGCGGCGCAGCAGGCCGTCCTCCAGCCGGGCGTGGTGGCCGGTCGCCACCGCGTCGAACCCGAGCGCGAGCGCCCGGTCGAGAACGGCCTCGAACTTGATCTTCTCGTTGCAGCGCAGGCACGGGTTGGGGGTGCGGCCGGCGGCGTACTCGCTGACGAAGTCCTCGACGACGTCACGATGGAACCGCTCGGCCATGTCCCAGACGTAGAAGGGGATGCCGATCACGTCGGCGGCGCGCCGGGCGTCCCGGGAGTCCTCCAGCGTGCAGCAGCCGCGCGCGCCGGTGCGGTAGGACTGCGGGTTGCTGGAAAGGGCAAGGTGGACGCCCGTCACGTCATGGCCGGCCTCGGCGATGCGGGCGGCCGCCACCGCGGAGTCGACGCCGCCGGACATGGCGGCAAGCACACGAAGACTCATAACACTCCTGAGATTACCCGCCCGCCGACGCCGCCCGGCTCCTCGGACTCGGGCTCATGTTCGCGTTCGCGGCGGACACCTGGGAGGATCCAGGGCCATGGGACTGTTCGGACGGAAGAGCGAGCCGGGTCGGCCCGCCGATGCGATCGCCGGCTTCTGGGCGTGGTGGGCGAGTTCCCGGCCGAAGGTCGAGGCACTGCTGGAGGCCGGCGACTCCGAAGGGCTCGCCTCTGAGCTCGCCCCGGCGGTCGCCGCCGTGAGCCCCGAGCTGACCTGGGAGATCACTCCCGGGCGGGCGGCGCTGCGCGCGCTGATCGTCTCCTCGGGCGGTGACCCCGAGCTGCGGCCGCTGGCCCATCGCTGGGCGAATGCGGCGCCTCCGGCGGACGCCCTGTGGGAGTTCCTCCCGTCCCGGCCCGCCCGCTCCGACGCCGCCGACCTCACGCTCGAGGTCGCAGGGCGAGAGCTCGGAATGGACAAGATGGTGCTCGGCCTGCGGGTCCCCAACGGCGCACCGCGCATCGACGTCGCCGCCTATCACCCGATATTTCCTGACCTGGATGACGAGACCCGCATGGAGGCCACCCTCCTGGCCCTCGACCGGCTGCTCGGCGAGGACGAGGTCGCCCGCTGGGTGGGCGACATCACCGCCGCCACCTTCCAGCCCATCGACGCCGTGGCCGCCGTCCACCTGCCCGCCGTCGTGTCCGACCTGGCCTCCGAGTTCGAGCACGAGCAGTGGGCCCTGCTCGAGGGCCGCACGGCCGCGGGGACGCGCCTCATCGCCGCCGCCCGCCACCCCCTGCGCCCTGTCGACCACCCCTTGCTCGACGAGCACATCGCCATCACCCTGCCCTACACCGAGTCCGACGAGGACGGCCTGCCGGACGGCGGGTCGGCGTCGGCGCTCCGCGAGTTCGAAGAGCGGCTGTCGGCCCTGCTCGACGGGCTCGGCGGTGCGGCCGTCCTCACCGTGCACGTGAGCGCCGAGGGCACCCGGGTGCTGCACATCTACGCCGACCCTGCCGCCGGCGCGCCGGCCCAGCTGGACAAACTGGTCTCCACCTGGAGCGAAGGCCGGCCGAGCGTCGACGTCGACGAGGACCCCGGCTGGATCGCCATCTCCCCCTTCCTGAGCTGAGCCCGCACGACGCCTCCGGCGCGGCTCTCGACCTGGATCCCGGGTCTCAGCCTGTGGATCGCGGGGTGGGATGAGCTGAGAGGGCCTGGGCTATCCAGGTGTGGGCGATGGTCTGCGGCGGCGGCCAAGGAGTGTTTCGGATCTTGGCGACCAGCTCCCAGTGGCGGACGGCGCGCGGGTCGTGCTCCTCGTACGCGCGCGTGAGCGTGCGCCGGAACCCCGGACCGTCCGCCGCCACGCCGTGCATCTCCGCCAGCAGGGCGACGACCCGGTCGAGGATCGGCTCGGCCGCGGCGGACCCCGGCTCGACGCCCTGGTCGACGGCGGCGAGCGCGGTGCCGGCGATCTCCTCGTTGACCTTCCGCCAGCCGTCGAAGTCGGTGTCCTCGCTGCGGTCGCGCCTGTCCCAGAAGCCGGAGTCGTCCCGCCGCAGGACGGCCCGGTAGTCCTCGTCGGAGAGCAGTTCGGCCAGCTCCAGCCACGCGTCGAGCTGCTCGATGGTGGGCTCGGGCGGCAGGTCGGGCACCATGGCCTCGCGCAGACCGGTGAGCCACCGCTCGCGGGCCCGGTTGCCGCCGCCCACCTCGGAGACGAAGGCGTCCATCAGCGCCTCGCGTTCGGCGGCGCCCAGGCGGCCGAGGCTGTTCAGCCTGCGCAGGTCGGTCTCGCTTGGCTCGCCGCGCTCCAGGGTCGCGCGCAGCACGGCGCGGGTGCGCTGGAGCGCCGTGAGCTGGGTCTCCACCGTGCGGAGCTGGAGGGAGAGCACCTGACGCAGGTCACGCTCGCCCAGGTCACGGATCGTCGCGAGGTCCACACCGACCTCGCGGAGGGTGCGGATGAGCTCCAGCCGGGCAAGGTCCTCCTCCCCGTACAGGCGGTAGCCGGCGGCCGTGCGGTCGCGCTCGGGCAGGACGCCCACGTCGGAGTAGAAGCGGATGGTCTTCACCGGCAGACCGGACAACCGGGCGAGCTGCCCGATCGTGTACCCGTCGCGTGGCGCCATGCCTCGGCTCCGTTCACGTCCCAGAACGTCAGTTCCGTTCGAGTCTCCAGCGACTGGACACTTTACCGTTTGCGACATGGTCAAGAACAAGATCACCAGAGCCGCCGGAACTTACCGTGAGATCGACACGACACAGAGTGATTGAAGGCGCCACCCACGCGTGGCGGGTGCGGTCAGGTGAGGCCGGCGCGGCGGGCGCGTTCTACTACGGGGGCGATGACCTTGACCAGTTCCTCCACATCGGCCGGTGTGGAGGTGTGGCCGAGGGAGAAACGCAGTGACCCTCGTGCGCTCAGGGCATCGGCGCCCATGGCGAGCAGCACGTGGGAGGGCTGGGCGACGCCGGCGGAGCAGGCAGAGCCGGTCGAGCACTCGACTCCCTTGGCGTCCAGCAGCATCAGCAGGGCGTCGCCCTCGCAGCCGGGGAAGGAGAAGTGGGCGTTGCCCGGCAGGCGCTCGTCCGGATGACCGTTGAGCACGACGTCCGGGACGGCCTGGCGGACCCCGGTGATCAGCTCGTCGCGCAGGGCGCGCAGCCGGGCGGCCTCGGTCTCCTGGCGCGCCACCGCGACGCGCACGGCGGTCGCGAAACCGGCGATCGACGCGGCGTCCAGGGTGCCGGAGCGGACGTCGCGCTCTTGACCGCCGCCGTGGAGCACGGGCATCGGGTCCACTCCCCGGGCGAGCAGCAGCGCCCCGGAGCCGACCGGGCCACCGACCTTGTGCCCGGAGATGGTCATCGCGTCCACGGCGGACGCGGAGAACGACACCGGCAACTGCCCCACCGCCTGGACGGCATCGGTGTGGAACGGGATGCCGTGCTCGCGGGCGATCGCCGCCAGCTCCGTGATCGGCTGGACGGTGCCGACCTCGTTGTTGGCCCACATCACGCTGACGAGCGCGATGCGATCGGGGTCCTCCCCGATGGCGGCGCGCAGCGTCTCGGGGTGGACGCGGCCGTGTTCGTCGACGGCCAGGAGCTCGACGCGGGCGCCCTGCCGCTCGGCCAGCCAGTGGGCGGGGTCGAGGGCGGCGTGGTGCTCGACCGCGCTGATCAGGACGCGGTCGGCTCCGGATGACGCCTGGCGCGCCCAATAGAGCCCCTTGATGGCGAGGTTGTCGGCCTCCGTGCCTCCGGAGGTGAAGACGACCTCGCTCGGCCGCGCCCCGAGCGCGCCGGCGACGGCCTCGCGCGACTCTTCGACGACCCTGCGGGTGCGGCGGCCCGCCGCGTGGAGGGACGAGGCGTTGCCGACGTGCGTGAGCTGCGCCGTCATCGCCTCGATGGCCTCGGGGAGCATCGGCGTGGTCGCCGCGTGGTCTAGGTAAGCCATGGCGTACTCCAGAGTACCTAGTTTGAGAGCTGTACCGTCCAGCCGGTATAGTTGCGGTCGTGAGGAAAGACGAGCTTTTGAACGCGGCGGAAGAGCTGCTGGCCGACCAGGGGGCCGCATGCCTCACGCTGTCGGCCGTCGCAGAGCGGGCCGGCGTGAGCAAAGGCGGTCTTCTCTACCACTTCGCCACCAAAGAGGCACTGATCAAGGGCCTCATCGAACGCCTGATCGCCGACTTCGACGAGCTGGTCGAGGCCCAGGGCGAGGGCTCCTACACCCGCGCCTATCTCGCGGCCACCATGGCGGCCGTCCGCAGCGGACGGCTGAGACGCTGGGCCGTGGTCACCGGCGCGGCCGGGGACCCTCTGCTTCTCGCGCCGCTGCGCGAGGCGATGGCCCGCTGGCATCGCGAGGGCATGGAGTCCGAGCCCGACCCGATGGCTGCGCAGATCATCCGGCTCGCCTGCGAGGGCCTGTGGGACGTGGCGACCCACGACCCGGGCATCTACGGCGAGGCGCAGTTCGAGGAGCTGCACCGGCGCCTCCTGGCCCTCCTGCCGAACCCATGACCGCTCAACGCCCTCGTCACCCCGTCCCGGCGCCCGTCACATTATGAGCGCCCTTTCCGGCTGAACCCCGGAGAGGGCTCTCAGCGCGGCCCCGCACGCCCCGGGCGTCCATCGTGCCCGGGAGTCGCTCCCCCGCCGACGGTGCGCCCTGGTGATCGCGCGTCTGCCGACGACGTGCTCTGAGGATCGCGCGGCCAGTGCGTTCCCGTGCCCGTCGGTATGCCTGGCGATCGGTCGTTCGCGTCTCCATGGTGCGCTCTGGTGACCGGTCGTTCGCGTCTCGATGGGGTGCTGCGGTGATCGGTCATTCGCGTGTCCACGGTGCGCTCTAGTGATCGGGCGGCGGCGGTCGTCGCCTCGTCCACGGTGATCCGGTGATCCTCCCGCATCCCTTTCGGTGTGCCCTGCCGCTTCTGGCCGGGAATGCCGTGGGGCCCCGGGCGGTTCGCCTCGGACGCGGCCTTGCGGCTCCCGCCGGACGGCGTCCGGGCCGCCGTGGACGTCGCGCCGAGCCTGCGCGGGACGTCCGCCACCAGGCGTGACGCGGAGCTCTCCCCCCAGGTGCGACGCGGGGCTCCCCCGAGCGTGCCCCAGCGCCGGCCGCCGCGCGCCCGCCTTCGCCCACTCCGCCCTTCGCCCACTCCGCCCTTCGCCCACTCCGCCCTTCGCCCACTCCGCCCTTCCCCCTGCTCGTCCGTCCCCTGCTCGTCCGTCCCCTGCTCGTCCGTCCCCTGCTCGTCCGTCCCCTGCTCGTCCGTCCTCTGCTCGTCCGTCCTCTGCTCGTCCGTCCTCTGCTCGTCCGTCCCTCCGTCCTGACACCGCCCGTCGCGCACGGGCCGGGTCGCGTGCGGCCATCCCCCCGGGCCGCCATCCGCGACCGTCTCCACCCGCGCAAGAAGATCTTGAAAGGAACCTGTGATGACCCGCGAATTGAGGATGGCCCGCTCCAGGGCGATCCTCACCTTCGTCCTCGCCGGCCTCATGTGCGGCACGTTCACCGTGCGAATCCCCGCACTGACCGACAAACTCGGCATATCCGAGGCGTCGGTCGGCGTCGTCCTGCTGGCCTGGGGGCTCGGGGCACTGGTGACCATGCAGTCCATGCGGGGCGTGATGGCACGGACGGGCAGCCGCGCCGTGCTGCGGGTCGGAGCCCCTCTCTGCGCGGCCTCCCTGGTCGGGCTCGCCTTCGCGGCCACGCTGCCCTGGCTGATCGTCGCCGCGGTGCTGTTCGGCATGGCGTTCGGCGCCGTCGACGTCGCGATGAACGCCCAGGGCTCCGCCGTCGAGCGGGCCTACGGACGGCCGCTGATGAACGGCATGCACGCCGGATGGTGCGTCGGCGCCATGGGGGCCGGCCTGCTCGGCACGCTCGCCATCGCGCTCGGGGTGTCGTTCACGGCGAACCTCACGCTGGTCGCGCTGGTCTCGGCGCCGGTGGCGTACGTCCTGAGCCGCGGCTTCCTGCAGGACCGGGCCCCGGCGGCGGAGCAGGGGTCGGGGCACGCGGGCCAGGACTCGCGCCGGTCGCGGCGGCTGCCCGCCGTGGTGTACCTGCTCGGCGCGATCGCGTTCGGCGCGTTCATGGTCGAGGGCGCGGTCGCCGACTGGAACGGCCTGTTCCTGCGGAACGTCATCGGCGCCCCTGAGGCGGTCGCCGCGCTGGGATATCCGATCTTCGAGGCGGGCATGCTGATCGCCCGGGTCACCGGTGACCGGCTGCGCTCGTTCGCCGGCACCCGCCGCCTGATCGCGGCCTCCGGGCTCGGCACGGCCGTCACGTTCACCCTGGTGATCACCACGTCGTCGCCCGTGGTCGCCGTGGCCGGGATGGCGCTCATCGGCCTCACGGTCGCCACCGTGTCCCCGATGGCGCTCTCGCTCGCGGGCACGTCCACGCCCATCCCGGGGCCGGCGATCGCCCAGACCGGGGCCATGGGGTACGCCGGCCTGCTGCTCGGCCCCGTCGTGATCGGGTTCGTGTCCCACGCCACGACGCTGCGGCTCGCGCTCGGCGTGGCCGTGGTCCTCGGCGTGCTCATCGCGGTGGCGGCCCGTTTCCTGCCGCGCGAGGAGTCCCGCCTGGACGCTCGGGCGGCCCGGCGGGCGTCCGATCCGCCGGGCGCCGCACAGGCCCCGCGGGCCGCCGCGCGGCCCTCGGCGACGGCGGGCCTCCCGGCCTCGGCGGGCCTCCCGGCCGCCTCGGGCGTTCCCGCGCCCGCGGTCGCCGAGCCGCTGGAGCTGGTCGCCTGACGTCCAGCGGTCCCGGACGTGGAACGGCGCCGCACCCGCTGCCGAGCGGGGTGCGGCGCCGTTCCGTCGTGAGCCCGTGCGGGCTACTTCCGCTTGTCCACCTCTTCGGTGAGCTGCGGGACGATCTGGTGCAGGTCGCCCACCACGCCGAAGTCGGCCAGCTCGAAGATCGGAGCCTCGGGGTCCTTGTTGATCGCGATGATCGTCTTGGCGGTCTGCATGCCGGCCCGGTGCTGGATGGCCCCGGAGATGCCCGCCGCGATGTACAGCTGCGGCGCGACCGTCTTGCCGGTCTGCCCCACCTGGAACTGGTGCGGGTACCACCCGGCGTCCGTGGCGGCGCGCGAGGCGCCGACGGCGGCGCCGAGGACGTCGGCCAGCTTCTCGATGATCGCGAAGTTCTCGGCCGAGCCGACGCCGCGGCCACCGGAGACCACGATGGCGGCCTCGGTGAGCTCGGGGCGGGCGCCCTTCTCCTGCTTGACGCGGTCGACGACCTTGGCGGCCTTGTCGGCGTCCGACAGCGTGACCGTCACCTGCTCCTCGGCGGCCGCTCCCGCGGACGGCTCGGGGGCGGTGGCGTTCGGGCGCACCGCGATGATCGGAGTGCCCTTGGTGACCCGGGAGTGGACGTTGACGCCACCGCCGAAGATCGACTGCTCGGCGACGAAGCCCTCGGCCAGGCCGACCGCGTCGGTGATGACGCCGGAGTCCGTCTTGATCGCCAGGCGCCCGGCGACCTCTTTGCCCTCGGCGGTCGCCGCCACCAGGACCCCCGCCGGAGCGGCGGAGGAGACGAGCTGCGCGAGCAGCTGCGCCTTCGGCGCCACGACGTGGTCGGCGATCTCGGCGGCGTCGGCGAGGTAGACCTTCTCGGCGCCGTACTCGGCGAGCCTCGCCTTGGCCTCGGCGGAGTAGCCGGGACCTGCCCACACCGCGGAGGGCGAGCCGAGCGTGCGCGCGAGCGTCAGCAGTTCGAGGGTGACCTTCTTGACCTCACCCTCGACGTGCTCGACGAGAACCAGAATCTCAGCCATCGGTCGCCCTTCAGATGAACTTCTTCGACGCGAGGAAGTCGGCGGCCTTCGAGCCGCCGTCGCCCTCGTCCTTGACGATGGTGCCGGCCGCGCGCGGCGGGGCGACGGCGAACTCCGCCACCTCGCTCCAGGCGGCGGGGAGGCCCACCTGGGCGGCGTCGACCTCGGCGTCGGCGACGCCGAAGGTCTGCACCGGCTTCTTCTTCGCGGCCATGATGCCCTTGAAGGACGGGTAACGCGGCTCGTTGATCTTCTCGACCACCGAGACGACGGCGGGCAGCGAGGCCTGGACCTTGTCGTAGCCGTAGTCGGTGACGCGCTCGATCGTGATGGCGGACCCGTCGACGTCGACCTTGCGGGCGAAGGTGAGCTGGGGCGTGCCGAGCCGCTCGGCCAGCATGGCGGCGAGCACGCCCATGCGCGCGTCGGTGGACTCGGAGCCGAGGATGACCAGGTCGAAACCGATCTTCTTCAGCGTCTGGGCCAGGGCGTAGGACGTGGACAGCGCGTCCGAGCCGTGCAGGGCGTCGTCGACCAGGTGGACGGCCTTGTCGGCGCCCATGGCCAGGGCCTTGCGTATCGTGTCGGTGGCCTTGGCCGGCCCCATGGTGAGCACGGTCACCTCGCCGCCGTGGGCCTCCTTGATCTTGAGTGCCTCTTCGACGGCGTACTCGCACAGCTCGTTGATGACCCCGTCGGCGGCGTCACGGTCGAGCGTGTTGTCCTTGCTACTCAGCTTGCGCTCGGTCGCCGTGTCGGGGACCTGCTTCACGCAGACGACGATGTTCATGGCCGGTGGCCGACCTCCCGTGTCACAGGCGCCGCCGCATCGCTGGGCCGGCGCCGATTGATCGGCACGTGCGCGCGGGGTACGCACACGTCGTACGCGCCGCTCCGGTGACGGGCACCGGAGCCGCATTCAGACTGTCATGCGCCCGGGGACGCGATGACGCCGGGTGGGCAGAGACGATCTCCGTACCGGCAGCTCATCCCTTACCTCCCTTAATGTACCTAGAATTAGTTACTCGTCAGTAGCTTAGCGGCGTACTCGCAGCGTAGGACCTTCGGGGCCCGTACAACGTGGCCTTCCCACCATACCGAACTATATTCCAGTGCCTTGTCCGACCCGCCCTGCGTCCCACGGCCGGGCCGGGGCCTCCGGAGCCGCGCCGAGGCGTCCGGGGCGCGGGCAAGGGCATCCCCTTGGGGATCACCCCGCGAAGGCCACCGTCACCAGCACGAGCAGCGCGGTGACCAGGGCCAGCAGCAGCGTGAAGGGGCTGAACAGCGCGATCAGCACCGCGTACAGACCGACGGCGCCCGCCCCGCTGACCAGGTCGAAGACCACGCGCCTCCGCGCTCCGGCCATCACGCCGGCGCCCGCGTCCACCAGCACGCCGACGCCGTAGGCCGAAAGGACCAGCAGCGACATCTCGGGAACGTACTGGTGGGCCGCCGCGGCGACCAGGCCCGAGACCACGCCCGACCCCACGACCCAGCGGCGGCGCACCTTGTCCCGGTGGCGCGCACGCGCGTCCACCTCCTGGCCTGCCGTCTCGCGGCTCTGCGGCCGCCACTCCTGGGTGGGAGGCTCAGGGGCCGCCGGGCGGCGGCGCCGTTCGGCGGGCACCGGCGGCGGGGCCGCGACCCCCAGCCTGACGCACAGCTCGGCGGCCGTCGGACGGGCCGCGGGATCGCGCGCCAAGGACTCCCGCAGCAGCGGCGCCAGCCAGGCCGGCGCCTCGTCGAGGTCGGGGTCGTGGTGCACGACGCGGTAGGCCACCGCGGGCGGCGGCCCCGTCCCGTACGGCTGGCGCCCGGAGGCGGCGTAGGCGACGGTGGCGCCCCAGGCGAACACGTCCGCCGCGGGGCTCGCCTCTCCGCCGGAAAGGACCTCCGGCGCGAGGTAGCCGGGGGTGCCGAGCACCGCGCCCGGGGCCGTGACCGACGGCGAGTCCAGCGCGCAGGCGATGCCGAAGTCGATCACGTGCGGCTCGCCGTCGGCCAGGATGACGTTCGCCGGTTTCAGATCGCGGTGCACGACGCCGGCCGCGTGAATGGCCGCCAGAGCCTCGGCCAGCCCGCCCGCCAGCCGCGTGAGCTCCTCGCCGCGCAGCGGCCCGCCCTCGGCCAGCACCGCGCCGAGCGACCGCCCCTGGACGTACCGGGTGACCAGGAAGGGGCGCGGACCGGTGAGCTCGGCGTCGAGAACCTCGGCCAGGTGAGGCCCGCGCACCCGGCGCATGGTCTCGACCTCGCGGGCCAGCCGGGCGAGCGCCGCCCCGTCGGCCGCCACGTGCGGATGGAGCACCTTGACCGCCACCGTGCGGCCCTCGGGGTCCAGCGCCAGGTGGACCTCGCCGAAACCGCCCGCGCCGAGCCGCGACAGCAGGTGGTACGGCCCGAGCCGATCGGCGGTGCTCATGTCACTCCTTCCGGCCCCCCGTCGCCTGCCTCGGTGCGGTCACCTGCCCCAGAAGGCCAGGAAACCCAGGCCGAGGTTCTTCAGCAGGTCTTCGACCAGGCCGCCGATGAGGCCGGTCGCGCTGCTCCTGGCCTGCGCGCTGAGCGCGTCGATCGCGTGCGAGGGGGGCTGCCAGGGGACCCACGACGGGACGGCCGACATCGCGGTCACCACGGTGAAGAACGCCAGCGTGCCCACGATGATCGTCGCGATCATGCCCGCGCCCGGGCTGCGGATGACCGCGGTCAGCGTGCGGGCCACGGCCTTGCGGGGCGCGCCGCCGCCGGGCAGCAGGAACAGGCCGACGACGAACGCCGAGGCCCCGTACGAGGCGGCGAGGTCGGTGCCCATGCCGCCGGCGAAGTGCAGGCCGCCCCAGACGCACAGGGCGAACATCGCCGCCAACGGCGTGACCAGCACCGTCGTCAGGGTGGCGCGGATCAGCGCCCAGGGGGTGCCGAGCACGGCGAGCAGCGGGTCGCTGGCGCTGTTGCCCCGGATGGACCGCCGCTGGGCCAGGTCGCTCCAGAGGTGCTCGCCGACGCGCAGGCACAGCACCACGACGACCATGAGGACGCACATCAGGACGGGCAGCAGGCGCGCGCTCGCCACGCCGACGGCCAGGAGCAGTGCGGCGAGCACGGGATGACCGGCGCGGTAGCGCGGACGGTCGGGCTCGGGACGCCGCTCGGGGCCGCGGGCCCCGGCCGCGGGGGCGTAGGGGTCCGGACCCTGGGCCGGCGGGTACGCCCGCGGCGGCTGGGCCGCGGGCGGCACGCCGCCGCGGGTGGGCGCCGGATAGGCGGGCGGGGGCGGTCCGGCCACCCGCTGGTCGGGATAGGGCACCGGCGCGTACTCGCCGGGCGGGGCGTAGGGCGCGGGAGCGTATCCCGGCGGGGGCGGGGGAGTGTATCCCGGCGGAGGCGGCGCGTACGCGCCCGGCGCGGCGGGCGGCGGCGCGTCCGCGCGGCCGCGCCTGCGTTCACGCTCGGGCGCGGCGGCGTACCGGACGGGGGGCAGCAGGTCGGAGTAGCTGTCCTCGGAGGCCGGCTTGGTGCGCTTGGTCGGCGCGAGGCCGTCCTCGCGGCCCGCGGCGCCGAGAATCGAGGTGCCGTCGCCGCCGTTCAGCACGTGGGTGGCGTCCGGGGCGGCCCCTCCGGCGGGCTCGCCGCCGAGGACGCGGGTGCCGTCGGGCATCCGGCCGTTGACCTGCGCACCGTCCAGCCGCCTGGTGTGGCCCGGGGGCGCGGCGGACTCCTGCAGGGCCGTCATGTTCGGGTCGAGCGACCTCGCCATCGCCAGCAGGCGCTGGGCGTTCGGCCGCTCGGCGGCGTTCACCGCGAAGGCGGCGCGCAGCCAGCCGCGCAGCCACGGCGGCGCCAGGTCGATGTTGGCCCGGCCCTCCATGATGTTGTAGCAGACCGACTCGAAGGTGCCCGTGCCGAACGGCGGCTTGCCGGTCGCGCCGAAGAAGACGGTGGCGGCCAGGGCGTGCACGTCGGCCGCCTGGGTGATCTCGTCATCCCTGATGATCTCGGGCGCGAGGTATCCGGGGGTGCCGACGAACATGCCGGTCTGGGTCAGCCTGGTGGCGTTGACCAGGTGGGCGATGCCGAAGTCGATGACCAGCGGATCGCCGCCGACCAGCATGACGTTGGCCGGCTTGAAGTCGCGGTGGATGACATCGCCGGCGTGGATGGCGATCAGCGCCTCCGACAGGCCGCGCGCCAGCCGCACCACCTCGCGCTCCGGCAGCGGGCCGTCGGTCAGGACGGTCTCCTCCAGCGTCCGCCCCGGGGCGAAGCGCGTGACGATGTACGGCGTCGCGCCGGTGAGCTCGGCGTCGAGGACCTCGGCGACGCGCGGGCTGCGCACCCGGCGCATCGTCTCGACCTCGCGCGTGAGCCGGTCGCGCGCCTTGAGGTCGGCCGCGACGTGCGGGTGCAGCACCTTGACGGCGACCTGCCTGCCCTCCTCGTCGAGACCGAGGTGGACCACGCCCATGCCGCCTTCGCCGAGCCGGCGGAGGAGCCGGTAAGGCCCCAGTCTGTCCAGCGTCTCCGGCACCGTTTCCCCCGTCATCCTGTGTTGTTCCGAAGCTCTTCCAAGCGGCGCAGCCAGGTGTCCACGTCCACAGGACTCCAGACTGCATCGCCCAAGGGCATGACGAGCGTGCCGGCCGCGTAAAGTGCCGCGAGCACGGCGACGACGCCGAGTATCCAGGTCAGCGCCGTGACGGCGCCTCTGGCGGGGAACGCGGCGGCGAGCGTCCTGCCCATCTGGCGGCCCGGGCCCTCCACTCCCGGCCCCGCGCAGATGATCCAAAGAGAGACGGCGACCCCCCAGCTCAGGGCGGTGCCCGGCGGGATGCTGTCGACCAGGAAGGTCAGCACGAGCGTCACGGGCACGCCCAGGATGAGGGCGTAGGGCACGAGCGCCAGCGTGACCCCGACGGACTTCAGCAGCGCCCCGGGATACCCGAGCACGCGCAGCACGTCGCCGGCGGCGGCCTCGGCGCGGCGCCGGGTGGCGAGCGCCGGCTGGGCGATGTCGGCCGCCCTGAGCAGCACGGTGGCGGGGATCACGAGCACCGCGACCACGACCGGCAGCGCGACCGCCGCGCCCACGGCGATGATCAGCGCCAGCACGCCCGCCACGGCGTACACCGCGGAGCGCGGCGTGCCGTCCGCCTCGACGCCCCGCCGGCCGAAGTCGGGCGTGGCCTCGGGCGGCAGGTGCACCGTCGGCACGTACGGCGGCGCCGGCTGCGCCGAGTGGCGGATGTGCGGGGTCTGCTCGAAGATCTCGGAAGACTGGTCGAACAGCGCGTGGTGGTACGGCCGCCCGCCATGCCCGCCCTGCGCGGGGAAGCCGGACGAGGCGGGCCCGCCCGGCGCGACCGGCCCGGGAAGACCGGACGAACCGCGCGAGCCGGGCGCCACCGGGCTCGCGGCACCGTGCGAGCCCTGGGCGCCCGGCCCTCCATGGGCGCCGGACACGCCGTGGGCGTCCGAGGGATGACGGGAACCGTGGGAGCCGGGCAGCGGGGCGGCGCCGGGCAGGCCGGCGGCACCGGGCTGAGCGCCGGGGTCGGCACGGTAGATCTTGGCCTTGGCGTCGATCTCGCCCAGTTCGTCGGGCCGCACCCGCCTGGTGGGCACCTCGCCCTGGTCGAGCGGCGCCGGACGGCCGCCCTCCCACGGGCGGGACCCGGCCGGCGGGGCGTACCGGGTGGGGACCTCACCCTCAGCCTGGCCGGCGGCCCCGGACGTGCCCGGGGCGCGCTCGAAGGCGATGCCGGCCTTGCGGAGCTCCTCGCCGGTCACCCGCACCGTCGGCCACGGGTCACCGGCGGCGGGGCTCTGCGGCGCGTCGCCGAGCAGCGAGACGAACTCGTCTCCGGGACGGGCCTCCCCCGTGCCGTGACGCGGGCCTGGTGCGGCGGCGCCCGGACGCGACTCCGCCGGGACGACGCCGGGGAAGCCGGCGTACGGGGTGGGCGTGCCGAGGGCAGGCTCGGGCGGGACGGCGCCGGGACGGGCGCCGGACGCCGCGGCGGCTCCGGGAGGCGCCTCGGGGGCGGCGGTGCCGGCACGCGAGCCGGACGACGCGCCGGGGTGGGAGCCGGGCGGGACCGTGCCGAGACGAGGGTCGGGACGCGGGTCGGCGGACGGGGAGAGCCCCGCCCCCGGCGGCTCGGCGCGGAGCGGCCCTGGGTGGGACAGCGACGTCCCCGTGACCGGCGCGCCCGACATGTCAGGAACGGTGCGGATGTCGTCGGGCACGCCCGGACGCCCTTGCGGCGTGCGCGGCGGCACCAGACGGGACAGCTGCGTGGCCAGCTCGGCGGCTCCCGGCCGCTTGGCCGGGTCGCGGTTGAAGGCGGCGCGCAGAAGAGGGCGGATGACGGCCGGGGCCGCCTCGACGTTGGCCCGGCCCGCGGTGATGTTGTAGAAGACCATTTCGAGCGTGCCCTTGCCGAAGGGCGGGGCGCCCGTGGCGGCGTAGAGCATCGTGCCTGCCCACGCGTGGACGTCGACCTCCGGCCCGGCCTCGTGGCCTTCGATGATCTCGGGCGCGAGGTAGCCGGGCGTGCCGATGAACATGCCGGTCTGGGTGAGCCTGGTGGCGTCGACGGCCTGGGCGATGCCGAAGTCGATCAGCACGGGCTCGCCGTCGAGCATGAGCACGTTCCCGGGCTTGAGGTCGCGGTGGATGACGCCGGCGGCGTGCACGGCCGCGAGCGCCTCGGCCACTCCACTGGCCAGCCGCAGCAGCGCGCCGACGTCCAGCGGGCCGTCCTGCTTCACCGTGTCGTCCAGGGGCCTGCCGGGGACGTAACGCGTCACGATGTACGGACGGCTGCCCGTCACGTCGGCGTCGAGCACCTCGGCGATGTGGCTGCTGCGCACCCTGCGCATGGTCTCGACCTCGCGCGCCAGCCTGCGGCGCGCGACGTCGTCCCCGGTCACCTCGGCGCGCAGCACCTTGACGGCGACCTGCCTGCCCTGGGAGTCGAGCGCGAGATGCACCACTCCCATGCCGCCTTCACCGAGCCGCCGGAGCAGCCGGTAGGGGCCCAATCGGTCGTCATGATTCATCTGATCTCCGGCGGTGCCCCGGCATCGATGACCGGAGGAAAGCGCCTTGCTCCAATTGTCATGGTTCGCTCACTTTGTGCAATGCCCATACCGGAAAAGCCCGGTCGGCGAATCATGGCATGGCACACCGACGGATCCGCTCGGCGCGAAACCTCGCGCCGTCGTGGACGGCAACCCCCACTGCCGGCCCCCCGACCGGCGATCTCGCGGAGGCGGCCGCCGGTCTCGTCCTTGAGCCCGGCGCGGAGACCAGAGCGCTGCGCGCGCTCGCGGCCGTTGACGGCACGTAGCACCATACCGGCTTAAACCCCGCCCATGAGAGGAACCAAGAGGCCACATTCCCGGTAGTACAACGGCTGAACCGGCCCCAAGGGTTTCCAAAAACGGGAAAGTCTTGCGACGCGTGCCCGTCACTGAGCCAGCGCGACCACTTCGGCGCCCTTGAGACGCCCGAGCGCCTCACCCGACAGCGCCAGCTTGGAGCCCCTGATGCCGCTGCCGATGACCACCAAGGGCTGCCGCGCCACCTCGGCGTCCACCAGCACGGGCCAGTCGTCGGGCAGGCCGAGAGGCGTGATGCCGCCGTACTCCATGCCCGTCATGGCCACGGCGTCCTGCTGCGGGGCGAAGGAGGTCTTGCGCGCGTCCAGATGGCGGCGGATCACACCGTTCACGTCGGCGCGCATCGTCGCGAGCACCATGACGGCGGCGTACCGCGTCTCACCGCCCCGCTTGGCCGCCACGATCACGCAGTTGGCCGACTCCTCCAGCGCCACGCCGTACCGCTCGCAGAACGCGGCCGTGTCGGCCAGCTCCGGGTCGATCGGCGCCACCGCCACCTCGCCGGTCACGGTCTGCACGGCACGGGCGACCGGGTCGGCGAGCAGATCGGGCCGGTCACCGGCGGGCACCCACTCGAGCGTGCCCAGCTTCATGGGTCATGCCTCCTTCAGTACGCGGTGGTGAAGTTCGGTCACCACCTTACGTGCGGACTCCAAGGCCCCCGCCTGCCATGCGATGAGATGGGTGAGCCAATCACCCGCGAAGTACACCCGCCCGGCCGGGCGCTGGAGCAGCCTCACCCCGGCCGGCGACGTCCAGCGCACCCACGCCCCCTCGATGTGCGGCTGCCGCTGCCAGGAGACCGAGGCGCTGGCCAGCAGGTCCTCGCCGTACTTCCGGCCGTGGATCTTACGGCCCTGGGCCAACGCGCGGCGCAGGCGCCGAGGGTGGGTCAGCGCGCCGTAGGCCTCGGCGTCGGCGCCGGTGTTGTAGTAGCCCACCACCAGCCCGCGCCGGCCGTGGAAGCCGTAGGAGGGGTACCAGATGTGGCCCACGTCGAGATCGGTCTCGGTCGCCCCGCCGTACACGCGGTCCTCGGTCTCCCACCAGCGCCGGCCGTACTCCAGCCCGAGCTTGCCCGCCGCCAGCGGCGAGGCGGCGGCCAGGGCGGCCTTGACGTCGGCGCCGAGGTTGCCGGGAATGCGGGCGAGCAGGTGCGGCGGCAAGGCCGCGACGCAGTACTGCGCCCGCAGCGGCGGGCCGCCCTCGACGGCGACCTCGACCCCGCCGGGCGTGGTGGTGATCTCGGTGACCCGGCTGCCGGTCCTGATGCGGGCGTCGCCGACCTGCCGGGCCAGCGCGCGGACGATCGCGTCCATGCCGCCCACCGGCTGGAACATCGGCATCGCCTGCTCGTAGCCCGCGTCCATCGTGAGCACCCGGCCGAGGCCCTGGCTGAGGACCTCCGTCAGGGACGGGACGGCGCCGAGCTCGGCCCCGGGCCCGACGCCCGGGTTCACCCGGAAACCTCGGCGCTCGCCCCCGGTGTAGGCGTGGGACGGGCCGATCTCCCCGAAATGGGAAAGGAAGTCCAGCAGGCGTTCCTTGTCGGCGGCGGTCAGGCGGGCGTCCAGCGCGCCACCGTCGGCGGCCTTGGCCAGCAGCTCGGAGATGTACCCATAGGCGTCGGCGCGCGCCGTGCGGACCCGGACCGGCCCCTTCATGCCGTCGGTGAGCACGTAGGCGGCGGAGTTGCCGTTGACGAACACCTCGAGCGGTACGCCGAGCTCCCTGCAGTAGTCGAGCGTGACCATCCACTGCGCGATGCGCGCCGGTCCGGCGTTGAAGTACGTGCCCTCCCCGAACGTCACCCGCTGGACGCCCCCGGCCGCCTCCCCCGCCCCGTCGCCGAGCGGCAGCTCGGTCACGGTGTCGCCGCCGCGCAAGGTGAGGCTGCGCCCGCCCACCCGGTCGCTCGCCTCCAGCACCGTGCACTCGTACCCGGCCTTGCCCAGCTCGTACGCGCAGGCCAGCCCGGCGACGCCCGCTCCCAGCACGAGCACGGACGCCGGGCGGCCGCCGCGTAACGCGAAGTCGGAGCGCTGCGGCGGCGCATACGGCGGCGGGGCGGCCGACCCGCCCACGACCGGCAACGGGGCCGTGTCCCTGGAGGGGGCCAGCCCGAGCACCCCCATGGCGGCGTACATGGCGCCCGCGCCGCCGGCCGCGCCGATGCCGACCAGCAGCGACCGCCGCGTCAGGCCGTTCAGCCGGGATGAGGCGTCCTCCCCGCGCGTGGGGCGGTGGGGGGAGCCGTCGCCGCCAGGCGGCGGCGACCCTTCGTCGGCCACAGACTCAGCCGTACACGCCGCTGCCGCAGGCCACCTGGCCCGCGATCATGGCGAAGATGCCGAGCAGCGCCATGATGTCCCGGAAGTCCTCCGTGGTGAACTCGGTGTGCCGGGGACCCGCGGCGTGGACGCCCGGGATGAGCGAGCAGCCCGCGGCGATGGCCGTGGAGTTCCACTCGACCCCCAGCGTGAACGGCGGCCTCACCACATGCGGCCGGAACTCGCTCAGCCGGTTGAGCGCCCGGGCCGTGGCCTCGCGGATCAGCGCCTGGGCGACGCTGGGCGGCAGCAGCTCGGCGGCGAACCTGTCGATGCCCTTCTTGACCGCGACCGTCTCGACGTCGCCGAGCAGCTCGCGCGCCTCCTCGCAGACCGCCTCGTCGCCGGTGACCAGCGCCACCGGCACACCGAGGAACCCGGCGAACCCGGCCACCAGCCGCGTCTCGCCGCACACCTCGCCGTTCAGGTAGACGTTCTGGATCTCCTTGCCCATCCAGGTGTGGTTGAGCACGCCGTGCTGGACGCCGGCGCGGGCGTGGTAGCCGGCGAAGCAGGCGGCCTGGAAGCCGGCGGTCAGCCCCTGGGCCATGCGCATCGGCTTGCCGGGACCGCGCATCAGCGTGGCCCTGGCGTCGAGCAGGTCGATGCGCAGGTTCTTGGTGGACCCGTGGGCGTCGTTCACGGTCACGCCCGTGGCGCCGGCCTCGAAGGCGCCGGCGATCACGGCGTTGGCGTCGGCCGTCATCAGCTCGCAGCCTCGTTCGTAGCCGCGGCCTCCCGCGTGCATCTCCTCGGGGTCGGTGAGCCCGGTCACGCCTTCCATGTCGACCGAGACGTAGACCTTCATCGCCCTCCCCAGCTCTCTACCCGCTCGATGTCGTCCGCTTCCATGAAGCCGAAGTCACGTTCCATGATGTCCGCGATCGCTCCGCGCCACCGCGCCGGGATCTCCTCGACGGCCGGAGGGTAGCACCGCTCCAGCCACGCGGTTGACTCGGGCGTGGCCTTCAGGTACCCGGCGGCGCGGGCGAAGGGAGTGTCCTCGATGTCCGGGACGTGCGCGCAGCCGTACTCGATCATCTCCTGGCCGCCGTAGGGCGGGGGCTGCTGCCACTTGCGGGCGACCGGCCGGTCGGCGGTGATCGCCGTGCGCATCGGGCGCCGCTCGACCGCGGCCTGGATCAGCTCCTTGTACAGGCACTTGCCGCACAGGCCGCACGGGCCGGCGCCGTCGCCGCGCAGGCACCAGCGCACCTGGTCGCGCAGCTCCGAGCCCAGCGCGACGCGCATCGTCATCGCCTCGCTGATGCCGGCGACCGGCAGGACGAGCGGCAGGCCCGCGGCGGCGAACAGGCGGCCCCACGGCCCGTGCCCGGACCACATGGGGTTGTCAGGGGTGTACCGGTGCACGTACCTGCCGCCGCCCAGCCACCGGGAGCCGATCTCGTACCCCAGGGCCACGCCGCCGAGGTCCATGGCGTCGGCGAGCAGGACGGCGCCCGCCATCACGGCGTGGTGCTCGGGGTACCCCGGCCGGGGAGAGCGCAGCAGGAACTCCAGATCCGACTCGACGATGGTCACGTCCCTGCCGGTCTTCTCCGCGAGCGCGGCCAGCACGTCCGACCGGTAGTGCGTCCAGCGGTTGGGGACGCGCGGATGGCCGACCCTGCGGAAGTGGACCAGCGACGCGCCGGGCAGCATCGCGGCGACGGCCGCAGAGTCGGCGCCCCCGCTGTAGGAGATCGCCAGCCGGTCGCCGGCCGCACGCGGCGGCGACCCGCCCACCGGCCCCGCCTCGATCCCCCAGCCGCTCTCGAACGCCGCCGCCAGCTCCGGCGAGATCGGCCGGTCGAACACCACCCTGCGCCGCGTCCACGGCGCGGCCACCGTCCAGGCCGCCAGCGCCAGCAGATCGGGATGCACGGAGTCCGGTCCGGCCGGCGCGCGTGAGCCGCCGAAAGCCGCGGCGGAGGACGCGGTGACGCCTCCTCGGCCCGGCAGGCGCACATGGCAGGTGTCGGTCGCCAGCTCCACCGGATGGCCGTCCGTGACGGTCCCGGCGAGCCCCTCGTCGGCGTCCAGCCGCAGGCGCAGCGCCCAGACGTCCTCCTGGAACGTCCACGCCACCCTCACGAGGCGGCCCCACCGCTGTCCCGGAGGCCGTCCACGGCCTGCCAGAGCCGGACCTCCGCCTGAAGGAGGTGGTCGACGGCCGAGGCGGTCTCGGTGGCCAGCCGGTGGGCGTCCTCGACCTTCGTGGTCAAGGCCGCGCTCGGCGCCGGCGAGCCCGCGCGCTTGACCTCCCGCCGGAGCTGCTCGACCTCGCGCCGCAGCCCTTCGATCTCCCTCTTGAGCGCCTGGACCTCCCACAGGGCGTCCCGGACGTCCTGCCGGTGGTCGGCCCGCGTGACATAACGGGCATCGAACCGGCCGAGCACGGCGCGCCGGACCCGCAGGGGGACCAAACCACGCATAACGAACCGAGCCATGACCGGTCACCTTAACGGCAAACCCCGATCTACCCGAATCACTCAGATGACCGTTCCATCACACTTCCTGACACCGCAGGCTGACTCCCAGCCCAGGCGTCCGACACGACCAGAAGCCGCCTCACGTCCGGATCCCCACCGTCATCACTCAGCGGAGCGAAGGCCCGCCCGCGGGTGGCGGGGCTATCCGGCCGGGGGCGCCGAGGTCGCGGCGGCCGCGCGCTCCATGAGCAGTGTGCGCTCGCGGGTCGTCGGGGCCAGGCCCGCCGCTCGTTCCAGTTCCTCGGCCGCCTCCGCGTTCCGGCCAAGGTGCAGCAGGACGTCACCACGCACTGCGCCGAGCAGGTGGTAGCGGGCCATCCGGGGGTCCTCGCGGACGGTGTCGAGTGCCTCCAGCGCCGCCTTGGGCCCGTCGGCGTGAAGCAGCGCCACCGCGCGGTTGAGCTCCACCACGGGTGAGGGCGCGATCTGGGTGAGAGCGTCGTACAGGGCGATGACGGCCTCCCAGTCGGTGTCCTCGAACGACCGGGCGCGGGAGTGGCACGCGGCGATGGCCGCCTGCACGGTGTACGGCCCCAGTGGCCTGCCCGCTCTCTTGGCGCGGGTGAGGGAGGCCATTCCGTGGGCTATCAGCGTGCGGTCCCAGCGCGAACGGTCCTGGTGCTGCAGCAGGACCGGCTCGCCGTCCGGGCCGGTGCGGGCGCGGAAGCGGGACGCCTGCAGCTCCATCAGCGCCACGAGACCGTGCACCTCAGGCTCGCGGGGCATCAGCCCGGCCAGGGTGCGGCCGAGGCGCATGGCCTCCTCGGCGAGGTCACGGCGGATCCAGTCCTCGCCCGACGTGCCCGCGTACCCCTCGTTGAAGATGAGATACACGACCTCCAGCACGGCCGACAGCCGGGCGGGCAGTTCCTCGTCGCCTGGCACCTCGAACGGCACCCCCGCCTCGGCCAGCGTGCGCTTCGCACGGGTGATCCGCTGCCCCATGGTGGCGGAGGGCGTCAGGAACGCGCGGGCGACCTCCTCGGTGCCGAGCCCGCCGACCAGGCGCAGCGCCAGCGCCGCGCGTGACTCGCGGGACAGGATCGGGTGGCAGGCGACGAAGATCAGCGACAACAGCTCCGCGTCCGCCGTGGCGCCGGCCTGCGGCCCCGGCGCCAGCAGGTCGGCGGCGAGCTGGGCGTACTTCTGGTCCCGCACGCGCTCACGCCGGATCAGGTCGATCGCCCGGCGCTTGGCCATGGTGGTCAGCCACGCGCCGGGGTTGTCGGGGACGCCCTGCCGCGGCCACTGTTCGAGGGCGCACGCGAATGCCTCCTGGGCGATCTCCTCGGCCAGCCCGACATCCTGGATCACCCTGGCCAGGAAGGCCACCAGGCGCGCGGACTCCATGCGCCACACCGCCTCGACCGTGCGCCTCGCGTCCATCGGACCTCCCCCCGAACCCGGCCGGCGTCCTCAGCCCTGCGTTCCCGCGGCCTCGAAGTCAACCTCCTCGTAGTACGGGCGCACTTCCAGGACCTCGCGCATGCCGCTGTCGGGGTCGCTGGGGCACTGCCGGGCCCACTCGACGGCCTCTTCCATGGAGCTGACCTGCCAGACCCAGTACCCGGCGATGATCTCCTTGGACTCGGTGAACGGGCCGTCGACGACCGAGGTCGTGCCCGCCTCGAAGACGATCTGCGCCCCCTCGGAGCTCGGCCGGAGACCTCCGCCGTCGAGCATGATGCCCGCCTTCATCAGCTTCTCGTTGTAGGCCCCCATCTCCGCCATCATCTCCGGCGTCGGAACGATCTTGTCCTCGTTCGCGCCGCTGACCTTGATCATGACCATGACCTTCATGACGTCTCCTTCGTGGGTGATCATCGCTCGGCCATTGTGCCGAGCGACCGTCTCACCTGGACGTCGAACGAGGAAACGCCGATTTCTACATCACGGACATCTTTTTCACCGCTGGATGTCACGATTCGCGGCGAGGTGGTCGGCGTTGGCAGGGACGCCTTCTGGGAGGGGGATCCATTTGTGGGACCAGGCGATCATGGCGTCGAGGACGGGAGCCAGGTCCAGGCCCTTCTCGGTGAGGTGGTACTCGACCTGGACCGGAGAGGAGGCTAGGACGGTGCGCTCGACGAGGCCCTCGGACTCCAGGGTGCGCAGCCGGGAGGCGAGCATGGTGTCGCTCAGCCCCGGCACGGCCAGCTTGATCTGGGCGTACCGGTGACTTCCCGTGAAGACGGCGCGCAGGATGGCGCCGGTCCAGCGTGCGCCGATCAGTTCGAGGGCGGCATGGAACCGTGCGCAGACCCGGTGTATCTCGTTCATGGCGATCGCGGATGGCTCCTCACGCGGGCTGTCGCTTCTCGCGCAGCGGGCGCAGGGCCGCGCTCACGCTCTGGAGTTCGTCGAACATGGCCTCAGCCGCGGAGACCGTGCCGTCGTTCGGAGAAAAGGTACCGTCCTCGCCGACGAACTGGTTGACGAAGGGCAGGACGACCGCCTCGACCAGCGGGATCATCTTGAGCGTGGTGAGGACCTGCTTGATCATCTGCGCGGCCCTGATGCCCCCGGAGACGCCGCCGTAACTGACGAGCCCCACCGGCTTGTACTGCCACTCGTTGTGCAGGTAGTCCAGGGCGTTCTTCAGCGGGGCGCTGTAGCCATAGTTGTACTCGGGCATGACGAAGACGAAGGCGTCCGCCTCGTCCACCTTGGCGCTCCAGTCGCGGGTGTGCTGGTTGACGTAGTCGCGCAGCCGCGGGTGATGCGGCTCGTCCATGAAGGGCAGGTCCAGGACGGCGAGATCCACCAACTCGATCTCCTCGAACCCTCCGTGCGCCTTGGCCGCGGCCTCGATCCAGTGCGCCACGGGCAGGCCGACGCGGTTCGGCCGCGTGCTCGCCACGATGATCTTCAGTTTGGCCATTGTCGATCTCCTTGTTCGCCGGCCGTGGACCGCGTCCCGTCCCAGGACCCGGCTCGCCTCAGCCGCTAAGTAAACTTGAGCAACTAAGGAGAACTTAGCAGAGGTGCCGGGCATTCCTGCCCGCAGCCTCCGCCGGGACCGCGGCATGGGCACGCCCGAGCCGTACAGCTTCGTGATCACGGGCCCGGCGACCGTTCGGAACGGTCCGAAGGCGGCAGAAAGCGCCTCACCAACAGATCGGCGCGGCATGCCGTCGGGCATGCCGCGCCGGTACTGGAGGCGGGTTCGCGTCAGCGGAGGGTGCCGCTGGTCATGCCGGCAGGCTCCTCGGGGACGGCGATGAGGCCGAGTTCGGCGGGAGAGGACATGAGGGGGTGGGCGGGGACGACCCGGACGGTGTAGCCGAAAGCGCCGGTGCGGTCGAGGGGGACCACGCCGGTGTAGGCGGCCTTGCCGTCGTCGCCGACCGACTCGGCGGTGAGGGTGATGTAGGACGGCTCGACCAGCTGGTCGTGCACGCCGACCTTGCCGTACGCGGCCTCGACGCTGACGTCGTCCGGCGCCAGCTCGCCAAGGGCGACGGTGGCGTGCACCTCCATCGACACGCCCAGCTCGGGGGTGTCCCCGATGCCCGACGCCTCGATGTGCTCGACGCGCACGCCCGGCCAGGCGCGGGTGACCCGCAGCTTCCAGGCGGCGAACTCGCGGGCCTTGGTGTACTCGGACGCCGACAGCTCGCGGGCCGACTCGGCCGCCGGGGTGTACAGGGCGACGACGTAGTCGTGCAGCATGCGCCCGGCCAGGACCTTCGGGCCGAGGGAGCTGAGGGTGTGCTTGACCATGTCGAGCCAGCGCCGCGGGTGAGCGTTGCCGGCGCGGTCGTAGAACCGGTCGGCGACCTCCCGCTCGATGAGGTCGTACAGCGCGCCGGCCTCGAGGTCGTCGCGGCGGTCGGGGTCCTCGACGCCGTCGGCGGTGGGGATCGCCCAGCCGTTGTCGCCGTCGTACCACTCGTCCCACCAGCCGTCCCTGATGGACAGGTTCAGCCCGCCGTTGAGCGCGGCCTTCATGCCGGAGGTGCCGCACGCCTCCAGGGGGCGCAGCGGGTTGTTCATCCACACGTCACAGCCCTGGACCATGAGCTGCCCGAGGGCCATGTCGTAGTCGGGCAGGAAGACGATGCGGTGGCGCACGTCCTCGCGGTCGGCGAACTTCACGATCTGCTGGATGAGCTTCTTGCCGCCCTCGTCGGCCGGGTGGGCCTTGCCCGCGATCACGATCTGGACGGGCCTGTCGGGATCGAGGAGCAGCTGCTTGAGCCGGTCGGGGTCCTTGAGCATGAGGGTGAGCCGCTTGTAGGACGGCACCCGGCGGGCGAAGCCGAAGGTCAGCACGTCCGGGGACAGGGCCTCGTCGATCCAGCCCAGCTCGGCGGTGGAGGCGCCCCGCGCGCGCCAGGAGGCGCGGAGCCGCTCGCGGGCCGCCTCGACCAGCATGCGGCGGAGCCTGCCGCGGATGCCCCAGATGTCCTCGTCGGAGAGCTTCTGGACGCCCTCCCAGCCCTGGGCTACCTCGATCAGCGAGGGCAGCTCTTTGCCGGCCAGCTCCATGACCTCGCGCGCGACCCACGTGGGGGCGTGCACGCCGTTGGTGATCGAGCCGATGGGGATGTCGTCCAGGTCGAAGCCCGGCCACAGGCCCTGGAACATCTCGCGGCTGACGGCGCCGTGCAGCTCGGAGACGCCGTTGACCCGCTGGGCCAGCCGCATGCCCATGACGGCCATGTTGAAGATCGGCGCGCCGCCCTCAGGGGCGTCGGGCTCGGCGCCGAGGGCGAGGATGCGCTCGACGGGCACGGTCGGCCAGGCGTTGTCGCCGCCGAACTGCTTGGCGATCATCTCGGCGGGGAAGCGGTCGATGCCCGCGGGCACCGGAGTGTGCGTGGTGAAGACGGTGCCGGCGCGGACGGCCTCCAGCGCCTCGTCGAAGGAGAGCCGGTGCTCGGTGAGCTCGCGGATGCGCTCGAGGCCGAGGAAACCGGCGTGGCCCTCGTTGGTGTGGAAGACCTCCGGCTCGGGGTGGCCGGTGACGCGGCAGTACGCGCGCAGCGCCCGCACGCCGCCGATGCCGAGCAGCAGCTCTTGCATGAGCCGGTGGTCGGTGCCGCCGCCGTAGAGGCGGTCGGTGACGTCGCGCGCGGCGTTGTCGTTCTCGGCCACGTCGGAGTCGAGCAGCAGCAGCGGGACGCGGCCGGCCTGGGCGATCCAGATCTGCGCGTGCAGCGCGCGGCCCTCGGGCAGGGGGATGGCGACGCGGGACGGCGTGCCGTCCTCCTCCTTGAGCAGGCTGAGGGGCAGCCCGCCGGGGTCGAGGCTCGGGTAGTGCTCCTGCTGCCAGCCCTCGGCCGACAGCGACTGGCTGAAGTAGCCGTGCCGGTAGAGCAGGCCGACGCCGAGGATGGGCACGCCCAGGTCGCTCGCGGCCTTCAGGTGGTCGCCGGCCAGGATGCCGAGACCTCCCGAGTACTGCGGGAGCGCGGCGGCGATGCCGTACTCGGGGGAGAAATAGCCGATGGCCGCCGGTGCTCCCGGCAATGTCTGGTACCACCGCGGCGCGGTCATGTACTCGCGCAAGTCGTCGGCGGCGTCGGCCAGCTTGCGGAGGAACCTGCGATCACGGGCCAGCTCGGCCAGCCGGTCTGCCTCTACCGCGCCGAGCAGTGCGACGGGGTCGTGCCCGACCCGTTGCCACGTCTCGGGGTCCACCTCTGCGAAGAGGTCCATGGTCTCGGGATGCCATGACCAGCGCAGATTTTGGACGAGCTCGCCGAGCGCGGCCAGCTCCACGGGAAGGACGGTACGGACGGTGAACCTGCGGATTGCTCTCACGGGGCCAGACCCTAGTTACTCAGCGCCACGACGCGCGACCGAAACACTCTTGTGCGCCTACCAGATCTCATGCGTTTCTGCTCTCACCGCTACCCAAGCAGCTCAAACCTCACTAAAGCCGACTCGTCACAGTGATCTCAAATTGATCATGAACGGCTCGACGATCACCGGCCGGCCGGCGAGAACTCGGGTCCCCCCAAGTATCCCCTGACTTCCCTCAAGCAGGCTTGAAGAGCGACTATGGGGGCAGTCCCATGTAAGAGCCTCAACAACAGCCTCCGAGCCCAGGGATGACGGCACGTCATCTCCGGGTCCGGCTGCCCATGCCCGCTGACCATGCCCGCCCGCACGCCGGCGCAGGCCGGTGACTACTTGAAAGCAAAGATCACTCCTGCCCGCACAATCTCCGGCGGCGCCCGGCGCGTCGCCGCTACCTTGAGACGCGATGATCGGAAGAATCCCAATACAGGACATCCACCCTGTCGTCGACTGCGGGCAACGGCCCGCGAAGGCGGCGGCCGGCGAGACCTTCGAGATAAGCGCCACCGTGTTCCGCGAAGGACATGACGCGGTGGCCGCGGGGGTCGTGCTGACCGATCCGCTAGGCTCGCGCGGGCGCCTGCTGCCCATGCGCGAGGTCGCTTCCGGCACCGACCGCTGGGTCGCCGAGGTCACGCTGCCGACCGAGGGCGAGTGGCAGTTCCGCGTCGAGGCCTGGAGCGACCCGATCGCCACCTGGCTGCACGACGCCGGCATCAAGATCCCTCGCGGCATCGACACCGACCTCATGTGCGAGGAGGGCGCGCGCCTGTTCGAGCGCGCCGCCAGGGCCGTGCGCCAGGCCGGCTGCGACAAGTGCGCCCATCGCGCGGTTCTGCAGATGGTGGCCGACCGGCTGCGCGATGACGATCTTGACCCGCGGGCGAGGCTGGCCGCGGCGCAGCTCCCCGAGACGGCCGCCGTGCTGGCCGTCCATCCGCTGCGCGACCTGGTCACCCGCGGGCCGCGGCACCGGGTGCGCGTGGACCGCAGGCGGGCGCTGTTCGGCTCGTGGTACGAGATGTTCCCCCGGTCCGAGGGCGCGGTGCTCGAGGACGGCGCCATCCCCAGGTCCGGAGATTTCCGGACCGCCGCCGAACGGCTGCCGGCCGTGGCGGGCATGGGCTTCGACATCGTCTACCTGCCTCCGATCCACCCGATCGGCGAGACCTTCCGCAAGGGCCGCAACAACACCCTGCACCCTGAGCCGTACGACGTGGGCTCCCCCTGGGCGATCGGCTCCGAGGACGGCGGCCACGACGCGATCCACCCCGACCTCGGCACCTTCCAGGACTTCGACGCCTTCGTGACCCGGGCGCGCAAGCTGGGCCTGGAGGTCGCGCTCGACCTGGCCCTGCAGTGCTCCCCCGACCACCCGTGGGTCAAGGAGCACCCCGACTGGTTCACCATCAGGGCGGACGGCTCGATCGCCTACGCCGAGAATCCGCCGAAGAAGTACCAGGACATCTACCCCCTGAACTTCGACAAGGACCCCGAGGGCATCTACGCCGAGGTCCTGCGGGTCGTGCGCCACTGGATGTCCCACGGCGTGCGCGTCTTCCGCGTGGACAACCCGCACACCAAGCCGGTGGGGTTCTGGGAGCGACTGCTCGCCGAGGTGAACGCGACCGACCCGGACGTGCTGTTCCTGTCCGAGGCGTTCACCCGTCCCGCGATGCTCCAGACGCTGGCCAAGGTCGGCTTCCACCAGTCGTACACCTACTACACGTGGAAGAACTCCAAGGCCGACCTCGAGAGCTACCTTGCGGAGTTGTCGCACGAGACGTCGCACATCGTGCGCCCGAACCTCTTCGTCAACACTCCGGATATCCTTCACGAGTACCTGCAGAACGGCGGCGGCCCCGCGTTCAAGATCAGGGCCGTCCTGGCGGCGCTGGCGTCACCGACGTGGGGGGTCTACGCGGGCTACGAGCTCGCGGAGAACGTCCCGGTACGACCGGGCAGCGAAGAATATCTCAACAGCGAGAAATTCGAGCTGAGGCCGCGCGACTGGGCCACCGCCGAACGCGAGGGCCGGAGCCTCGCTCCCTTCATCACAACCCTCAATTTGTTCAGAAGAGCACACCCGGCGGTTCAGGAACTGCGTAACCTACGGTTCCACAACATCGATCACCCGGAGATGGTCTGCTTCTCCAAGCGGCTGCCCGGTGCCTATGACGCGTCCACACGAAGGCACGCGGTAGGCGATGTGGTCCTGGTTGTGGTCAATCTCGATCCGCACAACACCCATGAGGCGACGGTCTGGCTGGACATGCCAGCCCTCGGCCTCGATTGGGACGCCGAATTCGTCGTGGACGATGAGCTCTCGGGCGAGTCGTTCCAGTGGCGGCATGCCAATTACGTGCGTCTCGATCCGCACACCAACCCAGCCCACGTCCTCTCACTGCGAGCGACGCCGGCCAGTCAGCCGTAGGCCCTGGCAAAGGCGACGGAAAGCGCGCATAAGCACAGCGGGGAGTCCACAGGTGAGCTTGACGCCTCAGCCCGTCCCGAACACCTTCACACACGAAAAGCCGCGCGACCCTCATTGGTACAAGCGCGCCGTCTTCTACGAGGTCCTCATCCGGGGATTCGCGGACAGCAACGGCGACGGCACCGGGGACATCCGCGGCCTCATCAGCAAGCTGGATTATCTCCAGTGGCTCGGCGTCGACTGCCTGTGGCTCCTGCCACTCTACGAATCCCCCCTCAAAGACGGCGGATACGACATCTCCGACTTTATGAAGATCCTCCCGGATTTTGGCGATTTGGGGGACTTCATCAAGCTCGTGGACGAGGCCCACAAGCGCGGCATGCGCGTCATCGCCGACCTCGTCATGAACCACACCAGCGACCAGCACCCGTGGTTCCAGGCGTCCCGGCACGACCCCCAGGGGCCGTTCGGCGACTTCTACGTCTGGTCGGACAACAACGAGGCCTACAGCGACGCCCGCATCATCTTCATCGACACCGAGACCTCCAACTGGACCTACGACCCGGTGCGCGGGCAGTACTACTGGCACCGGTTCTTCCACCACCAGCCGGACCTCAACTACGAGAACCCGGCGGTTCAGGACGCCATGGTGGAGGTCCTGAACTTCTGGCTGGACCTCGGCATCGACGGCTTCCGCCTGGACGCCGTGCCCTACCTGTTCGAGCAGGAGGGCACCAACTGCGAGAACCTCCCGCAGACGCACGCCTACCTGGCGCGCATCAGGAAGGAGGTGGACGCGCTCTACCCCGACCGCGTGCTGCTCGCCGAGGCCAACCAGTGGCCGGCCGACGTCGTCGAGTACTTCGGCGACCCGGTGACCGGCGGCGACGAGTGCCACATGGCCTTCCACTTCCCGCTGATGCCGCGCATCTTCATGGCCGTCCGCCGCGAGACGCGCTACCCCATCTCCGAGATCATGGCCCAGACGCCCAAGATCCCGGAGAACTGCCAGTGGGGCATCTTCCTGCGCAACCACGACGAGCTCACGCTCGAGATGGTGACCGACGAAGAGCGCGACTACATGTACACCGAGTACGCCAAGGACCCGCGGATGCGGGCGAACGTGGGCATCCGCCGCCGCCTGGCTCCTCTGCTGGAGAACGACCGCAACCAGATCGAGCTGTTCACCGCTCTGCTGATGAGCCTCCCCGGCAGCCCGGTGCTGTACTACGGCGACGAGATCGGCATGGGCGACAACATCTGGCTGGGCGACCGCGACGGCGTCCGCACCCCGATGCAGTGGACCCCCGACCGCAACGCGGGCTTCTCGGACTGCGACCCCGGCCGCCTCTACCTCCCGGTGATCATGGACCCGATCTACGGGTACCAGGCGCTCAACGTCGAGGCGCAGCAGAAGAACCCCGGCTCGCTCCTTCACTTCACCAAGAAGATGATCGAGATCCGCAAGCGTCACCACGTCTTCGGTCTCGGCGAGTTCACCGAGCTCAACTCCTCCAACCCCAGCGTCCTCGCGTTCGTCCGCGAGCTCGGCGACGACCGCGTGCTGTGCGTCAACAACCTGTCCCGCTTCCCCCAGCCCGTCGAGCTGGATCTGCGCCGGTTCGAGGGCGTCACGCCCGTGGAGTGCACGGGAGGGGTGCCATTTCCTCCAATTGGCGAACTTCCGTATCTTTTGACGCTTCCCGGGCATGGGTTCTATTGGTTCACCCTTCCGCCCACGAGCGCAGCAGCCGAGGAGACGTGACACATACTCTCGAAGAGCTACTTGCCGGCTGGATCACCCATCAGCGGTGGTTCGCCGGCAAGGGCCGCGCGATCACCGACCTGGCCGTCGAGGCCGTCACTCCGTTGCCTCTTCGTGGTCCTGCAGAATCCTTCCACAGCGATGTGGCGGGGTCCTGCGGGACCACGCACCGCGGCAGACCGCGGACCCACGAGCAGGTCGAGGTCCGCCATATCGTGATCACCGTCCGCCAGGACACGCGCACTGATCGCTACCAGCTCCTGGTCGGCTTCCGTCCCGTGCTGCCCCAGCGGCTCCTGCACGCGGCGATCGGCGAGGCCGCCGACGGCCACGCCTATGACGCGGTGCACGACGCCGACGTCACCGGCCTGCTCCTGTCCTCCATGGCCGCGGAGGCCGACATCGGCGGGCTGCGCTTCCGCCGGATGCCCGGCAGCGAGATCGACACCTCGCTCCGCAGCCTGGTCCTCGGCGCCGAGCAGTCCAACACCTCCCTCGTCTTCGGCGACGCCTACATCTGCAAGCTGTTCCGCAAGATCGTCCCGGGGGTGAACCCGGAGCTGGAAGTGGTGTCCGCCCTCGCCGAGCGCGGATCACCGAACATCGCCAGGCCGTACGGGTGGATCGAGGCCGACGTCGCCGGCCAGAACACCACGCTCGCCTTCACCCAGGAGTTCCTGCGCACCGCGAGCGACGGATGGGCCCTGGCCCTCACCAGCGTGCGCGACCTGTACGGATCGCTGTCCAGCACCGCCGCGTCCGAGGCCGGAGGCGACTTCGCCGCCGAGTCCAACCGCCTGGGCATGGCCACCGCGCACCTGCACAAGGAACTGGCCGCCGCCTTCCCGACGAGCACGGTGGAGGCGCCCGAGGTCAAGCGGATGGTCGAGGGGTTCAGGCGGCGCCTGGAGGACGCCATCTCCGAGGTGCCCCAGCTCGCCGCGCACGCCGCGGTCGCCCACGAGGCGTTCGACCGGCTGGCCGACACCGGACGGCCGATCACCGTGCAGCGGGTCCACGGCGACTACCACCTGGGCCAGGTCATGCGCACGCCCAGCGAGTGGGTCGTGCTGGACTTCGAGGGCGAGCCGGGGCAGCCGCTGCAGGACCGCCGCGCCCTGGACTCCCCGCTCAGAGACGTGGCCGGCATGCTCCGCTCGTTCGAGTACGCGTCCCGCCACCTGCTGGCCGACCATCCCGACGTCGCGCGGCTCCAGCCCCGGGCCTCCGAGTGGGCGCAGCGCAACCGGGCGGCGTTCATCGCCGGGTACTCGGCGGGCGGCGGGCGCATCCACGGCGACGACGCCGTGCTGCTGCGCGCCCTGGAGCTGAGCAAGGCCGCCTACGAGGTGGTCTACGAGGCCCGCAACCGCCCGGCCTGGCTGCCCATCCCGCTCGCCGCCTTCGCCGACCCCATCGGCTGACAAGGGGACCCCCACCGGTTGCGACGGCCGCCGCACTGCCTCCGATACCATCTGTGACGATGCGTTGACACAGAGTCAGAGAGTGGGCTGATGGGGCGAGGGCGGCTCGCGATCACCGTCGTGGGCGGCGCCCTGGCCATGGCGCTCACCACGGGCGTGGCGGCACTGGCGGTCTGGACGGGCGGCGGCGGGGCGCGGCGCCCGCGGCCGGTCGCCACCGAGCTCGACCGGCCGCCCTCCGCGGGGTGGCCGCGGGAGGACGGCCCAGGGCATGAGAACGAGACGAGCGCGCGCAGCCGCGAGGCCGCCCGCGCCCATCGCGGCGGCGCGACCGGCGCCCCGCGCCCTCCGGGGCTCCCCTCCACGGGCGACCTGCGCGACGGCGGCCACCCGCCGGCCCCCACCCGCTCCGAGCAGAGACGCGCGACCGAGTTCCTGCTCGCCGATCCCCCGCTCGCCTTGATCGTCCGCAGGGCCTACGCTGAGGCCGCGCACAGACCGCTGTCGTCGGCCGCCGACCTTCGGGTGAGATCCCTGATCTTCCGGCGGTTCGGATGCGAGACCCGCCGCTGCCTGCAACTGTTCGTGTGGTTCCCCAACGGCGAGGACCTCGACATCGGGCGCGTCGTCGTCGACATGGCCACCGGAGGTGTCCGCGTGCTGGAGTGGTGACGGGCTCCGGCATCGCCGAACCGCGCGATTGCCGTACCTATGGTGTGATCCGGCCGACATCATGGGTTGGCGGGACGATCTGGGGCAGGGTTAGCTCATAAACAGCAATCACGGTGCCGAGGAGCGGTGGGCGATCTGATGAACGCGGATCTTGACTTGAACCGGCTGGCCGGTGGTGCGCACCATGATCCGCACGCGATCCTGGGCGCGCACCTCACTCCCGAGGGCCTCACGGTGCGGGCGCTCAAGCCGTTGGCCGAGAAGGTCGAGCTGGTCCTTGAGGACTCCGCGCACGAGCTGCGCCACGAGGCGTACGGGGTGTTCTCCGTGACGCTGCCGGGTGTGGACAAGATCCCGCCCTACCGGCTGCGGGTCACTTACGCGGACGGGCAGCCGTACGAGAGTTGCGACCCCTACCGCCACTGGCCCACCCTGGGCGAGGTCGACCTGCACCTGATCGGCGAGGGGCGGCACGAACGCCTGTGGGAGGTCCTCGGAGCCCGCGTCATGCGGCACGACGACGAGGACGGCACGGCCTTCGCCGTCTGGGCGCCCAACGCGCGCGGCGTCCGGGTCGAGGGCGGGTTCAACCACTGGAACGGCGAGGCCCACCCGATGCGGTCCCTCGGCCAGTCGGGGGTGTGGGAGCTGTTCATCCCCGGCGTCGGCGAGGGCGAGCACTACAAGTTCTCCGTCCTCGGCGCCGACTCGGTGTGGCGGTCCAAGGCCGACCCTATGGCCCGGCGCACGGAACAGGCGCCGGCCACCGCGTCCATCGTCGACTCCTCCTCCTACGTCTGGCAGGACGACCTGTGGATGCGCCGGCGCGCCGAGCAGGACGCGCTCGCGGCGCCGATGACCACCTACGAGGTGCACCTGGGCTCGTGGCGGCCCGGCCTGAGCTACGAAGAGCTGGCGACCCAGCTGGTGGAGTACGTCCAGGAGATGGGGTTCACGCACGTCGAGCTGCTGCCGGTGGCCGAGCACCCCTTCGGCGGCTCGTGGGGCTACCAGGTCACCTCCTACTACGCGCCCACCTCGCGGTTCGGCGGCCCGGACGAGTTCCGCCACCTGGTCGACCGGCTGCACCAGGCCGGCATCGGCGTCCTGCTCGACTGGGTGCCCGCCCACTTCCCCATGGACGAGTGGGCGCTCGCCCGGTTCGACGGCACGCCCTTGTACGAGCACTCCGACCCGCGGCGCGGCACCCATCCCGAGTGGGGCACGCTCATCTTCGACTTCGGCCGCCGCGAGGTGCGCAACTTCCTGGTCGCCAACGCGGTCTACTGGCTCAGGGAGTTCCACATCGACGGCCTCCGCGTGGACGCGGTCGCCTCGATGCTCTACCTCGACTACTCCCGCCGCGAGGGCGAGTGGACGCCGAACATCTACGGCGGCCGCGAGAACCTCGACGCCGTGGAGTTCCTCAAAGAGATGAACTCGGTGGCCTACCGCGAGGCGCCGGGCATCGTCACCATCGCCGAGGAGTCCACGGCGTGGCCCGGCGTCTCGCGCCCCGTGCACCTCGGCGGGCTCGGCTTCGGGTTCAAGTGGAACATGGGCTGGATGCACGACACCCTGGCCTACCTGCACCACGAGCCGGTGTTCCGGCAGTACCACCACCACCAGATGACGTTCTCGCTGATGTACGCCTACTCCGAGAACTTCGTGCTGCCGCTGTCGCATGACGAGGTGGTGCACGGCAAGGGGTCCCTGCTCGGCAAGATGCCCGGTGACGAGTGGCAGCGCTTCGCCAACCTGCGGGCCCTGTTCGCCTTCATGTGGGCCCACCCCGGCAAGAAGCTGCTGTTCATGGGCAGTGAGTTCGGCCAGGGCTCCGAGTGGTCGGAGGAGCGCGGCCTCGACTGGTGGGTGCTGGACTTCGAGCCGCACCAGGGCGTCCAGCGGCTCGTCCGCGACCTCAACCACGTGTACGCCGAGACGCCCGCGATGTACTCCCAGGACCACAGCCCGGCCGGGTTCCAGTGGATCGACGCCGACGACGCCTCCGGCAACGTCTTCTCCTTCGTGCGTCATGGCACCGACGGCTCGATGCTGGCCTGCGTGGTGAACTTCTCCGGGCAGCCGCACGAGGACTACGCCATCGGCCTGCCGGCCGGCGGGCGATGGGACGAAGTGATCAACACCGACGCCTACCAGTACTACGGCAGCGGGGTGGGCAACCTCGGGACGGTCGACGCCGCCGAGGCGCCATGGCATGGGCTCCCCTACTCCGCGCGGCTGCGCCTGCCGCCGCTCGGCGCGCTGTACCTGCGCAAGGCCGCGCCCGCCGCGGACGCCGGGCAGCTCGCGGCGGATGCCGCGCAGGCGGTGCCGGACCCCGGCCAGGCCGTCGCGGACGACGAGCCGGCGGGCGCGGAGGCGACGCGGGGCGGCGCGCGGACGGGCGTGCGGACGGCCGGGCCCGGCAGGGCCGTCGCCGAGGCGGACGCCCGCGACCGGCCGCCGGTGTAACGGGAGGAAAACCGTGCGCCTCTTCACCGGCAACGTCGCCTAAGGTGTCGCTATGGACGCGACCAAGTCGATCATGGACACCGTCGACAGGCTCCGGCAGCGGCGCACGGCTCCCCTCGTGCTCGAACTCGACCTCACCGAGGGCCTGACCGAGGGTCCACCCTCCGACCCGCTCGGCGCCCTGCTGTCCATGCGCAAGACCCGCCTCGCGGACGTCCTGTCGGGTCTGCGCCGCGCGCGCAGAGATCCGCGCGTCAAGGGCCTCATCGTCAAGATCAGCGGACGCCCCATCGGGCTCGCCATGGTCCAGGAGCTGCGCACGGCCGTCGTCCAGCTCCGGGCGGCCGGCAAGCTGACCGTGGCCTACTCCGAGACCTTCGGCGAGTTCGGCGCGGGCACCGTGCCCTACTACCTCGCGAGCGCCTTCGAGAAGGTCTACCTCCAGCCGTCCGGCGACGTCGGCCTGACCGGCATCTCGCTGGAGCAGCGCTTCGTCAAGAACGCGCTGTCGAAGATCGGCGTCGACTACCAGATCAGCCAGCGGCACGAGTACAAGACCGCGGCGAACATGTTCACCCAAGATCACATGACCGAGGCGCACCGCGAGTCCACCGCGCGCATCGCCGAGTCGGTCATCGAACAGGTCGTCTCCGGCATCGCCGAGGGGCGGGGCCTCGCGCCCGAGCGCGTCCGCGAGCTGATCGACCGAGGGCCGTTCATCGGGGCCGAGGCGGTCGAGGCGGGCCTGGTCGACCGCCTCGCCTACCGCGACGAGGTGTACGAAGAGGTGCGCGGCGAGGGCGATCTGCTGCTGTACGTCGCGCGGTACGCCAAGGGCGCCATCGCCAAGAAGCTCCCGCATCCGGGTGAGCGGGTCGTCGCGCTGATCCACGGCCACGGCCAGATCCGCCTGGGCCGCAGCGGGCGCAGCCCGCTCGGCGGCGCGGGCGCCATGGGGTCCGACACCATCGCGGCCGCGTTCCGGGCCGCCCGCCGGGACGACAACGTCAAGGCGATCGTCTTCCGCGTCGACAGCCCCGGCGGGTCGTACGTCGCCTCGGACGTCGTCTGGCGCGAGGTCGTGCTCACGCGCAGGTCCGGCAAGCCGGTGATCATCTCGATGGGCGACCTGGCCGCGTCGGGCGGCTACTTCGTCGCGATGGCCGCCGACGTGATCGTCGCCCAGCCGGGCACGCTGACCGGCTCGATCGGGGTGTTCGGCGGCAAGCCGGCCCTGGGAGAGCTGCTCGGCCGCATCGGCGTCACCTCCGAGTCGGTGGACGTGGGCGCCAACTCCGGCATGTTCTCGCCGAGCCGCGCCTTCTCCGAGCCGCAGTGGGAGCGGGTCAACGCCTGGCTCGACCGCATCTACGACGATTTCGTGGGCAAGGTCGCCGAGGGCAGGGGGTTCGACCGCGATCGTGCCCACGAGCTGGCACGCGGCCGGGTCTGGACCGGCGCCGACGCGTTCGGCAGGGGCCTGGTGGACGAGCTGGGCGGTCTGGAGGACGCGCTGGCGATCGCCCGCAGCCGGGCCGGCCTGCCCAAGGACGCCACGGTGCGCTCGTACCCGCGCATGCACCCCCTCGAGCGGCTGCGCCCGCCGGAGTCCAGTGAGGACAAGGCGGCGGCGCTCGGCCAGGTGCGCCTGGAGGCCTGGGGGCCGCTCGCCCGTCTGGCCGCCGAACTCGGCCTGCCCGCGTACGGTCCGCTCATGCTCCCGGGCACGTGGACGATCCGTTAAAGGCGAGCGGTCGCCGCGCGGGCGCGGCGACCACGCACCTCACCCTGATGACCGCCCTCTTCGCCTGGTGGCGGGCACCGCTACGATAGTCAACCGGGTTGTCTGCCACTGAGCGAGGTCGTCCATCGTGTCCACCAGCCCGCCGGGTTACGAGCTGCCTCTCCGGCTGTTCCTCGGGTTCCGCACCATCATCGACGAGGTCCACGCCGAGCTGGCCCGCCAGGGGCATCCCGACGTGCGCCCGCTGCACGGGTTCGTCATGCAGGCCATCGGCACGCGCGGCACGACGGCCGCCGAGCTGGGCCGCCGGCTCGGGGTCTCCAAGCAGGCCGCGGGCAAGACGGTCGACACGCTCGAGCGCGTCGGCTACGTCGAGCGCGGCTCCGACCCGCACGACGCCCGGCGCAAGGTCGTGCGGCTCACCGACCGCGGCGTGGACAGCCTCGTGCGGTCGGCCCGCATCTTCGACGACATCCGGGCGCGCTGGGCGCAGGCACTCGGCGAGGACCGCCTGCTCGCCCTGGAGTCCGACCTGCGGGCGGTGACCCCGGCCGACATCTTCCGTCTCGACGTCCCCGGCTGGTTCGGCGGCTTCGACTGACGCGCCCCGTCCCACGCTCCGGACGAGGCGTGGGACGGCGGCCCGCATCGAGGGCCGGCCTCCCGCGACGGGTCCGCTTCGGGATAATCCACCACGGGACCAATAGTTATGCTGGAGGAATGACCGCCATGGCGCCCGCACGCACCGCACCGGACCTGTCGTTCCTCCTGGACCACACCAGCCACGTGCTGCGGACGCGCATGGCGGCGGCGCTCGCCGAGATCGGCCTCACGGCCCGCATGCACTGCGTGCTGGTGCACGCGCTCGAAGAAGAGCGCACACAGATCGAGCTGGCGGAGATCGGCGACATGGACAAGACCACGATGGTGGTGACCGTGGACGCGCTGGAGAAGGCCGGTCTCGCCGAACGCCGCCCGTCCGGCAAGGACCGGCGGGCCCGCATCATCGCGGTCACCGACGAGGGCGCGCGGGTCGCCGCGCGCAGCCAGCAGATCGTCGACCGCGTCCACGAGACCGCGCTCGCGGGTCTGTCCAAGGACGAGCGCGACGTCTTCCTGCGGCTCATGGACCGCCTGGTCACCGGCGAGCTGGCCATCCCCGCCGAGAACCCGCAGCCGGTCCGGAGGGCACGCCAGCGCGCGAGTTAGATCCGACAAGGATCGTCTATAACAAAACTATCTGCTACGGTCTTTCCTGTCGCCTCATCCGACAGGAGTGCACTGATGCCCGCCACCTCCCCCTCCCACGCCGGCCGGCGCCCATCGCCGCAGGCGTCCCCTCAAGGACCCCGCTCCCGGTGGATCGCCCTCGGCGTGATCGCCACGGCGACGCTGATGACCATCCTCGACGGCAGCATCGTGACCGTGGCCATGCCCGCCATCCAGACCGACCTCGGCTTCTCCCCCGCCGGCCTGAGCTGGGTCGTCAACTCCTACCTGATCGCGTTCGGCAGCCTGCTGCTGCTGGCCGGACGGCTCGGCGACCTGGTCGGCCGCAAGCGGGTCTTCCTGGCCGGCACCGCGGTGTTCACGGCCGCATCGGTGCTCGCGGGCGTGGCCGCCGACCCGGCCACGCTGATCGTCGCCCGCTTCCTGCAGGGCGCCGGCAGCGCCATGGCCGCGGCGGTCGGCCTGGGCATCCTCGTGACGCTGTTCACCGAGCCCGCCGAGCGCGCCAAGGCGATCGCCGTGTTCAGCTTCACCGGCGCCGCCGGAGCGTCCGCCGGCGCGGTGCTCGGCGGCCTGCTCACCGACGCCCTGACCTGGCACTGGATCTTCTTCGTCAACCTGCCCGTCGGCCTCGTCGCGCTCGCGGTCGCCGTCCCGGTGCTGCCGCGCGACCGCGGCCTCGGCCTGGCCGCAGGAGCCGACGTCCTCGGCGCCCTCCTGGTGACCTCCGGGCTCATGCTGGCCATCTACACCGTCGTCCAGGCCGAGGCGCGAGGGTGGGCATCGGCCTCCACGATCGGCCTCGGGGTCCTCGCCATCGCGCTGCTCGCCGGCTTCTTCGCCCGTCAGGCCACCGCGAGGACCCCGCTCATGCCGCTGCGCGTCCTCCGGTCGCGCACCGTCGCCGGGGCCAACATCGTCCAGATGCTGATGGTCGCCGCGCTCTTCTCCTTCCAGATCCTCACCGCGCTCTACCTGCAGAAGGTTCTCGGATACGGCGCGGCGGGAACCGGCCTGGCGATGCTGCCGGCGTCGATCGCGATCGGCGTGGTGTCGCTCGGCGTCTCGTCACGGTTGTACGCCCGCTTCGGCGAGCGTGACGTCCTGCTGGTGGGCCTCGCCCTGCTGATCGGGGTGCTGGCCCTGCTGGCCCGGGTCCCCGTGCACGCGAACTACGTCACCGACCTGCTCCCGGCGATGCTGCTCGCCGCCGGCTTCGGGCTGGCCATCCCGGCGCTGACCGCCCTCGGCATGTCGGACGCCGGCGAGGAGGACGCCGGACTGGCCTCCGGGCTGTTCAACACCACCCAGCAGATCGGCATGGCGCTGGGCGTCGCCCTGCTGGCGACGCTGGCGGCCTCCCGCACCGAGGGCCTGGCCGTGCGAGGCGAGGACCGGGCCGCGGCGCTGACCGGCGGATACCACCTGGCCTTCACCGTCGGCGCAGGCCTGCTGACCGCGGCCTTCATCGTCGCGCTGCTCGTGCTCCGCCGCGACGTCAGGTCACCGCGCGGTAGCGCCCGCGCATCCGCACAAGAGGCGGCAGAGCAGGGGTGACGTAGTCGACGTCGAGCACCTGGGCCAGGAAGAGCGTGTGATCGCCGCCCGGGATGACCCGGGCGGTCTCGGCCTCCAGCGCGGCCACTCCGCCGTCAATGACGAACGCCCCGCTGTGGCGGCCCCGATGGTGCGGCGTCCCGGCCAGGAGCAGGCGCGCGCTGGGACGCCCGGGCGTGGCGAACCGGCTGGCCATCACGGCCTGATCGCCGGACAGCAGGGTCACCGCCCAGCGGTCCTGCCGCAGCAGCACCTCGCAGAGGTACCCGGCGGAGGCCAGGCTCAGCGACACCATGGGGGGATCGGCGGAAAGGGAGGTGAACGTGGTCACGGTCGTCCCGATGTCGTCCCGCTCGTCCCGCACGGTGACCACCACGACCCCCGCGGCCAGCTGCCTCATCGCCTCCACGAACTCGTTCATGGCCCCAACTCCTACCACCCACCCGCGGCGGGCGGAGGCGGAGGGAGGTGACCACGGCCCGTTGCGTACGGTCGAGATATGACAGAGACGATGAGCGCGGTGGCCTACCGCAAGTCCCTTCCCGTGTCCGACCCCGCCAGCCTGGAGGACGTCGAGCTGCCCGTCCCCACGCCAGGCCCGCGTGACCTGCTCGTGCGCGTCGAGGCGGTGTCGGTCAACCCGGTGGACACCAAGGTACGCAAGGGCGACGATCCCGGAGGCACGCCGAAGGTGCTCGGCTGGGATGCGGCGGGCGTCGTGACCGCCGTCGGGTCCGAGGTCACGCTGTTCGAGGTGGGCGACGAGGTCTACTACGCCGGTTCGATCACCCGTCCCGGCTCCAACTCGCGCTACCACGCCGTCGACGAGCGCATCGTCGGCCACAAGCCCCGGACGCTCGGCTTCGCCGAGGCGGCCGCGCTGCCGCTGACCACCATCACCGCCTGGGAGACGCTGTTCGACCGCTTCCGGTTGGACGCGGGCAGCACCGGGACCCTGCTCGTGCTCGGCGCGGCCGGCGGCGTGGGGTCCATGGTCGTGCAGCTGGCCCGCGCGCTGACCGATCTCACCGTCATCGGGACGGCGTCACGGCCCGAGTCGCAAGAGTGGGTCCGCGGCCTCGGCGCCCACCGCATCGCCGACCACCACGACCTGGTCGCCAGTGTCCGCGCCGTGGCGCCGCAGGGGGTCGACTACGTGCTCTCCCCCAAGACCGACGGCCAGATCGAGGCGTACGCCGAGCTCCTGCGGCCGGGCGGGCACATCACGGCCATCGACGAGCCCGAAGGGCTGGAGCTGCTGCCGCTGAAGCCCAAGAGCATCGCCTTCCACTGGGAGCTGATGTTCACCCGGCCGCTGTACGAGACCGACGACATGATCGCCCAGCACGACCTGCTGGAGAAGGTCGCCGAGCTGGTGGACGCCGGCATCCTCCGCACGACCCTCACCACCGAGCTCGGCCCGATCAACGCGGCGACGCTGCGCCGCGCCCACGAGATGGTGGAGAGCGGCCGCATGATCGGCAAGGTGGTCGTGGCCGGGTTCTGACCGCCGCTGCCGGGGCGGCGGGCCTCCGCGGCGCCCGCGTGAAAGAGCTCCCGGTGCTCGTGCGCGAAGGCGCCGGATGCTCGTGCGGGCGTCCCGGCGGCGCTCATGCGAAAGGTCCTCCGCGGAGGTTCCGGGAGGACCTTTCGAGAGTGGGGCCGCGCCGGTCAGGCAAGGCCGTTCTTGGTGAGCCAGTCCTTGGCGACGACGGGCGGGTCGTCCTTGTCGACGGCCACGCGCTTCATCATCTCGACCAGCCCCGCGGTGTCGAGCTTGGCGGAGATCGCGTTCAGCGTCGTGCGCACGGTCTCGTCCGCGCCGGCCTTGTTGACCAGCGGGGTGACGTTCTGGGCGCTGAAGACGCTCTTCGGGTCCTGCAGCGGCACCAGGCCGTTGATCAGGATCTTCGGGTCGGTCGTGAAGACGTTGCCCACCTGGACGGCGCCGCTCTTGATGGCGTCCGCGGTGGTGTCGCCCGTCGGCTTCCACTCCTTGAACGTCAGGCCGTAGACGTCCTTGAACTGGGCCTCACGGCGCTTCTTGAACTCCGGCGGGCCGCCGACCGTGAAGTCCTTGGCGACCTTGGCCAGGTCCTCGATCGTCGTCAGGCTGTACTTGGTGGCGGTCTCCTTGGTGACCGACAGCGAGTCGTTGTCCTCGGCCGCGGAGGAGTCGAGGATCTCCACCTCGGGGGCGAGCTTGGACTTCAGCTCGGTGTTGACGTCGTCCTTGCTCGCAGCGGTGCTCTTGGGGTCGATGAAGCTGAGCAGACCCCCGTTGTACTCGGGCAGGACGGTCAGCGCGCCGTTCTTGACCTGGTCGTAGATGACCTCGCGGCTGCCGATGTTGAACTTCTCCTCCACCTGGACACCCTTGGCCGCAAGCGCCTGGGAGTAGATCGAGGCGAGAAGGACGTTCTCCGGGAAGTTGGCCGAGCCGACGACGACCTTGGCGCCGCCGGCGGCGGAGCCGGACGTGCTGGGGGCCGTGCTGGCGCCGGTGTCGCCGCTGAGCGGGTCCCCTCCGCCGCACGCGCCCAAAGACAGCACCGCGGTCAGCGTGACCGCCGCGGTGGCAATGATTCGCCTCATTGGTGCTTTATTCCCTTCCAATTTGGGGGGTTGTACAGGTTACCGCAGCCCCGTGCGGCGGCTCACCCCCGGTGAGACCACCACCCGCTGCAGCAACGAGAAAAAGATCTGCACGACGAGGGCGAGCAGGGCCACGAGCACCGCTCCCCCGATCGTGCTGGGGAAGTCCTTGGTCGCCAGCCCGTCGATGATGTAGCGGCCGAGCCCGCCGAGGCCGACGTACGCGGCGACGGTCGCCGTCGCGACCACCTGGATCGCCGCGACGCGCAGGCCGAGCAGGATCAGGGGCATCGCCACCGGGACCAGCACCTTCATCAGCACCTGGCCGCCGCGCAGGCCCATGCCGTACGCCGCGTCGCGCAGGTCGTCCTCCACGCCGCGGATGCCCTCGTAGGTGTTCACCAGGATGGGCGGGATCGCGAGCGCGACCAGCGGGATCAGCACCGGCCAGGTCGTGCCCACCCCGACGAGCAGGACGATCAGCACCACGAGGCCGAGGGTGGGCAGCGCGCGGGCGGCGTTGGCGGTGACGACGACGAGCACGGCGCCCCGCCCGGTGTGGCCGATCAGCAGGCCGAGCGGGACGGCGATGAGCGTCGACAGCAGCAGCGCCACCACCGAGAACTCGACGTGCTCGAGCAGCCGGACCGGGATGCCGCCGGAGCCCGACCAGTTCGCCGGGTCGCCGAAGAAGTCGATCAGCCAGTTCACGCGGTCCTCCTGGCGCGGGCCCACGGGGTGAGCAGGCGCTGCGCGAGCACGAGCAGGCCGTCGGCGAGCACGGCCAGCACCACGACGAGCACGATGCCCACGATGATCGGCGTGGAGAACTGGCGCTGCCAGCCGTCGATGAACAGGTAACCGAGCCCACCGCGGCCGATCAGAGCGCCGACGCTGACCAGGCTGATGCTGGACACCATCGCCACCCGCAGGCCGGCCAGCACCACGGGCACCGCGATCGGCAGGTCCACCTGGAGCAGCCGCCGCATCGGCCCGAACCCCATGGCGACCGCGGACTGGCGCACGTGGTCGGGGACCGCCGCCAGGCCGTCCACCACGGCGGGGATCAGCACCGCCAGCGAGTAGAAGGTGAGCGGGATGATCACCGTGGCGCGCTCGGCCAGGCCGGTCAGCGGGATCAGCACGATGAACACCGCGAGCGACGGCAGGGAGTAGACGACGTTCATCAGGGTCACCGTCGGCTGGTAGAGCACCCGCCAGCGCGCGCTCGCCAGGCCGAGCGGCAGGGCGACGAGCAGCCCGAGCAGCACCGGGACGAGCGCCATGACGACGTGGTCCACGAGCAACTGCTGGATGTTCGGCCAGTTGCGGCCGATCCACGCCCAGCGGATCAGCGGCTCGCCCTCACCCATGGGACACCGCCCTGGCGCGGGCGAGCGCCTCGTCCAGGGCCTCCCGGGTGACTATGCCCTCGAAGCGCCCCTCGCCGTCCACCGCGATCGCGCAGCCGGACGGCGCGAGCAGCGCGGCGTCCAGCGCGGTGCGCAGGGAGTCCGTGCGGCGGTCGAACGTGCCGAACGGCAGCAACCCGTCCCGGACCGACGCCGCCCGCGTCGAGTCGCCCGCGCCGGAGACCGGCCCGGAGTCGCTCGTGCCAGAGGCCGGCTCGGAGTCGGTCGTGCCGGAGGCCGGCGACGAGCCGCTCGTGCCGGAGGCCGGTGCCGAGCCGCTCGTGCCGGAGGCCGGTGCCGAGCCGCTCGTGCCGGAGGCCGGCGACGAGCCGTTCGCGCGCCAGCCCAGGGGGCGGTCGTCGGCGTCGAGCACCACCGTCCACCCGGGGACGTCCCGCTCGCGCCGCGTCGCCACCCCCTCGGCCGGGACGAACGACAGCCGCCGGATGCCGCGGTCTCTGCCGAGGAACCCCTCGACGAACTCGTCCGCGGGCTCGGCGAGCAGGGTCGAGGGGGCGGCGATCTGCGCGAGGTGCCCGCCGACCCGCAGCACCGCGACCGTGTCGCCCAGCTTGATCGCCTCGTCGATGTCGTGCGTGACGAACACGATCGTCTTGTGCAGGTCGGACTGGAGCCGCAGCAGCTCGTCCTGAAGGCTCGTGCGCACGACCGGGTCCACGGCGCTGAACGGCTCGTCCATCAGCAGCACGGGCGGGTCGGCCGCGAGGGCCCTGGCCACGCCGACGCGCTGCTGCTGCCCACCGGAGAGCTGGAACGGATAGCGTCCGGCGAGTTTGGTGTCGAGGCCCACGCGCTCCAGCAACTCCATCGCACGGGCGCGCGCCTTCTTCTTGTCCCACCCGAGGAGGTACGGCACGGTCGCGACATTGTCCACGATCTTGCGATGCGGGAACAGGCCCGCCTGCTGGATGACGTATCCGATGCCCCGGCGCAAGGTCGGCGGGTCGATATGGCGGACGTCCTGATCGTCGAGCAGGATGCGGCCCGACGTGGCGTCGATCATTCGATTGATCATCCGCAACGATGTCGTCTTGCCGCATCCGGACGGCCCGACGAAGACGGTTATGGCCCCGGTGGGCACCTGGAGACTGAGATTGTCGACGGCCACCGTTCCATCGCCGTAGCGCTTGGTGACGCCTTCAAAAGTGATCACGCACGACCTCGTGCTTCTCGGCCGGGCCCCGTGGCCCGGAAACGTCGAGTCGGCTGCGTACGGCTACCACCCGCTCGGCAGCCCCCACGGTAGGTGACGGTCCGACCGCAGGTCCACTTGATCTTTCCCGACCCACCCTATGGGGATCTCCGACAATCTGTCCCATGACCCGCCTGATGCCACCTTGTCGGCATTTCAGAAAAGGACGAACGCTCAGTGTGCTCGGCCTTCTTCCTGGTACTTTCGCGATATCTATCAAAGTGGCATCGATTAGTGCGGCCTCCGGCACGACCTTGGCATGATTGACTACGAGCTCCCTCTAACCTCTTCCGTCACACCCAACCCCCCGACCCCGCTCGAGAATTCCAGAGGATCCGGCTGTGACTCAATCGCTCATCGATCGCCGCCCTCGAGGCGAGCTGGTCGCCGAGCTCTACGACCGTCACGCCGCCGCGCTGTTCGCGTACTGCCACGACCAGCTCGGTGACACCGCCTCCGCCGCCAACGCACTGGTGGCCGTTCTCACCGGCGTCCCGGCCCTCGAGCCTCCGCGCGCCGCCCTGTACGCGCTCGCCCGCCGCGAGATCTACCGGCGCGACGTCGCCTACTCCTTCCCCTCGGTCAATCCCGCCGCCGACCCGGTCACCGCCGTCGTCGAGCGGGTGATGCGCGAGGTACGCCCGCACCAGCGCGAGGTCCTGCTGCTGTCGGCGGTCTGCGGGCTCGACACGGTGGAGATGGCGTGGGTCCTCGACGTGGCGGCCGACACGGCCGAGCAGCTCATGATCAGCGCCCGGCACCGCTATGCGCGGTCCCTCGCCGCGGCCGTCTCCTCCGCCCGGGTGACGGCGCCGAGCCCCAGGATCGTCGCCGAGTACGACGTGCTCGCCGTCGCACCGGCCGAAGAGTCCCTCGGCCGGCTGCCCTGGCGCAAGCCTCCGGTGTCCCTGCGCACCCGCATCCTCAACGCGGTGCCCGAAGAGACGAGCACGAGCACCGGCAAGGCCCCCGTCCTGCCTGAGGACAAGCGGTGGCCCACCACCCCGCGCTGGCCGCTGCCGCTCGCCGAGCCGAACCCGTTCACCAACACCGGGGTCTTCCCCGCCACAGAGGTGTCGCCGCCGAAGCCGAGGCGCCGGTCCAAGCACGAGGCCACCACCGAGCCCATGCCGAAGGTCCGCGGCACGGCGCGCTCCACCCCTGCCCGGAAAGCAACCGGCACCTCTGACCAGAAGCCGGCCGGCACCCCTCATGAGAAGCCCGCCGGCTCGCCTCGCGGCAAGGCGACCGGCACCCCTCGCGAGAAGACAAGCGGCTCCCCCCGAGAGAAGGGGTCGCCGTTCAAGGACGCCCTGGCGACCGGGCAGTGGCCCACCCTCCAGCGCACCTTCAGCGTGGGCACGCCGCCGCCCGTCGCCGCGGGACGGCCCGCCGAGTCCGATCCCGCGCGCCCGCGGCCCGCGGCCCGCAAGGACGCCGATCTTCACGGCCCACCTGCCCCTCCCCCCGGCCCGCCCGGCCCACCTGCCCCTCCCTCCGGCCCGCCCGGCCCGCCCGCCGACCCCTTCGCCCAGCACGGCACATCCACCGACCCGTTCGCCCAGCACGGCACACCCAGCGACCCGTTCGCGCAACACGGCACACCCGGCGACCCCTTCGCCCGGTTCGGCACAGCCGGCGACCCCTTCGACTCGCCGGGCACACCGGCCGACCCGCACGGCACGCCCATCCACTGGTTCGGCCCACCTGGCACGCACGGCCACCCGTCCGGCCCGCACGGCACGGACACCCTCTCGGCGGCCCAGGGGCCCGCGCGCCCGGCGGAGACCGGGCACGGCGCGGCCGGGCACGAGCAGCGGGGCTCAGTCCTGTCGAGGCTGATCGCGGCGGCGCGCGGCGCGCTCAAGCGCACGAACGGCCCGGCGTCGCCCGCGCCCGTCACGCCCTCGACGCCCCTGCTTCACCCGACCGGCGCACCCTCGGCATTCACCCCGCCCCCGCCCTCCGGAACCGGCGCACCCTCGGCATTCACCCCGCCCCCGCCCTCCGGAACCGGCGCACCCTCGGCATTCACCTCGCCCCCCAGAGCCGGCACACCGCCGGCGTTCACCGAGCCGTCCGCCGGCTTCGGCGCGCCGCCGCCCACGTTCGGCGCGCCGCCGCCCATGTCCGGTGCGGCGCCCGCGCAGCGGCCGTCCGCCGGGCAGCCTGCCAGGCCGTCCGCCGCCACGCCGCCCTATACCGCCGCGGGGGGCCAGAAGGCCGTCCCCGGCTCTAAGGCGGCGGGCGGCGACACGCCATCGGCCTTCGCGGAGCCATCGGCCTTCGCGGAGCCATCGGCGTTCGCGGAGCCCGCCCCGCGGGCCTACCCGCCCGCGTGGGTGAACCCATCGGTCACCGACGCCACGACGGCCGGCGACGGCCCCTCGACGGTGGAGATGCCGGCGATCTCCGTTACCGCTTCCTCCTCTGCGCGGACCGCGCCGGCCCCTGAGATCGCATCCGAGCCCGGCTCGAAATCGGCCACGGAATCCACGTCCGACGCCGGCTCCACGCCGGACGCGGAAGCCGCGGCGGCCGCCGGAGCCGCGTCGAGCGAGAAGCGACCGGCGTCCAGGAGGTGGCCGGCGTTCGGGAAGTGGCCGGCGTTCGGGAGGCGAACGGCGCCCGAAGCCTCCCCTTCACCAGCCTCACCTTCAGAGGCGGAAGCGCCGAGCGTATCCAGGCCGGCGGCGACCGCCTACAGCGCCACGCCCCCGAGCACCGCCCCCTCCCTCACAGGCACCCGAAGCACGCCCGCACCCTTCCTCGCAGGCACCGGAAGCACGCCCACGGGCGCCACCACCTCGTCTTCGAGCACCGGAACCTCGTCCTGGGACGCCGGAACCGCCTCCACGGACACCGAGAGCGCCGCCGCGGGTGCGGGAAGCACGGCCGCGACGCCCGGATCCACAGGCGCAGGGCCCGGAACCACGTCCGCGGGTGCCGACGACGGCTCCGCCGATCCACGATCCTCGTCCGCCGGGTCCGACACCGGGTCCACGGTGGAGGCGGGCACCGATGCCGTGGCGGAGGCGGGCGCCGGCACTGTGGCGGCGGCGTCCGAGAAGGCGCGGCCTCGGCGGCACGACCGGCCGAAGCCGATCAGGATCGGCGAGCACCACTACGACTGGCTCTGGGAGGTGGTCGGGCTCCTCGTGTGCGTCGTGATCGCCATGATCGTGTTCTTCGCCGTCCCCACGATCGTCACCCCCTGACCTGGGCGCCCATCGCTCCCTGACGATCACTCCCGGCCTCCGGGCCGGCGAAGGGCAGGACCGGCGACGGCCTGCCCCGAGCGTACCGACCGGCGGGTGCCGGCCAGATCGTCACCGTCAACGAGCCGAGCGGCCGCCCGGGATGGTCCGCCGGCGCCGCGGCCGGCCGTGCCACCGGACAGCGCGCACGATCTCGCCGCGTCGCGCGACGCGGCCGAAGGCGGCGGCTCACATGCGGGTCGAGGCGCCGGTGCCGATGACGGCCTGGCTACTGCGGAGGAACGAGGCGGCGACGGCCGTCGGCCGGTCGAGGTACCCGGCGACCATGGCGCCGTCGCGGATCAGCATCAGGTCGTCGGCGACCGCTCCCGCATTCGTGATACCGAGCGGGGCGATGAGCTGTTCGAACGTCGTCTTGTTCCAGCGGCGATGCGCGTCTACCGCCTTGCGGATCGGGCTGTCCTGGTCAGGGTATTCGGCGGCGGCGTTGATGAAGGGACAGCCGCGGAAGCCGGGCGCGCAGGCGATGATCCCGATCGCCTCGGAGATCACCCGCAGGGTGGCATCGACATCGCCGTCGCCCTGCTTGATCGCCGCACCGATGCCGTCCCGCTCTAACGTGGCGCGGCGTTCGAGGTAGGCGACGACGAGCTCGTCCTTGCTCTTGAAGTGCCGGTAGAACGTCACCTTCGTCGTGCCGGCGAGGTCGATGACCTTGTCGACGCTCACCGCGCGGAGCCCGTGCGCGTAGAACAGCTCGGTCGCCGCCTCAAGGAGGCGCTCGCGCATGGGGCTGTTCATGCTCGAGATCATACGCGTTTCTCCTCTTCTCCCCTTGCGCCGGACGTCACCCCGAGCTACTGTCAGCGCGGTAGAGTGACTAGTCATTCTACCTACTCGCTACGGGAAAGAGACAGACATTGACCACCGTCACCTATATGAAGACCAGTCGCACCGCCGTGGCGTTGCGGAACCTCTACCTGGTGCGATTCGGCTTCGCCCTCATCTGGGCGGTCCTGCTGTTCCTGACCGGGCCGGCGGCCCCTGGGCCGGTGGGCGTGACACTGCTCGTGATCTACCCGCTGTTCGACGTCGCCGCGGCCATCGTCGATCTGCGCTCCTCGAAGGCCGCGCGCCCCGCCGCGGCCCTGTACGTCAACCTGGCCCTCAGCCTGCTCGCCGCCATCGGCCTGGCCGCCACGGCCACCTCGGGCGTGCCCGCGGTGCTGCGCGTCTGGGGCGCCTGGGCGATCACCGCCGGAATCGTGCAGCTCATCGTGGCCGTCAGCCGCCGCGGGCTCGGCGGCCAATGGGCGATGATCCTCAGCGGGGCGATCTCCGCGATCGCCGGGACGGCGTTCATCCTCCAGGCCGGCACGCCGACCGCGTCGCTGACGAACCTCGCCGGGTACGCGACCGTCGGCGGCGTCTTCTTCCTCATCTCCGCCCTGCGTCTGCACCGCGCCGCGAAGAACACCTGAACCCCGGCCCTCGGCCGGAACCGCCGGCCACGGTGTCCTCAGAGAGTGGTGGGCTCAGTCGGTGGAGAGGATGAGGCCGCTGGTGGGGACGCCGGTGCCGGCGGTGACCAGGACGTTGCGGACGCCGGCCACCTGGTTGACGGAGGTGCCCCGCACCTGGCGCACGGCCTCCGCGATGCCGTTCATGCCGTGGATGTACGCCTCGCCGAGCTGGCCGCCGTTCGGGTTCACCGGCAGGCGGCCGTCGATCTCGATGCCTCCGTCGGCGATGAAGTCCCGTGCCTCCCCCTTGGCGCAGAAGCCCAGCTCTTCGAGCTGGCTGAGCACGAACGGGGTGAAGTGGTCGTAGAGGATGGCCGTCTGGATGTCCTGCGGCGACAGTCCCGACATCTCCCACAGACCGCGCGCCACCACGCCCATCTCCGGCAGGCCCGTCATGTCGTCGCGGTAGAAGCTGGTCATCATCATCTGCCCGGCGCCCGCTCCCTGCGCCGCCGCCGTGATGACGGCGGGCGAGCGCCGCAGGTCCCTGGCCCGTTCGGCCGAGGTGACGACCAGCGCCACGGCGCCGTCGCTCTCCTGGCAGCAGTCGAGCAGGTGCAGCGGCGCGACGATCCACTTCGACGCCTGGTGCTCCGCGAGGGTGATGGGCCGCTGGTAGAACCAGGCCGCCGGGTTGGCGGCCGCGTGCCGGCGCATGGCCACGGCGACGCGGCCGAAGTCCTCGGACGTCGCGCCGTACGCGTGCATGTACCGGCGGGCGAACATCGCGACCCAGGCGGCCGGGGTCATCAGCCCGAACGGCACGTGCCAGCCCATCTCGACGCCGAGCGAGGACGGCTCGCCGCCCAGGCCGGCGTTCGGCTGGCCGAACCGGCGCCCGGACCGCTCGTTGAAGGCCCTGTAGCAGACCACCGTGGAGGCGACGCCGGTGACGACGGCCATGGCGGCCTGGAGCACCGTGCCGCACGCCGCCCCTCCCCCGTACTCGACGCGGGAGAAGAAGGAGAGGTCGCCGATGCCCACCTCGCGGGCGACGGCGATCTCCTGGTTGGCGTCCTGCGTGAAGGTGACCAGGCCGTCGACGTCCGACGGGGAGAGCCCGGCGTCGTCCAGGGCGGCGAAGACGGCTTCGGCGGCGAGCTGGAGCTCCGTGCGGCCGGACTCCTTGGAGAACTCGGTGGCGCCGATGCCCGCGACGGCCGTGCGGCCGGAGAGCGAGTGCACGTGGTGAGCCTTTCTGGTGACGTCGGCCTCGGTGGAGTGCGGGTCCCGGGGCGGGCGGATGCGCGGGCGGGAGGGGTGGGCCGGAGCCGGCGGCGGCCTCAGCGGGGAAGGCTGAAGCGGACCGTGCCGATGGCGTGGTCGCCCAGGCTGACGGCGCCGCGGACCTCGACCGTCACCTCGCCTCCCTCGCGGGCGGTGACCGTCCCGCTGAAGGTCAGCGTGTCGCCGGCGTACGCGGGCACGCCGAGCCTGACGTTGATGCCGCGGACGAGGGCCTCCGGCCCGGCCCAGTCGGTCACGTAGCGCTCGACCAGGCCCATGGTGGTGAGGATGTTCAGGAAGATGTCCTTGGAGCCCTGGGCCCTGGCTCCTTCGACGTCGTGGTGGACCGGCGTGAAGTCCATGGTCGACAGGGCGGTCGCGATGACCGTGGTCGGCGTCAGCTCGATGCGCAACGGCGGGAGCGTGGCTCCGTATTCGATGTCGTCTTCCGTCAGTGTGCGCATCACGACTCCCGGGGTACCCACATCGGCAAGGTCAGTTCGTCGTCCATCTCGCGATATGCCACCTGGACCGGCATGCCGATATCCACGCTTTCCGGTGGGCATTCCACGACATTTCCGACAATTCGCGTTCCCTCCGGCAATTCGATCACAGCGACCACGTAAGGCCGCTCGATTCCCGGCACCGGAGGGTTGTGGTGAACGACGAAGCTGTACACCTCGCCGAGCCCGCTCGCCACGGCGTACCCCCGGTTCGCCGAACGGCACGACGGGCAGACCGGTCCCGGCGGATGCCGCAGCTCGCCACAGTCACCGCATTTCTGGATCCGGAGCTCGCCTTCCCGGACACCATTCCAGAAGAACTCCGTGTCCCGGTTGACGGCCGGTCGCAGAGGGTACGGGCTGCGCCCCTCGGGCGCGGCTTTATCCTCCCGCGGACGAAACTTCAGTATCCGGAACATCATCTCCGCTACCGGTTCGTGCTCCGAGTACCAGGTCATCACCCAGGTCACGAAGTATCCGGTGCCGAGCGCCGTGGTCTTCGGCCCGGCCAGCCCGGTCAACCGCGTGGCGGGGATCAGCCGCTCCCCCAGCCGCGCGTACCGGTGGTAGGTCTGCTCGCAGTTGGTGGCCACCACTCCGGTGAAGCCGCCCTCGTCGAGCGCCCGCAGCACGTCGTCCACCGGCGAGGTCGCGCCCTCGCGCGGGCCCGGCCCGCCCATCGTCCACACCTGCGCCATCGCCGGCGGCGCGACGATCTCCCCGTGCACGCTCGCGGCGGCGAACGCCTCGTCGGTGTAGACCGGGTTGGCGTCCCCCATCGCGGCGGTCCAGTGACGGATCATCGGCAGGTTGACCGGGTCGGCCGCCGGGGCGCCGCGCACCTCGCCCGCCGCGATCTGCCGTTCGGCCAGCGCGGTGAGCCGCTCGTGAAGATCCGGTGCGGCCGTCGTCGTCATCTCTCTCCTTCGACCGTGCTCAGCGTGTCCGTCGCCATCCCGCTCACCGGGGCGGGCGCGGGAGGCCGAGGCCGAGCATGGCGATGAGCTCGCGCTGGACCTCGTTCACCCCGCCGCCGAAGGTGAGCACGATCGCCCCCTTGACCGACCTGTCGAGCTGCTGGACGAACGCGGCGGTCCCGGGGTCGGACAGGTCGCCGAACCGCGCCAGCGTCTCGCCCACGATCCTGCCGACCTCCTGCATGCGCTCCGAGCCGTAGATCTTGGTGGCGGAGGCGTCGGGCGCCCCGAGCCAGCCGAGGCCCATGTTGGCGGCGACCTGCCAGTTGAGCAGCTCGTTGGTGCGGAAGTAGGCGTAGACGCGCCCGAGGGCCCGGCGCACCGCGGGCTCCTCGATGGCGCCGGTGCGCCGCGCCCAGGCCGCGAACCGGTCGTACATGCGTGCGAGGTTGCCCGCGGGGCCGAGGGTGACCCGCTCGTGGTTGAGCTGGTTGACGATGAGGTCCCAGCCCTTGTTCTCCTCGCCGACCAGCATGTCCGCCGGCACCTGGACGTCGGAGTAGTACGTCGAGTTGGTGTGGTGGCGCCCGTCCATGGTGACGATCGGCGTCCAGGAGTACCCCGGGTCGCGGGTGTCCACGATCAGCATCGAGATGCCGCGGTGCTTCTTGGCCCCGGGGTCGGTGCGGGCGGCCAGCCAGACGTACCCGGCGTAGTGCGCGCCCGAGGTGAAGATCTTCTGCCCGTTGACGACGTAGTGGTCGCCGTCCCTGACCGCCGTCGTGCGCAGGGAGGCCAGGTCGGTGCCGGCGCCCGGCTCGCTGTAGCCGATGGCGAAATGGCAGTCCCCGGCCAGGATGCGGGGCAGGAAGTACTCCTTCTGCTCGGTCGTGCCGTACTGCATCAGCGTCGGGCCCACCGTCTGCACCGTGATGATCGGGTACGGCACCTCGGCGCGGGCGATCTCGTTGGCGAAGATCTGCTGCTCCAGCGGCCCGAGGCCGCCTCCGCCGTACTCCTTGGGCCAGCCGAGCCCGAGCTTGCCGTCGCGGCCGAGCCTGCGGCAGTGCTCCATGTACGCCTCGCCGAACGGGTCCTCGGCGATCTTGCCGCGGTCCTCGTCGGTGAGGCAGGCGGCGAAGTACTCTCGCAGCTCGTCACCGAGCCGTTTCTGCTCGGGCGTCAGGTCGATCAGCATCAGACGAGGGCTCCCATCGAGTCGAGCCGGGCCTCCACGCCGCCGAGCAGGTGCGCCCGGTGCTTGCCCCAGGCGAAGTGGCGGTGCAGCGGGTAGGTGACGTCCAGGCCGAGGCCGCCGTGCAGGTGCTGGCAGGTGTAGAGGGCGGCGAGGGCGGTGTCGGCGACCGTGTGCGCGGCGACGGCGAGGTCCAGCTCGGCCTCCTCGTCCAGCCCCTGGTCCACCCGCCAGGCGCCCGACCAGACCGCCACGTCCAACGCCCGCCCGGCGATGTAGACGTCCGCGATCTGCATGGTCACCGCCTGGAACTCGGCGAGCGCGCGATCGAACTGCTTGCGGGTCCTGATGTGCTCGGTGGTCAGCGCGAGCGCGCCCGCTAGCACGCCCGAGGCGCTCGCCGTGAGCGCCACCAGCGCGAGCCGGCGCAGGGAGGCGAAGGCCACGCCGTCCGGCTCGCCGAGCGGCTCTGCCGGGGTGCCGTCCAGGATCAGGGCGGCGGCCGGCTCGCCGGTGGCCGTGGGCACGGGCCGCAGCTCCGCCGCCCCCGGCTCGACGAGGAAGAGCCCGACCCCCCGCGGCGTCACTGCCGGGACGACGATCGCCGCGGACTCGGCGGCGTAGGAGACCATGGTCTTGCGCCCGGAGAGCACCCACCCGCCCGCGGTCCTCTCTTCATGAGCGCGCGCGGCGTCACCGCCGTCACCGGCGTGACCGCCTTCACCGGCCTCGCCGGCCGGCCGGGCCTCGGTGAGCGGCGGCGCCCCGAGATCGCGGCCCGGTTCCAGGAGGGCGGCGGTCAGCACGATCTCGCCCTCGGCCAGGCGGGCCGCCAGCGCCCGCTGTGCGGCCGAGCCGTACCGGCCGATCACCATCGCCGCGACCAGGCCGTCCTGCAGCGGGGCCGGGACCACCCGGGCGCCGGCCTCGCGCGCGATCACGGCCATCGCCACGGCGCCCAGACCGGCGCCGCCGGCCTCCTCCGGCAGGCAGGCCCCGATCAGGCCGGCCCGCGCCACCGCCCGCCACAACGCGGCGTCGTACGGGTGGCCGCTCTTGGCGTGCGCGGCGAGGCGGTCGTGCCCGGCCTCCCGGCCGAACAGGCCCGCGGCCAGCTCTTTCAGCTCCGCCTGCGTCTCGTCGAGGTCGAAATCCATCACGACGCCTTCCGTACGGCCCGGTCGAGCCCGGTGGAGTCCGGTCAGCCGCAAATTAGAACAGATTCTAGTCTGTGTCCAGAGCCATTGCACGAGACCCACGCCCGACATCTGCGCGCAACACAAAGGTCATGCAAGGACGGCATTCCTTGTGACCGGCGAGTAACAAGCCCTACCTGCGAGTAATCCGGTAACGTGTTCTCATGCGCACCTCGCATGCCGGCCCGGCAGCCGTCCCCGACGCCGCCTCCGACGGCGGCGACCAGGCGGCCATCCAGGCCCAGGCCGGGCGAGCCTCCTCCGGTGTCCGCACCCGCAGCCAGCACCAACGGCGCAAGCGCATCGTCCAGGCCGCGGCGGCGCTCGCCTCGCGCGGCGGCGTCGAGGCCATGCAGATGAGAACCGTCGCCGAACGCGCCGGGGTGGCGCTCGGCACCCTCTATCGCTACTTCCCCTCGAAGATGGATCTCGTCGTCGCGGTCGTCGGCGAAGAGATCGACCTGCTGGAGAACAGCATCGAGCGGCGCCCGCCCAGAGCCGAGACGGCCGCCGGCCGCGCGGTCGACGTGCTCATGCGGGCCACCCGCGGCCTGATGCGCGAGCCCGAGCTGGCCGACGCGCTGATCCGCTCGCTCATCATGGCGCAGGTCGAGATCCCGTTCGGCGACCGCATGGCCGGGCTGCTGCTGCGCGTCTCGGGCAACGGCCTCACCCTCGAGACGGCGAGCGAAGAGCAGTTCGCCCTGGCGGGCTCACTGGCCGGCGTGTGGGTGAACGAGCTCCTCGAGATGCTGCGCGGACGGCGCACCTACGAGCAGATCCAGCGCCGCATCGAGATCGCGGCCGAACGCCTGCTCGCCGACTTCGGCTCCTGACCGCCGCCCACGTCCCGCGTGTGCCACGCCCTCGTGCCCGCCACCCCGCGCGGCCCCGGGCCCGCGAGGGCTTCCGCGCGAAATTAGAACCGGTTACAGTCGCGGCTGGAACCATGTTCGAATGCTGAGGAGGCCGCATGGGCAGGCCCGTGATCGTCGAGGCCGTACGCACTCCGATCGGCAAGCGCAACGGCCGGCTGGCCGGGGTGAAACCCCAGGCCCTGCTCGCGGCCGCCATGAAAGGGGTCGTGGAGAAGTCCGGCGTCGACCCCTCGATCATCGGGCAGGTCTTCGCGGGCTGCGTGACCCAGGCCGGCGAGCAGGGCGGGCACGTCGGCCGGCACGCCTGGCTCTACGCGGGCCTGCCGTACCAGGCCGGGGTGACGACCGTCGACGCCCAGTGCGGCTCTTCCCAGCAGGCCGTTCACCTGGTGGCCGCCCTCATCCAGGCCGGGGTGATCGACGCGGGCATCGCCTGCGGCGTCGAGTCCATGAGCCGCCAGCCGCTCGGCAGCAACGTGCTGCCCGCCGACCCGCGTCCCGCGGACTGGTCCATCGACCTGCCCGACCAGTTCACCGCCGCCGAGCGCATCGCCCAGCGGCGCGGGCTCACCCGCGAGCGGCTCGACCGGTTCGGCGCCCGCTCCCAGCAGCTGGCGGCCAAGGCGTGGGCCGACGGCCGGTTCGAGCGCGAGATCGTCGCGGTGACGGCGCCCGTCCTCGGCGAGGACGGGGCTCCGACGGGAGAGACCCGCGTCGTGTCCAAGGACCAGGGTCTGCGCGAGACGACCGTCGACGGGTTGGCCCGCCTGAGGCCGGTGCTCGGCGAGGACGCCCTGCACACCGCGGGCACCTCCTCGCAGATCTCCGACGGCGCGGCGGCCGTCCTGCTGATGAGCGAGGAGGCCGCGGCCCGGCACGGCATGCGCCCGCGCGCCCGCATCCTGGCTCAGGCGCTGGTCGGCTCCGAGCCGTACTTCCACCTGGACGGGCCGGTGGACGCGACCGCCAAAGTGTTCGCCATGTCCGGCATGTCGGTGGACGACATCCACAGGTTCGAGGTGAACGAGGCGTTCGCGGCGGTGGTGCTGTCCTGGGCGGCGGTCCACAATCCGGACATGGAGCGCGTCAACGTGAACGGCGGGGCGATCGCGCTCGGGCACCCGGTGGGCGCGACGGGCGCCCGTCTGGTCACCACGGCGCTGCACGAGCTGGAAAGGTCCGACAGTTCGACCGCTCTGGTGGCGATGTGCGCCGGAGGCGCCCTGGCGACCGCGACCATCCTCGAGCGCGTGTGAGGACGCGCCGCAGGCCCTTCAGCGCCCAGCGGACCACCGACATGGGGGGCGGGGTGTGGAGCGTGCCGGTGCCGATCCCCGGCAACCCGCTCGGGTACACGCTGGTGTACGCCGTCGAGTCCCCGGGCGGGCCGGTGCTGGTCGACGCCGGCTGGAACCACGAGGACGCCTGGACGGCGCTGCGTGACGGGCTCGCGGCGGCCGGCGTGGACGTCCGTGAGGTGCGCGGGGTGGTCGTCACCCACTACCACCCCGACCACGCCGGGCTGGCCGGGCGGGTGCGGGAGGAGTCGGGGGCCTGGATCGCCATGCACGAGGCGGACGCCGCCCTGGTGCGGCTGATCCGCAGTATGCCCGACGGCTCCCACGGCGACTTCCAGGCGGAGATGATGCGCCGCGCGGGCGCGGAGGCGGACGCGGACGAGGTCCGGCGTTTCGAGCGGCCGGACCCGCCCGCGCAGCCCGACCGGGAGCTCAGGGACGGGGACCTGGTCGACCTGCCGGGGCGTGCTCTGCGCGTGGTGTGGACGCCCGGCCACACCCCCGGGCACGTGTGCCTGCACCTGGAGGGCGCCGACCGGCTGTTCACCGGCGACCACATCCTCCCCGGCATAACACCTCATATCGGCCTCTATCCATACGACCGGCAGGACATCGACCCGCTCGGGGACTTCATCGCCTCCCTCAAACGCGTCGCCGACCTCGGGACCGCGCAGGCCCTGCCCGCACACGAGTGGGCCTTCGCCGGCATCGCCGCCCGCGCGGCCGAGATCCGCGCCCATCACGAGGACAAGCTCCTACGTCTCCGCGAGTTGATGACCGAGTGCGCGGACCGGCCCCTGACGATCTGGCAGGTCGCCGAGCGGATGACCTGGAACAGGCCCTGGTCGGAGCTGATCGCGGTGCAGCGGGGGATGGCGGCGGGCGAGGCGGCTGCCCACCTGCGGACGCTGGAGTCCCAGGGCGCCGTACGCCGCGAACCTGGCGCTCCCGGCGATCCCGTCCGGTTCATCACCACGTCACATTGACCCCATAGACTCATAGACATCCGATGTCTGTGGATGGAAACGCGCAAGTCAAGGGTGGTGACTCCGTGGCGGTCACGGACGCTGCGATCGACAAGATCAAGGGCATGATCGTCTCGGGCGAGCTCGGCCCCGGCGCGAGGCTGCCCAAAGAGGCCGACCTCGCCGAGCGCCTCGGCCTGTCGCGCAACTCCCTCCGCGAGGCCGTCCGCGCCCTGGCGTTGATCAACGTGCTGGACGTGCGGCAGGGCGACGGCACCTACGTCACCAGCCTCGAGCCCCACCTGCTGCTCGACGCCCTGTCCTTCGTGGTCGACTTCCACCGCGACGACACGGTGCTCGAGTTCTTCCAGGTGCGCCGCATCCTCGAACCCGCCGCCACGGGCATGGCCGCGCTCGCCATGGGGGACGACCAGATCGACGAGCTGCGGGCGATCCTGGAGGCCCTGCCCGGCGACCCGAGCATCGAGGAACTCGTCGCCAACGACCTCGACTTCCACCAGCTCATCGCCAAGGGCTCGGGCAACACGGTGCTCTGCTCGCTGATCGAGAGCCTGTCCGGTCCGACCACCCGGGCCCGCGTCTGGCGCGGCCTCACCCAGGAGGGCGCGACCGTCAAGACCAGAGAGCAGCACGCCGCGATCTACGAGGCGATCGCGGCCCGGCAGCCCGACGTCGCCCGCGCCTGGGCCACCGTCCACGTCGCCGGCGTCGAAGAATGGCTGCGCCGCGCCCTCTGAGCCCGTGCCTCCCGCGACGTGCGGGTGAGGGAGACCCTTCGCCACGCCCGCGGTGTCGTTAGACTTTCCCGCTCATTCCGGCTCACTCTGGCTCATGCCGCACGGGGCCGCGGCGCCTTGGGGAGGACGGGGAGATGACGGGCAGCCGGCTGTTCATGGATGTGCGGCCCCTGCGGCGCTCGCCCGCGTTCCGCCGGCTGTGGGCCGGGACGATGCTGTCCGCGGTCGGCGGGCAGATGACGAGCTTCGCGGTCGTCCTGCAGGTCTACACGCTCACCGGCTCGGCGGTGGCCGTCGGCGCGGTGGGCCTCGCGAGCGCCGTCCCGGCGATCGTGCTGGGGCTCGCCGGCGGCGCGATCGTCGACGCGGTCGACCGGCGCAGGCTGGTGCTGGTGACCAGCGGTTGCCTGGCGCTGGTGTCGGCGCTGTTCGCCGTCCAGGCGTTCGCCGGTCTCACGCAGGTGTGGCCGCTGTACTGCCTGGTGGCGGCGCAGTCGGTGCTCGGCGCGGTCAACGGCCCGGCGCGGGGCACCTTCCTCGCGCGGCTGTTGCCTGCCGACCTGGTTCCGGCGGGCGCCGCGCTCACCATGTTCACCTTCCACTTCAGCGCGACGGTGGGCCCCGCGCTGGCCGGGCTGATCGCCTCCGCCTGGGGGCTGCGGACGTGCTACCTCATCGACGCGGTGAGCTTCGCCGCCGCCCTGTACGGCATCGCGCGCCTGCCCGCCATGCCGCCGGAGGGCGGCGGCGCGCGGCCCGGCCTGCGGGCGATCGGCGAAGGCCTGCGGTTCATCCGGAACAACCGCGTAATCGGCGGAGCCTTCCTGGCGGACATGAACGCCACCATCCTCGGGATGCCCTTCGCGCTGTTCCCGGTGATCAACGCCGAACGCTTCGGCGGCTCGGCCGAGACCCTCGGCCTGCTGACCTCGGCCGTCGCGGTCGGCGGCCTCGCCGGGACGGCGCTCTCGGGGTGGGTGGGGCGGGTGTCGCGGCAGGGCAGGGCCATCCTGGTCGCCGGGGCGGTCTGGGGCGCCGGCGTCGCGGGGTTCGGCCTTGCCCACAGCCTGTGGCTCGCGCTCGCGCTGCTCGTCGTGGCCGGCGCCGCCGACGTGCTGAGCGTGGTGTTCCGCACCGCCGTCGTGCAGGTCGCGACGCCCGACCGCTACCGAGGACGGGTCGGCGCCGCCGAATACCTGGTCGGCGTCGGGTGCCCGCAGCTCGGCAACTTCCGCGCGGGCGCGGCGGGCTCGCTGCTGTCGCCCACCGCGAGCGCGGTCGGCGGCGGCCTGGCCACCGTCGCCGGCGCCGCGGTGATCGCCCTCACCCTGCCGGCGCTCAGGCGGTACACGGCCCGCCCGGTGGGCGAGGTGACGGCCACATCGGGCGACGATGTAGAGACGCTACAAGGACAGGTTTAGAAGAAATAGATGGACTGAACGCTGATCTGCCTCGAAACTCCAGGCGTGCGTCCCCTTCATTCCTTCCTCGCCGTCGCGGTCGCCGTCATCTGGGGGGTCAACTTCGTCGTCATCGACATCGGGCTCGAGAACTTCCCGCCTCTGCTGTTCGCGGCGCTGCGCTTCGCCCTGGTGGCCGTCCCCGCGGTGTTCCTCATCCCTCGTCCGGCCATTCCGGTCCGCTGGATCGTCGTCGTGGGGCTGTTCCAGTGGGCCGGGCAGTTCGGGCTGCTGTTCACCGCCATGTACCTCGGACTGCCCGCCGGGCTCAGCTCGCTCGTGCTGCAGGCCCAGGTGATCTTCACGGTGGCCTTCGCCGCGGCGGCCCTCGGTGAGCGGCCGGGCCGCCGCCGCCTCACCGGCATCGTCGTCGCCTCCGCCGGCATCGCCGTGATCGCGGTCGGCAGGGGCGCGCAGGTGCCGCTGTTGCCCTTGCTCCTCGCGCTCGGGGCCGCGGCCTCCTGGGGCGTGGCCAACGTGTGCGTCCGGCGCGCCGAGGCGCCCGCCGGGCTCGGGCTGCTGGTGTGGTCGAGCCTGGTGCCGCCGCTGCCCCTGCTCGCGCTCTCCGGTCTGTTCGAGGGCCCTGACCGCATCCGGGGCGCGTTCGCCTCCTTCCACCCCGGCTCCCTCGGGGCGCTGGCGTACGTGGTGGTGCTGGCCACCTTCGTGGGCTTCGGCATCTGGAACGCGCTGCTGCGCCGCTACCCCGCCTCGGCCGTGGCGCCGTTCACCCTGCTCGTGCCGCTCGTCGGCATGGCGGCGGCCTTCGCGTGGCTCGGCGAGCGCCCGGCCGCCGGCGAGCTGCTGGGCGGCGCGATCGTGCTGGCCGGCCTGGCGACGCTGGCCGTGCGCGGCCCGGCGCGTACGACCACCGCTCCCGCGCCCGTTCCGGCCGCCAAGAGCGCGGCACCGGACGGGCCCCTGCGCGGCGCGCGGGCCGGCTGACGAGGCGACGCTGCTTCGACCGGGTTCGTGGTAAGGATGGCTCATGTCCACGCCCGCCCCGCTGCGCTCCGGCGACCCCGAGCGGCTCGGCGGCTACCGCCTGACGGGCCGCCTCGGCGAGGGCGGGCAGGGGGTCGTCTACCTCGCGGAGGCGCCCGGCGGCGGCCGGGTCGCGCTGAAGCTGATGCGCTCACGTCTCGACGAGCAGCGGGCCCGCCGCCGGTTCGCCGATGAGGTGAAGGCGATCCAGCGGGTGGCGCCCTTCTGCACGGCCCAGGTGCTGGACGCCGACCTCGACGGCGACCACCCGTACATCGTCAGCGAATACGTCCGCGGCGTGTCGCTGCAGCAGCACGTCGCCGCGGAGGGGCCGCTCACGGGCGGCTCTCTGGACCGCGTCGCCGTGGGCACCGCCACCGCGCTGGCCGCCATCCACGGAGCCGGCGTCGTGCACCGCGACTTCAAGCCCGGCAACGTCCTGCTCGGCGTCGAGGGACCCCGGGTCATCGACTTCGGCATCTCCCGGCTGGTGGGCGCCACGACCACCGCGGGGCGGGCGCTCGCCGGCACTCCGGCGTACATCTCGCCCGAGCAGCTCAGGGGCGAGCGGGCCGGCCCGGCGGCGGACATGTTCGGCTGGGCGCTCACGGTCGCCTTCACGGCGAGCGGCCGGCACGCCTACGCGGCCGGGTCGCTGGAGGCGACCCTCGGACGCGTCCTGTTCGGCGAGGCCGACCTCGGCCCGCTCACCGGGCCGCTGCGCGAGCTCGTGGTGGCCTGCCTGGCCGCCGACCCCGCGAACCGGCCGGGCGCCGAGGAGGCGTTGCGCCATCTCATCGGCGCGCGGCCGGTCACCGCTCCCGCGCCGCCGCGCGGCGGCGTGCTGGAGACGGGCGCGATGATGGCCGCCGAACCGCCGACGAGGGAGAACGGCCCGGACGCGCCCGCGTCGCACGGTCCGGCGCCGAAGCGACGCCGACGGTGGCCGGTGCTCGCGGGGCTCGTCGCCGTCGCGGCCGTCGCGGCGTTCGGCGCGGTGTGGTGGGCGACCGGCGGGCTCGGAGCGGGCGGGGTGTCGTACGCGGGCACCTGGACGGGCAGCGCCGAGCATCCGGCGGCCGGACGGGTGTTCCCCGTGGAGATCCGCCTGCCGGCCGGCGACGGCGACGGCATCATGCGGTGGGGCGCCGATCTGCACTGCACCGGCCGCCTCACCCGGACGGGCGGAGAGGCCGCCACGGGGATCTTCCGGCTCGACCAGGTGCGCGGCGACCAGTGCCACACCGGCATCCTGCGTCTCGCACCGCGCGGCGCCGGCCAGGTGAGCTTCCAGGTGACCGACGCGGGAGCCCCCTCGCCCCGCTATGCCGGCACGGCGGCCCGCGTCTCGTGACCGGGCGCCGCGGACGACGCCCGGATCGTCCGCATCGGCAGCCGGATCTTCTTGAAGGTCGCCGGTCACCAGGTCCATGCCGGTGAAGACGCGGGCGTTGCCGAAGGGACCGGTGACGCCGGGCGCGGCGGCCGGCGAGGGCCGCGCCCTCTCAGAAGTCGACGTTGATGCAGGCGAGCCGGGGCCCCGCCTGGCCGGCGTGCCCGGCGCCGGTGTGGGTGTGGTCGGCGTGGACGATCACCGAGTGCGGGCGCCGCTCGGCGAACCTGCGCTCCACCGTGGCGCGGGAGAAGCCGTTGCCCTGGCCGTCGGTGGTGAGGTCGAGCCAGATCTCGTTGCGGGGGTTCGCGTACTTGGGGTCGGTGGAGGGGGTCTTAGGGTCCTGGACGTGCTGGAAGTGCGGCCCGGCGTCCTCGCCCTTGGCACCGCAGGCGTTGGTGTGCACGTGGGCGCCGTACTTGCGGTTGGGCAGCAGGCCCTGCGCCCTCAGCTGCACGCTGGCGCGCCCGTCGGCGGTGGGGACGTAGGCGACGGCCGCCGCCGAGCCCGCGGGGACGAGCTTGGGATCGTAGGTGACGGCCGTCTGCCCGTGGCCGTAACCCGCGAACCGGCCGAGCGCGAGGACCGGCTCGGGGCCGCGGCTCAGCGGTTCGGGCTGCGGCCTCGCGGCCAGGGCGCCCTCGCTCAGCAACGTCAACGGCATGACCATCGCCACGACTCCCGCGCGCACCGCCATCATGTGCCTCTCCCTTACCCGGTTCGGATGACCTGTCGGCCAACATTTGCGGATATACCCGACGTCCTAGCCAAATGGGCCAATAACCCGCTAAGAATGAGCAATTCACGTGCATTGCTCGCGGCCGTCACGCATTCGGGAGAATCAAATTCTTCGTCGGCCGCAATTCAGCATCGTGCCATGGTTTCCCCCGCGAAGACCCGGGTTCGCCCAGATCAGAGGGTGCTGTGCGGCGCCTCGAACCACCCGGCGCCGCATGGACACGACAAAAAGACCGCTGAACGCGCCGATGGCGCCGGGCGTGATTCCGGCCGGCCGATGGCGGCCGGCGCCGGAACAAATGAGAACGTACTCGGCGTAAGGGCTCGCCGGACTGGCGCCTACATCTCCCAGACCATCCGCATGCCCAGGGACGACGGGTCGAAGCCGCCGCCGTCCAGCAGACGGTTCATCTGAACCTGCCAGGCCGCGTTCGCCGCGCTGCGGTCCAGTTTCTCCTGCAGGACGGCGTAGTCCTCGACCTCGATGTAGTGGAACAGGTCGAGACCGTCACGCCAGATCTTCCAGCTGTGCACGCCTGCCTCGCGCATCTCGGCCTCCAGGTCGGCCGGGATCGAGGCGTGCTCCCTGTCGTAGGTCTCTTCGGCACCCGGCCGCAGCCGGGTGCGCATGGCGAGCCGCTGCATCGGTTCTGCGCCTTTCCGCTAGTGACGCTCGTGACGCGGACGAGCATCAGCGCGACGAGGAGGATGCTGCCTCCGTAGATCTTCTGGATCCCCTGCGCGGAGACGCCGGCCGGCGCGAGTACGTCGGTGATCAAGCCGAGCAAGAGCATGCCACACAAAAAGGACTCGACGCTGTCGGCGGCCCGCACGCGGCAAGGTCAGGACGGCCGGCCGATCTCGGCCCAGACCCGCCCGCCGGGGAAGGCGTACGCGTCGATCGACTCCGGGCGCATGGCGGCGCTGAACCCGGGCGCGCCGGGCGCCTGGTAGCGGCCGTCCTTGACCACCACGGGGTCGACGAAGTGCTCGTGCAGGTGGTCGACGTACTCGATCACGCGGTCCCGCAGGCTGCCGCTGACGGCCACGTAGTCGAACATGGCCAGGTGCTGCACCAGCTCGCACAGGCCGACGCCGCCGGCGTGCGGGCAGACGGGCACGCCGAACTTGGCGGCGAGCAGCAGGATCGCGATGTTCTCGTTCACGCCGCCGACGCGGGCGGAGTCGAGCTGCACGAACGACAGCGAACCGGCCTGGAGCATCTGCTTGAAGACCACGCGGTTCTGCACGTGCTCGCCGGTGGCCACCTTGATCGGCGCGAGGGCGCGGGCGATGGCGGCGTGGCCGAGGACGTCGTCGGGGCTCGTCGGCTCCTCGACCCAGTACGGGTCGTACTCCTTCAGCGCGTTGACCCAGGTGATGGCCGCGCCGACGTCCCAGCGCTGGTTGGCGTCGATCGCGATGCGAAAGCCCGGCCCGCACACCTCGCGGGCGACGCGCATGCGCCGCAGGTCGTCGTCGAGGTCGGCGCCCACCTTGAGCTTGATCTGGGTGAAGCCCGCGGCGATAGCCTCCTGGCACAGGCGGCGCAGCTTGTCGTCGTCGTAGCCGAGCCAGCCGGGAGATGTGGTGTAGGCGGCGTAGCCGTTCGCCCGCAGTTCGGCGACGCGCTCGGCACGGCCGGGCTCGGCGCGGCGCAGGATGTCCAGCGCCTCGCCGGGGGTGAGCGCGTCGCTGATGTAGCGGAAGTCGACCAGCGAGACGATCTCCTCTGGGGACATCTCGCCCAGCAGCAGCCAGAGCGGCTTGCCCTCGATCTTGGCCTTGAGGTCCCACAGCGCGTTGACGACCGCGGAGATCGCCATGTGCATGACGCCCTTCTCCGGACCCAGCCAGCGCAGCTGGGAGTCGTACACCATCTCCTTGTACAGGGCGCCGAGGTCGTCGGGGCGCCGGCCCACGACGTACGGCGCCAGGGCCGCGATGGCGGCGGTCTGCACCTCGTTGCCGCGGCCGATGGTGAACGCGAAGCCGTGCCCTTCGACGTCGCCGTCGGTCCGCAGCACCACGTAGGCGGCCGAGTAGTCCGGGTCGGGGTTCATCGCGTCGGAGCCGTCCAGTTCCCGGGAGGTGGGGAACCGGATGTCGTGGGTCTCCAGGGCGGTGATCAGCGGAAGGTCGCTCCCTCCGGGCGGTCCGACTCGCAGCGGCTTCACGCGTCTCCCTCGCATTCATCGGATGTGTCGAGAGAGAACACTACGCGGGGATGCGCGCGCGTCAAGGGGACCTCCGGGACGACCGGTCATTCATCCGATGGCTGCGGAGGCATCGCGACAGGACTTTCACCTTCTCGTAACCTGGCCCCTGGACACGGTGGTCCGGGAGGCGGCGAGGGTATTGACACCTCGGACGCGCCTTGACGGGTCCCGGCGACCGTAATAGAACACGTTTCAGAAACGTTGCCGACCAAGCGCTTGATCAACTCCCCCGGGCGGTCATATGGAAATCAACCTCGTCGACCAGGATCTCTACGCGCGGTCCGGCGTTCCACACGAGCAGCTGGACTGGCTGCGGGCCAACGATCCGGTCTTCTGGCACGAGGGCGAGCAGCAGCCGGGCTGGCCGGGCTTCTGGGCCGTCACCAAGCACGAGGACGTCGTCCACATCTCGCGCCACTCCGAGATCTTCTCCTCCAGCAGGAACCTGGCCCTGTTCAACGAGATGGCCGAGGAGCAGCGCCAGCTGCAGCGGCTGATGATGCTCAACCAGGACCCGCCGGAGCACACCCGCAGGCGCTCGCTGGTCAACCGCGGCTTCACGCCACGCCAGATCGGCATCCTCGAAGACCACATCCGCGACATCTGCCACGGCCTGGTGGACGAGGCGATGGCCAAGGGCGAGGTGGACTTCGTCACCGATGTGGCGGCGCCCCTCCCGCTGTACGTGATCTGCGAGCTGCTCGGCGCGCCGGTCGAGGACCGCGACAAGCTCTTCCAGTGGTCCAACCGCATGATCGGCAGTGAGGACCCCGACTACGCCGGCAGCCCCGACGAGGGCCGGGCCGCCGCGATGGAGGTCTACTCCTACGCCAACCAGCTCGCCGCCCAGCGCCGTGAGGAGCCGCGCGACGACATCGTCACCAAGCTGCTGCAGCCGGGCGACGACGGCGAGTCGCTCAGCGAGGACGAGTTCGACCTGTTCGTCCTGCTGCTCGTCGTCGCGGGCAACGAGACCACCCGCAACGCGGCCTCCGGCGGCATGCTCGCCCTCTTCGAGAATCCCGAGCAGTGGGGGCGGCTCGTCCGCGACCCGTCCCTGGCCCGCACCGCCGCCGACGAGATCGTCCGGTGGGTGTCGCCGGTCAACCTCTTCCGGCGCACGGCGACCCGCGACACCACGCTGCGCGGCAAGCAGATCAAGGAGGGCGACAAGGTCGTGGTGTTCTACTCCTCGGCCAACCGGGACGAGGACATCTTCAGCCTGCCCACGAGCTTCGACGTCGGCCGCGACCCCAACCCGCACATCGGCTTCGGCGGCGGGGGCGCCCACTTCTGCCTGGGCAACCACCTGGCGAAGCTGGAGCTGCGCGTGCTGTTCGAGGTGCTCGCTCAGCGCATGCCGGACCTGCGTCCCGCGGGCGACGCCAAGCGCCTGAGGTCGTACTTCATCAACGGCATCAAGAACCTCCCCGTGCAGGCCTGACACCACCGGATCCCGGCATACAGGGCCGGCGTCCCCGGACGCCGGCCCTGTTCCGCGGGCGCGGCGCCGTTCCCGCTCGCCGCCGCCGGCCGGGCCAGCGCCGGAGGACCCGGCCGAGGCGAGAAGGCCTGCCTCCACCGGAGCTGATCACACCTACGATGGGACCATGTCCGACCTCCGCCCGGCACCGCAGGTCCTCGACCCCAATGTCCCGAGCGCCGCGCGCATCTACGATTACGCGCTGGGCGGCAAGGACAACTACGCGGCCGACCGCGCCGCCGCCGACAAGGTCTTCGCCATCGCCCCCGAGATGCGGGCCATGGCCCGCCAGAACCGGGCGTTCCTCGGCCGCGCGGTGCGCTACCTCGCCGGCGAGGCCGGCATCCGCCAGTTCCTGGACCTGGGCTCCGGCCTGCCGACCCAGCAGAACGTCCACCAGGTCGCCAAGGAGATCGCACCGGAGTCGAGGGTCGTCTACGTCGACCACGACCCCATCGTCGTCGCGCACGGCGAGGCGCTGGTGGCCACGTCCCCGGACGTGGCGTTCGTGCCAGGCGACCTGCGGCGCATCGACGACGTGCTCGACCACCCCGGCCTGCGGCGGCTCATCGACTTCGACCGGCCGGTGGCCGTGCTGATGGTGGCCGTCCTGCACTTCATCCCCGACGGCGAGGGACCGTACGAGGTCGTCGCCCGCCTGCGCGATCTCATGGCCCCAGGGAGCCATCTGGCCGTCTCCAGCGTCACCCCCGACCCTCACCCCGAGGAGACGGCCGCGCTGATCAAGGTGTCCACCAGCGCGGGCGCGCCCTTCGTCGCCCGTTCCCACGGCGAGGTGACGCGATTCTTCGAAGGGCTCGACCTCGTCGAGCCCGGCCTGGTCAGCGCGCCGGAGTGGCGGCCCCAGATCGCCCGGGCGGTCGACCTGGACAAGATGTGGGTACTGGCCGGAGTCGGCCGCAAGCCCTGACCGCCGGCGCGGCCGTGAAAGTTTCGCGGCGTGCTCCGGCGGCGGCAGAGGGCCGCCGGGGCAAGTTCGTGTCGCCCCAGGTCACGGGATTCGTCCTGTCTGAACGCCGTTAAAGTGACCCGCACTCGCTTGTCAGGAAATTGCCGGATATACCAGGGTGTCCTGGTGATGGAACGCACCCCACCACGCGAGCCCGCCGCCACCACGGCCGCGCCCGCCGCCACGACCGAGCCCGAGTCCGACTCCGACGCCGTCCCCGCCAAGGAGGCCGGCGGCACGGCCGACGGCGGAGCGGCCACGACCTCGAACGGCGCCGGCGTCGGAGGTGCCGGAGTCGCGGGACGGAACGGCACCGCCACCGGCACCGTGCCCGCGGATGATAATGGCGCCGTGCACGCGCCTGAGACGACCGCCGCGACCGAGTCACGCCCGGCCACCGACACCGCCACCGACACGGCCGCCGAGGCGACCGCCGGAACCGAGTCACGCCCGGCCGCCGACACGGCCGCCGAGGCGACCGCCGGAACCGAGTCGCGGACGTCCACCGGGGCTGCGACGGTCACCGAGGCCGGATCACGCACGGCCGGCGACGCGCAGACGGTCGCCGGGGCTGCGACGCTCACCGAAGCGGAACCGCGGACGAGCGGCGAAGCATCGAGGGACGGCGAAACGCCGACGGACGGCGAAGCCGAGGGTGGTGAGGGGGCCGGACGGGTTCGGGACCGGTGGTGGCCGCCGCGGTTCGTGACAGACGCCACCGACCGGCGGGCGCTGCTCATCTGGCTGTGCTCGCACATCGGGTTCCTGATCTACACCTACCTGGCCGCGCCCGGCCGCACCACCGATCCGTTCCTCAACCGGCTGACCCGCTGGGACGCCGAGAACTTCATCGCCATCGCCGAGTGGGGGTACGACGGCCCGCCGGGCATGCAGGACAGCGCCAAACTGCCCGCGTTCTTCCCCGGCATGGCGCTGCTGGTGCGGCTGCTGCGGCCGATCCTGCACGACGGGCGCCTGATCACGGTGCTGATCTCCCTGGTGGCCAGCGCGGTCGCCGCCGTGGCGCTGTCGCGGCTGGCCGAGCACATGTTCAAGGGCAGCGGCACGTTCGCGGTGGCCGCCCTGTTCCTCAGCCCGTTCGCCGCCTTTCTCCACACCGGCTACTCCGAGTCGCTCTTCCTGGCGCTGGCGTTCCCCGCGTGGCTGCTGGCCCGCAAGGGGCGCTGGGACGACGCCGCCCTGTGCGCGGCGGCCGCCGCCTCGGTCCGCATCTCAGGGCTGTTCCTCGCGCTCGGCCTGGTGGTCATGTGGCTGGTCGCCGAGAACGGCCGCAGGGCGCCCGAGAGCCGGCGCCAGTGGCTCTGGCTGGCCCTCCCCGCCATCCCGGTGGGGCTGTACACCCTGTACCACTGGACGCGCACCGGCGACCTGCTGGCCTACAACAGCGTCCAGGCGCAGTACTGGGGCCGGCACGCGGTATGGCCGTGGGAGGCGTTCCTCAACACCTGGAACATGTCCGACGACATCCCCACGCTGACCACCTCCTACTACGAGGAGATCGTCGCGGCGGCGGTGCTGCTGGGCCTGGCGATCTGGCTGGCGGTGCGCCGCCGCTGGCCCGAGCTCACGTACATGGTCCCGCAGGTGCTGTCGTTCCTGACCCTGTCGTCGTTCTACCTGTCGATCGGCCGCGCGTCGCTGACCTGGTTCCCGCTGTGGCTGGCCCTCGGCTACGCGGGCGTGCGACGGCCATGGCTGTTCTGGACGATCATGGCGATCATGCTGCCCGTCATGGCGATCAACGTCGGCAACTTCACCACGGGAGCATGGATCGGCTGATCCCACCGAGCCGGCGGGTCGGCCGAGCCGGCCAACGACCGATCGACTGGACGGCCGGTCGGCCGAGCCGTCCTGCGCGGACCGGTGGGGAGGCCGATCAGGGCCAGGAGGAGTCCTGCTCGGGGTCGGCGCCCTCGGACAGCAGCCGGACGTCCGACTCGACCATCATGGCGACCAGTTCCTCGAAGGTCACCGCGGGCTCCCAGCCGAGCTGGACGCGGGCTTTCTTCGGGTCGGCGCACAGCAGGTCGACCTCGGCGGGCCGGTGCAGCGTCTGGTCGGCGATCACGTACCGCTCCCAGTCGAGCTGCACCGCCTCGAACGCCGCGATCACCAGCTCGCGCACCGAGTGGGTGCGGCCGGTGCCGATGACGTAGTCCTCGGGGGCCTCGACCTGGAGCATCAGCCGCATGGCCTGGACGTAGTCCCCCGCGTACCCCCAGTCGCGGCGGGCTTCGAGATTGCCCAGCCGCAGCTCCGAGGCCAGGCCGAGCTTGATGCGCGCGGCCGCCAGCGTCACCTTGCGCGTGACGAACTCCGCGCCGCGCCGCGGCGACTCGTGGTTGAACAGGATGCCCGAGACGGCGAACATGCCGTAGGACTCGCGGTAGTTCTGGGTGAGGAAGTGCCCGTACGCCTTGGCGACGCCGTAGGGCGAGCGCGGGTGGAACGGGGTGCGCTCGTTCTGCGGGGTCTCCCGCACCTGGCCGAACATCTCCGACGACGACGCCTGGTAGAACCTGATCTGGGCGGAACCCGGGGCGCGTGAGGAGGTGACGCCCGAGCACACCCTGATCGCCTCCAGCATGCGCAGCACGCCCATGCCGGTGACCTCGGCCGTGAGCTCCGCCTGCTCCCATGACATCGGCACGAACGAGATGGCGCCCAGGTTGTACACCTCGTCGGGCTGGACCCGCTCCACGGCGCTGATCAGCGAGCCCTGGTCGAGCAGGTCGCCCCGGACGAGCTGGACGTCCTGCAGCAGCCGTCGGACGCGCGAGACCCGCGGGTTGGCCTGGCCGCGCACCAGTCCCCAGACGTCGTATCCCTGGTCGAGCAGGTGCTCGGCGAGGTAGGAGCCGTCCTGCCCGGTGATGCCAGTGATCAGCGCACGCCTGGCCAACGGGTCCTCCTTGATCTTCGGGCTTGGCTGCTTGTATGGCTTCGCCCGAACTATGAGCTGTAAGACGCGAATGTACCGCCAAGGGGTGCGTCGAGCGCTATGGGACGCCGATACGCTCAGCGGCCACCCCTGTAGAACACGTTCTACCGAGCGACGTTCGGTAACCCTAACGTCCCAGCTCCTGAGGTGTGAGAGAGATTTGAGGCCCAATTACACATTAGGTGCGGGTTCAGACCTAGATGGTAGGCTTCGCGGCTAAGATCGGCTTTGTGGTGTGCCTGCGACGGCGGCCGTCGAGCACCGCTCTCGAAAGGGGTGTCCGTGGAGGTTCCAGACGACCAGCGGGAGCGGGAACCGGGCAGGCTGAGGGTCGCCCTGCTGTCGTACCGGAGCAAGCCGACCTGCGGCGGCCAGGGCGTCTACCTGCGCCACCTCAGCCGCGAGCTGGTCGCCCTCGGCCACTACGTCGAGGTCTTCTCGGGCCCGCCCTACCCGGAACTGGACGAGGGCGTCGTGCTCACCGAGGTGCCGAGCCTCGACCTCTACCGTGACGAGGACCCCTTCCGCACCCCCGGCCTGCACGAGTATCGCGACTGGATCGACGTCCTCGAGGTCGCGACGATGTGGACGGCCGGCTTCCCCGAGCCGCTGACCTTCAGCCTGCGCGCGCTGCGCGAGCTGAAGAAGCGGCAGGGCGACTTCGACGTCGTGCAGGACAACCAGACCCTCGGCTACGGCGTGCTGGGCATCCAGAAGCTCTTCCCGGTCGTCGGGACGATCCACCACCCGATCAGCGTGGACCGGCGCATCGAGTTGGAGGCCGCGCCGCTGCGCAAGCAGCTCTCGATGCGCCGCTGGTACGGGTTCGTCCGCATGCAGAGCATCGTCGCGCCGCGCCTGAAGCCGATCCTCACGGTCAGCGAGTCGAGCCTCGCCGACATCCACCGCGACTTCAACGTGCCGCAGAGCAGCATGCGGCTCATCCCGCTCGGCGTCGACACCCGTTACTTCCACCCGCGCCCGCACCTGCCCAGGCGCAAGGGGTCGATCGTGGCCGTGGCCAGCGCGGACTCGCCCATGAAGGGCGTCGCCACCCTGCTGCGCGCCGTCGCCAAGCTCGCCACCGAACGCGACGTCAACCTGACGGTGGTCAGCAAGCCGACGCCCGGCGGCCCCACCGAGAAGCTCGTCCAGGAACTGGCGCTCGGCGACCGGGTGCGGTTCGTGCACGGCATCTCCGACGACGAGCTGGGCGAGCTGATCGCGACCTCCGAGATCTCGGTCGTCCCCTCGCTCTACGAGGGCTTCTCACTGCCCGCCGTCGAGCACATGGCGTGCGCCACCCCGCTCGTCGCCAGCCGTACGGGGGCGCTGCCCGAGGTCGTCGGCGACGCCGCCGTCCAGGTCGCCCCCGGCGACCCCGAGGAGCTCGCCGCCGTCCTGCGCCGCCTGCACGACTCGCCGGAGGAGCGCGAGCGGGTCGGCCGGGCCGGATACGACCGGGTGATGGAGCGGTACACCTGGCACGTCGTCGCCAAGCGGACCGTCGAGGCCTATCACGAGGCCATCGAGGCCCGCAGGAAAGGGGAGCGGTAAGTGCTGACCGTCGACTTCGGCAAGCTTCACGTCGGGCCCGGGGTCCGCGTCCTGGACCTCGGCTGCGGCGCCGGCCGCCACGCCTTCGAGGTGCTGCGGCGCGGCGCCGAGGTGGTGGCGTTCGACCAGGACGCCGCCGAGCTGGAAGGCGTCGCGAGCATGTTCGCCGCCATGGACAAGGCCGGCGAGGTGCCGCCGGAGGCCACCGCCGAGACCGTGACCGGCGACGCGCTGGCCATGCCCTTCCCGGACGCCTCCTTCGACCGGGTGATCGCCGCCGAGGTGCTGGAGCACATCCCCGACGACATGACGGCGATGCGCGAGATCCACAGGGTGCTCAAGCCGGGCGGCCAGGCCGCGATCACCGTGCCGAGCTTCCTGCCCGAGCGCATCTGCTGGGCGCTGTCCGAGGCCTACCACACCGCCCCCGGCGGCCACGTCCGCATCTACACGCTGGCCGAGCTCACCGCCAAGCTCAAGTCGACGGGCTTCTCGGTGGGCCCGCACCACCACGCCCACGGCCTGCACTCGCCGTACTGGTGGATCAAGTGCGCGGTCGGCGTGAACGACGACGACCACCCGCTGGCCAAGGCCTACCACGAGCTGCTGGTGTGGGACATCATGAAGCGCCCGGCGCTCACCCGGGCCGCCGAGGCCGTCCTCAACCCTCTGATCGGCAAGAGTGTGGTGGTCTACGTCCGGAAGCCGGCATGACCGAAACGGTCACGACGGGCGCCGTCCCGGCGGTACCGGGCATCATCACCGCGGAGCAGGTCATCGCGACCGCGCGCAGCATCGCGGCCGTACAGGAGACCGACGGCGGCGTGCCCTGGCCAGAAGGACACGTCGACGCCTGGAACCACGTCGAATGCCTGATGGCCATGACCGCCGCCGGGCTCACCGCCGAGGCCAGGAAGGGCTACGACTGGCTGGCGCGCCACCAGCGCGCCGACGGCTCCTGGCCGATGAAGATGGTGCGGGGAGCGGCGGCCGAGGCGAACGGCGAGAGCAACCACGCGGCGTACGTCGCCGTGGGCGTGCGGCACGAGCTCCTGGTCACCGGGGACGAGGAGTTCGCCCGCGCCATGTGGCCGGTCGTCAGGAAGGCGCTGGACTTCGTCGTCGGGCTGCAGACGGCGCGCGGGGAGATCGTCTGGGAGCGCTCGTCCGCCGGCGTCCCGGCGCAGTACGCCCTGCTGACGGGGTGCTCGTCGATCTACCAGGGGCTCCGCTGCGGCGTGCTGCTCGGCGAACACCTGGGCGAGCCGCAGCCCGACTGGGAGCTGGCCGCCGACCGGCTCGGGCACGTGCTCGCCGCCCACCCGGAGGCGTTCGCCGACAAGAGCCGGTACTCGATGGACTGGTACTACCCCATCCTCGGCGGCGCCCTGCGCGGGACCGGCGCGCGCCTTCGGCTGGAGGAGGAGTGGGACACCTTCGTCGTCCCCGGGCTCGGCATCCGCTGCGTGTCCGACCAGCCGTGGGTGACCGGCGCGGAGTCCTGCGAACTGGCGCTCACCCTGGACGCGATCGGCGACCGCGATCGCGCGCTGGCGGTGTACCGCGACATGCAGCACCTGCGGCACCACGACGGCTCGTACTGGACGGGCTGGCAGTTCGTGAACAAGGCGTGGTTCCCGCACGAGCAGTCGGCCTACACCGCCGCGGCGGTCGTCCTCGCCGCCGACGCCCTGTCCGGCGCCACACCGGCGTCCTCCCTGTTCCGCGCCGCCGGCCGCTTCGCCGTCCCGGTCATCGACCCTGACGCCTGCGGCTGCTCCCCCGCCTCCAGCCGGACGTAGAGAGGTCGCCAGGCGGTCTCTCTCAAAAGATTTGCCTTATATAAGCGAAGACTGATATACATTCCTCGTGCATGCGTTCGATGTTCTCGGCGATCCGGTGCGCCGCAGGATCCTGGAGCTGCTCGCCGACGGCGAGAAGACCTCCGGCGCGGTGTCCGCGGTAATCCAGGAGGAGTTCGGCATCTCGCAGCCTGCGGTCTCGCAGCACCTGCGCGTCCTGCGCGACGGCGGGTTCGCGACGGTACGGCCCGAGGGCACCCGCCGCCTGTACGCGGTGAACCTGGATCCGCTGCGCGACATCGACGCATGGCTCGACCGCTTCCGGCGCTACTGGACTCCGCATCTGGACGCGCTGGCGACAGAGCTGGCCCGCGGCAGACGCGAACGCCGGCTCCGCGACTCCGGCGAACAACCGACGCAAGGGGAATCCCCATGATCGATGTCAACCAGCAGATCAACGCCGTGCGGCGGCAGGTCGGCTCACGCGTGCTCGATGCCGGCGAGGCCCGCACCGTGACCGTCAGCCAGACCTATGACACCACCGTCGAGGACCTCTGGGACGCCTGCACCGACCCCGAGCGCATCGCCCGGTGGTTCCTGCCCGTCTCCGGCGAGCTGCGCCTGCACGGCCGCTACCAGTTCGAGGGCCAGGCGGGCGGCGTCGTCGAGCGCTGCGACCCCCCGAAGAGCTTCGCCGCCACCTGGGAGTTCGGCGGGAGCGTCAGCTGGATCGAGGTCCGGCTGTCCCCCGAGCCGGGTGACCGCGCCCGGTTCGAACTGGAGCACATCGCCTTCGCCGAAGACCACTGGGAGCAGTTCGGCCCCGGCGCGGTCGGCATCGGCTGGGACATGGGCCTCGTCGGCCTGTACCTCCACCTGTCCACCGGGCAGGGCGCCGGCCCCGAGGCCGGGGCGGCCTGGGCGGCCTCCGACGAGGGCAAGCTGTTCATGACGCTCAGCAGCGAGCGCTGGGCCGACGCGGACGTGGCGGCCGGCGCCGACGAGGCCAAGGCCCGCGCCGCGGCCGAGCGCACCACCGCGGCCTACACAGGCGCCCCTTCCCCCGAGTCCCCCGAGTCCTGACCTCAGGCGAAGGGGCGCGGCCTCGGGCGAAAGGTCCTGGCCTCGGGCGGAGGGTCTGGACGTCCGGCGAGGGTGCCGGACGTCTCGTAGGAGGTCTCCAGGACCTCAGGCGGAGGGACCGGGGCTCGCGACGCGCTGGAGCACGCGCAGGGAGCCCTCGGCGGCGACCTCCTTGAAGTCGCCGGAGGCCAGGGCGCGCCCGTAGACGCGGAACGGGGCCTGGCCGCCGCGGGCGGGGTCGGGGTAGATGTCGTGGAAGACCAGGGCACCGTCCACCATGACGTGTGGCGCCCAGCCCTCGTAGTCGCTCGTCACCGGCCCCTCGGAGTGACCTCCGTCGATGAAGAGCATCGCCAGGGGGATGTTCCAGTAGCGGGCGACCGTCTCCGACCGTCCCACGACGGCGATGACCTCCTCCTCCAGCCCGGCCGACGCGATGGCCGTCCGGAAGAAGGGCAGGGAGTCCATCTTGCCGAAGCGTGGGTCCATCAGGGTGGGATCGTGATGGGCCCAGCCGGGCTGGATCTCCTCCGAGCCGCGGTGGTGGTCCACGGTGAAGACGACGGACGAGGTGTGCCGGGCGCCGGCGCCGAGGTAGATCGCCGACTTGCCGCAGTAGGTGCCGATCTCGCAGATGGGGCCGAGGGATCCGTACGCGCAGGCGGTCTCGAACAGGGCTTGGCCTTCGCTCGGCGGCATGAAGCCCTTCGCGCGCTCGGCCGCGTGACGCAGGTCCGCCGGCATGGACACGTGAGTCATGATTTTCCCTCTATGTGCGGCCAGTGCGGATGCACCCTATCTGTCAACACCGCCACTGCCCGAAAGGTGCCCCCGATCCCCGCCCGATCCCGCCCGAACAATGTTCTATCCCTGCCGTCACCCCACGCCGGCGACGAACTTGACCGCTCGTTCCAGATACGGCTAACCTGCACGACATGGCACGGGTACGGGAGTTCGACACGGAGGCCGCGCTGGAAGCGGCGATGTCCGTCTTCCGGCACAAGGGCTACGAGGGCACCTCGGTGCAGGACCTGGTCGACGCCACCGAGGTGGGCCGCGGCTCCCTCTATGCGGCGTTCGGCAGCAAGGAGGGGCTGTACCGGGCGGCGCTCGACCGCTACCGCGAGCGGTACGCGAGCCCTCTGGTCGATCTGCTGCGCAGCAGCGCCCTCACGAGGGAGCTGATCCACGAAATCCTGGCCGACCTGGTGGAGACCATCCTGCGGGACGGGCGCGAGCAGAACTGCCTGATCGTCAGCGCCGCGACCGAGCGGCTGTGCCACGACTCCGAGGTGGCCACGCGAGTGAGGGCGACGACCTCGCAGCTGGAGGACGAACTGACCGAGGCGATCGCGGCGGCCCAGAGCCGCGGCGAGCCGCTCGGCGCCCGCGACCCCCGAGATCTGGCGAGGTTCCTCATGACCCTCATTCACGGGCTACGCGTCATGGGGGGGATCAATCCCGACCGCCGATACCTGATGAGCGTCGTGGAGGCGGCCCTGGGCTGCCTCGCCTGACGTTTTCATGCCCTCAATCTGTAACGTACGTTCCAGTTAAACTCCTGCGGTTCTCCCATTCCGTGCAATGCGACATCGGCACACTCCGTTCGCCACCGGCGACCGGGCACAATCCAAGGAGCATCATGACCATCGGCGTAGGCATCATCGGGGCGAGCGTCGGCGGCTGGGCCGCCATCAGCCACGTTCCCGCGCTCAAGGCCCTCCCTGACTACGAGTTGCGCGCCATCAGCACGTCCCGCCGCGCGTCCGCCGACCTGGCCGCCAAGGAGTTCGACGTCCCGGCGGCCTTCGACGACCCCGCCGGCCTGATCGCCCATCCCGGGGTGGATCTGGTGGTGGTGTCGGTCAAGGTGCCCCACCACCACGCGCTGATCTCCGCGGCGCTGGCGGCGGGGAAGATGGTCTACAGCGAGTGGCCCCTCGGCGCCGGCACCGACGAGGCGGCCGACCTGGCCGCCCGTGCCGAGGCCGCGGGGGTCCGCACGGTGATCGGGCTGCAGGGCGGCTTCCTCCCGGTGATCCGCCACACCCGCGACCTGGTCGCGGACGGCTACGTCGGCAGGGTGCTCGGCACGACGCTGGTCGGATCGGGCATGTCCTGGAGCCCCGTGACCGACCGCGCGCACGCCTATCTCTACGACGCCGCCAACGGCGTGACGCTCTTGACCGTGTCGGCGCTGCACGCCCTGGAGGCGGTGAACGAGGTGCTCGGCGAGCTCGCCGGCGTCTCGGCCAACCTGGTCACGAGCTTCACGCAGGCACAGGTGGCCGACGAGGGCTCCACCATCCCGGTGACGGTGGCCGACCAGGTGTCCCTCACGGGCGCCTTCCGCAGCGGCGCCGCCCTCTCGCTGTACTACCGGGGCGGCTTCTCCCGGGGGGACAACTTCCGCTGGGAGATCAACGGCACCGACGGCGACCTGGTCCTGACCGCGCCCGGCGTCAACGGCAACCTCCAGACTCTGGACCTGCGGCTGCAGGGCGGGCGGGGCGACGACCGCGCGCTCGCCGACATCGCCCTCCCCGGCAGCCGCTTCGATCCGGTCCCGCGCGACCTGCCCGCGATGGCGCAGGGCGTGGCCCAGGTGTACGCGCGCTTCGGGCGGGATCTGCGCGAGGGCACGCACACCGTGCCCGGCTTCGACCATGCCCTGAGGCGGCACCGGTTCGTCGACGCGGTCGAGCGGGCCTCCCGCACGGGAACCGCCCAGACCCTGCCCCCGGCGTAGGCGGCGACACGCCGGCCCGCCGTTCCCGCACTTCAGCCGGGCGCGCGTCCGAGCGGCCAGGCCGGATGTCGCGTGTAACAGCGGGGACGGCCGGCGAGCGGGCGCGCCATCGGAACATTGTTCCGTGGACCTCTTGTCGGGTCCGGTGGAACGTGTTCTACTTTCGGGGTGAACCAGCGTGCTCGCATAGTGATGTCCGGCGACGAGGTGGACGCGTTCCTGCGGGAGTCGCGCAAGTTCCAGCTCGGCACGATCAATCCGGACGGTACGCCGCACATGGTGACGATGTTCTACGGGCTGACCGAGGGCCGGCTGGCGTTCTGGACGTACGGCAAGGCGCAGAAGACCCGCAACATCGAGCGCGACCCCCGGGTGAGCTGCCTGGTCGAGGCCGGCGACGACTACGCCGAACTGCGCGGCGTCCTGCTGTACGGCACCGCGCGCCTGATCGCCGAGCCGGACGCCGTTCTCGGCATCGGCATGGACATCACCAAGCGCATGACCGGACTTTCCGACACCGACGTGACGCCCGAGCTCCGTGGGTACGTCGAGCAGACGGGCCGCAAACGCGTCGCCTACGTCGTCGAGCCGACACGGGTGGTCTCCTGGGACCATCGCAAGCTCTCTGCGCCCGCTACGGCCTAATCTCGCTGTGAAGCGTCCTTATGCGAGAAAGGGTCCGATGAGAATCAAAGTCGACTACGACGTCTGCGAAGCCAACGCGGTCTGCATGGGTCTGGCCCCCGAGGTCTTCGAGGTGGACGACGACGACAACCTGAACGTCCTGCTCCCCGAGCCCCCGCCGGAGTTGCTCGACCGCGTGCGCCACGCGGTCCGATCCTGCCCCAAGGCCGCGCTCTCCCTCGAAGGAGAATAGGCCGCACCCCAAGGAGGTCCCCCCATGCGAGCCGCCCTGCTGCACGCCGTCGGCGACGACAAGCTAGACATCCGCGACGACTTCACCCTGACGCCGGTCGGACCGACGGACGTGCGGGTGAAGGTCAAGGCGACCGGCGTCTGCCACTCGGACCTGTCGGTGCTGACCGGCGTGCTGCCCATGCCCCTGCCGGTGATCCCCGGGCACGAGGGCGCGGGCGAGGTCGTGGAGGTCGGGGACCACGTCACCACCGTCAAGCCCGGCGACCACGTCATCATCAACTGGACGCCGGCCTGCGGCGCCTGCCCGAACTGCCTCGTCGGCCAGCCGTTCCTCTGCATGACCTACGTCATGGAGAGCTTCACGCTGGCCCGGTTCCGATACGGCGGCGAAAGCCCCGCGTTCGGCATGGCCGGCTGTGGCACCTGGGCCGAGGAGATCGTGGTCCCCTGGCAGGGCGCGATCAAGGTCGACCCCGAGGTGCCGTACGAGATCGCGGCCCTGATCGGCTGCGGCATCACCACCGGCGTCGGCGCGGCGGTCAACACGGCGAAGGTCCGTCCCGGCTCCACCGTGGCCGTGGTCGGATGCGGCGGGGTGGGCCTGTCGGTCATCCAGGGGGCCCGCGTGTCCGGGGCGACGACGATCCTGGCGGTGGACCCCCTGGAGTCCAAGCACGCCCTGGCCAAGAAGGTCGGCGCGACGCACGCCTGCACCCCCGACAAGCTCATGGAGGTCATCGGCTCGCTGACCGGCGGCCGCGGGTTCGACTACGGCTTCGAGGCGGTCGGCAAGTCGGCCTCCATCATGTCCGCCTGGCAGGCCACCCGCCGAGGCGGCGACGTCATCGTGGTCGGGGCCGGCGCCATGGACGATCTCGTGCCGCTGTCGGCGTTCAGCCTGCTGTTCGAGGGCAAGAACCTGCTCAGCTCGCTGTACGGCGGCAGTGACGTGCGCCGCGACTTCGCGTTCTTCGCCGAGCTGTGGAAGGCCGGGAAGCTCGACCTGGAGAGCATGATCAGCTCCCGGATCAAGCTCGCCGACCTCAACGACGCCGTCGCTGCCCTGCGCTCCGGCGAGGTCCTGCGCCAGATCGTCATCTTCGACTGACACCTCTGTCGCCGCGACGCCGCGTCAGGTGGCGCGGCCACCGGCATGGAGGCCTGCCCGCCGATCCGGCGGGCAGGCCTCCGGCCTCATTCCACTGACGGGTGACTCACCGGGGGGAGACCCGGGCGGGTCACTCCGAGGAGAAGGCGGCGTCGAAGGCGGCGGTGGGCGGGGTGATCGCGTTCAGCCCGCGGACGAACGCCAGGGCCTCGGGAGCGCCGTGCAGGCGGTCCATGCCGGCGTCCTCCCACTCGACGGAGATCGGCCCTTCGTAGCCGATGGCGTTCAGCGCGCGGAAGCAGTCCTCCCAGGCCACGTCTCCCCTGCCGGTGGAGACGAAGTCCCAGCCCCGGCGCAGGTCCGCCCAGGCCAGGTGGGACGACAGCCGTCCCCGCCGGCCGTCGCCGATGCGGACCTTGGCGTCCTTGCAGTCCACGTGGTACACGCGGTCGGCGAAGTCGAGGATGAAGTTCACCGGGTCGATCTGCTGCCACACCATGTGCGAGGGGTCCCAGTTGAGCCCGAACGCCGGGCGGTGCCCGATGGCCTCCAGCGTCCGCACGGTCGTGTGATAGTCGTAGGCGATCTCACTCGGGTGCACCTCGTGGGCGAAGCGCACCCCCACCTCGTCGAACACGTCCAAGATGGGGTTCCAGCGGTCGGCGAAGTCCTGGTAACCGGCCTCGATCATGGACGGCGGCACCGGCGGGAACATCGCCACGGTGTGCCAGATCGACGACCCGGTGAACCCGACCACGGTGTCCACGCCCAGTTTGGCCGCGGCGCGGGCGGTGTCCTTCATCTCCTCCGCCGCCCGCTGACGCACCTCCTCGGGGTCGCCCGACCCCCAGATGCGCGCGGGCAGGATCCCCTTGTGGCGCTCGTCGATCGGGCTGTCGCACACGGCCTGCCCGACCAGGTGGTTGGAGATCGTCCACACCTTCAGCCCGTGCTTGTCCAGGACCTCCAGCTTGCGGGGAATGTAGGAGTCGTCCGACAGGGCCTTGTCCACCTCGAAGTGGTCGCCCCAGCAGGCGATCTCCAGGCCGTCGTACCCCCACTCCCCGGCCAGGCGGCACACCTCCTCGAACGGCAGGTCCGCCCACTGGCCGGTGAACAAGGTGATCGGTCGCGTCATTTCGGCTCTCCTTCTGATGCTCGCGGGTCCCGCTGCGGGGCCCGATTGCTTGCCAGGCCGCCCGTCACGCCGCCGCGCCGGCCGGCGGGCCCTGGCGCGTCGCCGGGGCCCGCCGCCATGATCCGCGCGCGCCGGGCCGCCCGCAACGGTCCGCTCGCCCGGCGCGAGCGGTCACGGTCCGCTCGCGCCGGGCGTGCGGCTACGAAATGGCGGTCCAGCGGCTCTCGTTGGCGGCGCTCTCTTCGACCGCCATCAGCACCCGCTGCACCCGCAGGCCGTCGGCGAACGACGGGGCCGGGTCGGTGCCTTCGCCGATCGCCTCCAGGAAGTCCTTCACCTCGTGGGTGAAGGTGTGCTCGTAGCCGAGCCCGTGCCCCGGCGGCCACCAGGCCCCCGCGTACGGGTGGCCGGCCTCGGTGACCAGGATGCGCCGGAAACCGGCCTCCTCCGCGTCGAGCGTGTGGTCGTGGAACCACAGCTCGTTCATCGACTCGAAGTCGAAGGCGAGGCTGCCGAGCGAGCCGTTGACCTCGATGCGCATGGCGTTCTTGCGTCCCGTGGCGAAGCGGGTCGCCTCGAACGACCCGAGGGCGCCGCCGGAGAACCGGCCGAAGAACAGCGCGGCGTCGTCGACGGTGACCGTGCCGGTCGCCCCTCCGTCACCGGAGGCGTCCGCGGCGAGCCCGGCCGACTCCTCGGCCAGCGGGCGCTCCTTGACGAAGGTCTCGGTGATGGCCGACACACCGGTCAGCGTCTGCCCGGTGATGAACTGGGCGGTGTCCACGATGTGGGAGCCGATGTCGCCGAGCGCCCCGGACCCCGCCTTGTCCTTCTGCAGCCGCCACACCAGCGGGAACGCGGGGTCGACGATCCAGTCCTGAAGGTACTGGGCGCGGACGTGCCGCAACTCCCCGAGCCGTCCCTCGGCGACGAACCGCCGTGCGAGCGCGACGGCCGGTACCCGCCGGTAGTTGAACGCCACCATGCTCCGCACGCCCCGCGCCGCGGCGCGCTCGGCCGCCGCGACCATCGCCTCCGCCTCGGCCACGGTGTTGGCGAGCGGCTTCTCGCACAACACGTGCTTGCCCGCCTCCAGCGCGGCGATGGCGATCTCGGCGTGCGAGTCGCCGGGCGTGCAGATGTCCACGATCTGCACGTCGTCCCGGGCGACGAGATCCTTCCAGTCGGTCTCGACCGCTGCCCAGCCGAGGCTCGCGGCGGCGGCGGCCGTGCGGTCGCCGCTGCGGCCCGACAGTGCGGCCATGACCGGGGTCACCGGCAGGTCGAAGAACGCCCCGACGCTGCGCCACGCCTGGGAGTGGACGCGTCCCATGAACGCGTACCCGACCATGCCGACCCCGAGTGCGGCCCTGGTGTCAGTCACTGCACAACCCCCGATTCTAGGATTCGAAGCCCAGCGGCAGATACTTCTGCGCGTTCTCCTTGGTGATGGTCTCCGACGTCAGCGTGATCGACTGCGGCACCTGCTGCTCGACCAGATCACTCAGACCCTTGCCCTGAGCGATGAGCC
>NZ_JBHSFP010000031.1:0-108578 GCF_042654065.1 Sphaerisporangium dianthi | reverse complement strand
CGCGGCGGCGCCGGGCGTGGCCTCGTGCCCGCCGGGCGCGGCTCGCCCGCGTCGAACCGGCGCAGGCGCAGCGATCGGACGTGGGCGACCGGACGTCCTTCGACGTCGGCGCAGTGCACCGTGACGGCGTCCGGGCCGGCCGGCGAGACGCGCACGCGAAGGGCGGTCGCGTCGGCGGCGTCGAGCCTCACGCCGGTCCAGCGGTGCGGGAGCCGGAGCCCGTCCCCGGCGTCGCCGGGGGGCTGGAGCTCAAGGACGTGCAGGGCCGCGTCCAGCAGCGCCGGGTGCAGGGCGAAGCCGTCCGCGCCGGCCACGGCGTCCTCGGGCAGCCGGACCTCGGCGAGCAGGTCGCCGCCGGACCGCCAGGCCGCCTCGAGCCCCCGGAACGCCGGCCCGTACACCCGTCCCGACTCGGCGAGCCGGTCGTAGAGGCCGTCCAGGTCGACCGGTTGCGCGCCGTCGCCGGGCCAGGCGGCCGGCTCCGCCGCCGGGCCCCCGTCGTCCTCGGCGGCCAGCACGGCGGTGGCGTGCAGCGTCCACTCGCCGTCCTGCCACTCCCGGGACCGTACGGTGGCGGGGCGCCCGCCGCCGGGGCCCTCGGGGCCGACCCACACTTGGAGCCGCACGGCGCCGGCCGCGGGGACGGCCAGCGGCGCGTGGACCTCCAGCTCGGCCACCCCGCCGGCGCCGGTCACGTCGGCGGCCCGCAGGAGCAGGTCGAGCTGGGCGGTGGCCGGCAGGACCGGGGTGTCCAGCAGGACGTGGTCGGCCAGCCAGGGGCAGGCGTCCGGGGACAGCACGCCGACCAGCACGTGCGCCCCGGTGTCGGGGAGCGAGACGGCTCCGCCGAGCAGCGGGTGGTCCACGGCGGCGAGCCCGAGCGCCGGGGAGGCCGGGTCGCGCGGCGCCGGGGCGAGCCAGTACCGGCGGTGCTCGAACGGGTAGGTGGGCAGCTCCACGCTCCGGGACGGCGGGCCGCCGAAGAAGGCCTTCCAGTCGATCGCGGCACCGCGCACATGCGCCCGGCCGAGCGCGGTGACCAGGGAGCGGACCTCGGGACGCCCTCGGCGCAGTACGCCGAGGCATGCGAGCTCGGCCTCGGCCGCGCACTCGCCGGCCATCGCCGCGAGCACTCCGCCCGGCCCGAGCTCCAGCAGGCCCGTCATCCCCTCGGCCACCAGACGGCGCACGCCGTCGGCGAACCGGACGGCCTCCCTGACGTGCCTGACCCAGTAGTCCGGCGAGCGGAGCCGGCCCGGTTCGGCGATCTCACCGGTGAGGTTGGACACCACCGGCACGTCGGGCGGCCGGAACGTCAGGGTCCGCGCCGTGGCGCGGAAGGCCTCCAGCATCGGCTCCATGCGCGGGGAGTGGAAGGCGTGGCTGACCCGTAGCGGGGTGGCCTTGCGGCCCCTTGCCCGGAAGGCCTCCGCGACGGCGGCCACGCCGTCCTCGTCGCCGGAGACGACCACGGCGCGAGGACCGTTGACCGCGGCGACGGCGATCCGCCCCGAGACATCCGCACCGTCCGAACCATTGCCCGAGACGCCCGACACGTTCGAGACACCCGACACGTTCAAGTCATCCGACATGTTCGAGACGTCCGACACATCAGACACGTCCGAGACATTCGACACGTCCGAGACGCCCGAAACGTCCGACACGTCAGACACGTCCGCGAGGCCCGGGACGCTGGTGATGACGTCGAGGACCTCCTGCTCGGTCGCGTCCAGCGCGGCCATGGCACCGCCGGCCGGCAGTCCCGCCATCAGCCGCCCCCGCGTCGCGACGAGCAGGGCCGCGTCGGGCAGCGCCAGCACGCCGGCGGCGTGCGCGGCGACCACCTCGCCGACCGAGTGCCCTATCAGCAGGTCCGGTTGCACGCCCCAGGACCGCACGAGCCGGAACAGCGCCGTCTCCAGCGCGAACAGCGCCGCCTGCGCGAAGTCGGTGCGGTCGAGCAGCGCCGCCTCGCCCGTGCCCTCCGGCGCCCACATGATCTCGCGCAGCGGGCGTTCCAGGTGCGGGTCGAGCGCGGAGCAGGCCGCGTCGAACGCGGCGGCGAAGGCGGGGAACGCGGCGTGCAGGTCGCGGCCCATGCCGGGATACTGGCTGCCCTGCCCGGTGAAGCCGACCGCGAGCCCGCCCTCGCCCGCCGTGCCGGACAGCCCGGGTCCCGGCGGGTCCCCGTCGGCGACGGCGGCCAGCCCGCGCCGCAGTTCCTCCCGGTCCCCGGCGACGACCACGGCGCGCACCGGCAGGGACGCCCGGGTCGTGGCCAGCGCGGCCGCGAGGTCGGGCAGGGCGAGATAGGTGTCCTCCTCCAGCAGGCCGAGCAGCCGTCCCGCCTGGACGCGCAGCGCGGGCTCGGTGCGCGCCGACAGGATGAACGGCAGCAGAGCGGGGGGCCGCGCCGGCGCGGCGGCGGGCTCGGGAACGGGCGCCTCCTCCAGGACGAGGTGGGCGTTGGTGCCGCTGACGCCGAAGGACGACACGGCCGCGCGGCGCGGGCGCCCGGTCCGTGGCCACGGGGTGTGCTCGGTCAGCAGGCGCACGGAACCCGCGTCCCAGTCCACGGCCGGGGTGGGCCGGTCGACGTGCAGGGTGCGCGGCAGCATGCCGTGCCGCATCGCCTCGGCCATCTTGATCACCGCGCCGACGCCCGCGGCCGCCTGAGTGTGTCCCAGGTTGGACTTCATCGATCCAAGGAGCAGCGGAGCCCCGGTGTCCCGGTCGCGGCCGTAGGCCGCGAGGATCGCGTTGGCCTCGATGGGGTCGCCGAGGACGGTGCCCGTGCCGTGCGCCTCCACCGCGTCGACCTCGGAGGGCGCGAGGCACGCGTCGGCCAGCGCCCGCCGGATCACGCGCTGCTGGGCGGGCCCGCTCGGCGCGGTCAGCCCGTTGCTCGCCCCGTCCTGGTTGACGGCGCTCCCCTTGATCACGGCGAGTACCCGGCGGCCGTGGCGGCGCGCGTCCGACAGCCGTTCCAGCACCAGCACGCCGACCCCCTCCGACCAGCCGGTGCCGTCCGCGGCCGCGGCGAACGCCTTGCACCGGCCGTCGGGGGCCAGCCCGCCCTGGCGGCTGAACTCGATGAAGGTGGCCGGGCTCGCCATCACCGCGACGCCGCCCGCGAGCGCCAGCGGGCATTCGCCGCGCCGCAGCGCCTGCACCGCCAGGTGGACCGCCACCAGAGAGGAGGAGCAGGCGGTGTCCAGGGTGAGCGCCGGTCCGGTGAGGCCGAGCGTGTAGGCCAGGCGGCCGGAGGCGACGGCGCCCGAGGTGCCGGTCCCCACCAGGCGTTCGAGGTCTTCGGGGAGCCGGCCGCTCTGGCTCGCGTAGTCGTGGAACATCAGCCCGGCGTACACGGCGGTGTCGGTGCCCCGCAGCGCGTGCGGGTCGATGCCGGCGCGTTCGATCGCCTCCCAGCCGACTTCGAGCAGCAGCCGCTGCTGGGGATCCATGGCCAGGGCCTCCCGGGGGCTGACGCCGAAGAACGGGGCGTCGAAGTCGCCGGCCGCGTCCAGGAACCCTCCTTCGCGCGTGGCGACGGTGCCCGCCTCGGTGCCGTCGCCGCGCAGGAGCCGGTCGAGATCCCAGCCCCGGTCGGCGGGGAACCCGGTGATCGCGTCCCCGCCGCCCGCCACGAAGCGCCACAGGTCTTCGGGCGAGGAGATCCCGCCGGGGTAGCGGCAGGCCATCCCGATGATCGCGATGGGCTCCCCCCCGCCGGTCATCCGCGACGCCGGTCCGCCGGCGGGGGCGTCCGCGCCGGCGGCGTCCGGCCCGCCGAACAGCTCGTCGTCCAGGAAGGAGGCGACGGCGTCGGCCGTCGGACGGTCGAAGGCCAGCGACACGGGCAGCCGCAGCCCGGTCCTGGCGGCCAGCGTGTCACGCAGCCGCACGGCGCTGAGCGAGGTGAATCCGAGACGGGTGAAGGCCAGCGTGGGATCGACGCCGCCCGGATCGTCGAGGTCGAGCAGCCGTGCGACCTCCTCGCGCACCATCTCGCCGAGGGCGCGCAGGCGCCCGCGCGCGGGCAGCGGGGACAGCCGCGCGCGCAGCTCCGAGAGCCGTCCCGCCTCGGACCCGTCGTCCGCACCGGGTGAGGGGTCCTGCGGCGGGCGGGAGCCGGGGCCGCCGGCCGCGCGCGGGCCGGCGCGCGACGCCGTCACCGGGAACGGCACCGCCCAGGCCGCGTCGAAGGCCGCGCGGACCTCGCCGTCGCCGATCTCCTCCGCCGTCCCGAGGGCGACGACCCTCGTGCGGTCCGCGCCCTCGGCGAGCGCCGTGGCGTAGGCGACGGCGGCGGCCCCGGCGGCGTCCCGCCCGGCCGCGAGGTCGCCGCCGGGCGGCACGCACAGCGTCACGGCCGTCGCCGTGCCCCCACGGGCCACCAGCGCGAGCAGGTGCCCGGCGGCCACGGCGTCGCGCACCGAGGCGACCGGATGCACGACCGCCGTGACCGGCCCGCCCGCGTCGAGCAGGCCGGCGGCTCCCGCCTCCGTGGCCGGGTCCGCGGGGACCACGGTCACGGAGGCGCCCAGGCCGGCGAGCTCGGCGGCCAGCACCCGGGCCGCCCCATGCCCGTCGTCCTCCAGCACGACGTCCTCGACGCCGTAGGCGGCGACCAGATGCGTCGCGAGCACCCGTGCCGGCCGGGACCAGGCGCCGGTCACCAGCACCCTGGCCTCGGTGCCGAGGGGAGGGCCGTCGACCCTGGCGGCGGCGGGGACCCGGGAGAAGGCAGGCGCCAGCGGCGTGCCGTCCCGGACGGCGAGGTCCTCCCCTCCGGACGCGGCGCGGACGGCGCCCCACGCGGCGTCGGCGTCGGCGGCCGTGGCGTCGGAGGGCAGGTCGACCAGGGTGACGCGGTCGCCGTGCCGTGCGCGCGACCAGGCGCGCAGCGCGGCGCCGAGCGGGTCGGCCCGCTCGCCGGGACGGGCGGCCACCGCGTCACGGGTGAGTACAGCGACGCGCCCGGGCAGTCCCGTCAGGTCCAGGTCCTCAAGGCCGGCGAGGAGGCCGGCCAGGGAGCCGCCGGCGCCGGAGAGGGCCGGGGCCGCGAGCAGGCAGCCGTCGAAGCGCCCATCCGCGCGGCGGGCCGCCGCCGGATCGGGGAAGATCGCGGCGGCGCCGCCGGATCGCCGTAGCCCCGCCTCGACGCCGGGGTCCTCCTCGCCGACCAGGGCCCAGCTCCCGGCGTGCGGGCCGGCCGGCGCGGGAGCGGCGGTCCAGGGGGTCCAGCGCGAGCGCCACAGGTTCTCGTGGTGGGGGGTGCCGGCGGCGCGCAGACGGGAGGGCAGGCCGGGGAGGGCACGCCGGCTGATCTTGCCAGAGCCGGTGCGCGGCAGGGCGGCGACCTCGCGCAGCTCCACGGGCACCTTGAAATAGCTGAGATGCCGGCGGCACGCCTCCACCGCTTCCTCCGGCGACCAGTCGGCGTCCGACGGGACCACGTAGGCGACCGGGACCTCGCCCAGAGCCTCGTCGGGGTGGGCCGCGACGCCGGCGTCCGCGATCCCCGGCACGGCGCGCAGCACCTCCTCGATCTCGCCCGGGTGGATGTTCTCCCCCGCGCGGATGATCAGTTCCTTGATCCTGCCCGTGATGGTGAGACGCCCTTCGGGATCCATCCGGGCCAGATCGCCCGTGTGGTACCAGCCCTCCCGCAGCGCCTCCGCGGTCTCCCGCTCGCGGCCGTGGTAGCCGATCATCAGGCTCGGGCCCCTGACCAGGACCTCCCCCTCCTCGCCGGGGCCGGCGGCGACGCCGGTCACCGCGTCGGCCAGCCGCACCTCGGTCCCGGGCACGGCGACCCCGCAGGTCCCTCCGACGCGCGGGGAGTCCGGGCGGCTCATCGTGATCGCGCCGCAGGTCTCCGTGCTCCCGTAGCTGTCCACCAGGGGCACGCCGAAGGCCTGCTCGACCGCGGCGCCCAGCGCCGAGCCGGTGACCGCGCCCGTCACAAGGCAGGCTCGCAGTCCCGGAATGGTCAGGCCGGTCTCGCCCACGGCCGCCACCAGGTGGTGGTACATCGCCGGGACGCCGACCAGCATGGTGAACGGCTCGGCGCGCACCGCCTCAAGGACGTCCCGCACGCCGAAGCCGGCCAGGAGCCGCGCGGTGGCGCCGCTCGCGGTGACGCCGAGGACGCAGAGGATGTGCGCGAGGCTGTGGTGCAGCGGCAGCGGCCACAGCAGCCGGTCGTCCGCGTTCAGCCCGAGGACGCCCTGGTAGGAGGCGCGTACCGACCACAGGCAGCTCGCCTGGCTGGACACGACGCCCTTGGGGCGTCCGGTGGTGCCCGACGTGTAGAGCATCCAGGCCGGCTCGCCGGGGCGCAGGTCGTCGCGCGGCCCCAGCTCGGGCGCGGTGCCGGCGAGCCGGGCGAAGTCGAGCGCGCCGGGCGCCGGGCCGTCGGCGAGGACGACGGTGAGCGGAGGCCGCCCCACGCTCAGGCGCTCGATCTGGCCGAGGTGCGCGCCGTCGGTGATGACGGTCCGGGCGCCGCTGTCGTCCAGCAGGTGGGCGAGTTCGGCGTCCGCGGACCGCGGGTCGGCCGGCACGCCGATCGCGGCCGCCCGGGTGACCGCGAGGAGGCTCTCCACCGTCTCGACGCGGTTCCCGAGCAGGATGAGGGCCCGGTCCAGGCGCCCGAGCCCGCCCGCGGCCAGGTGGCCGGCGAGCCGTCCGGTGCGCTCCCACAGCTGGGCGTAGGTGACCTCCCGCGCGGCGTCGGCGTAGGCCACCTGGTCCGCCCGGCGGGTCGCGTGGGTTTCGAGCAGCTCCGGCAGTGTCTCGAGGTCCTGGACTCGCGTCACTCGCGCGCTCCTCGCTCCTGGGGGATGGCAACCGCGGGTACGCACCCGAAGGACCCCGACGTTAGATAACGCCGAGCGGCGCCTACAAGCCCCTAATACAAGGCCCGCCCCTTACCGATTCACCGACGTCTGGAAGAGGCCGCTGGATAAGCACTACAGTCCGACTGGATTTCGCGCCGGACGACGCTCCGGCACTATTGGTCCCGTCCACCGGGCGCCATCTGACGAGCGTCTTCAGGGCCACCCCTGTAACCCCTAGCCGTTGATATGACGGCGTTCACACCCCGAGCGCATATCGCGCGCCACAGGGGCTGAAGTAGCGTTCGCGTCGTGCCCGACCAAATCAACAGGGGGCCAAAATGAGAATCAGCGAGCGCCTTGCGCCGGCCGCCGATCCCGCGGCGCCGGAACGGCCCTCCGCCCTGAAAGGCCCGGCCATCCTCGGGGTGGGCACGGCCACTCCCGAGACGTCCTACTCACAGCAGGACCTCCTGGACCTCTTCGGCATCCAGGACGAGCGCGTGCGCTCGGTGTTCCTCAACAGCGCGATCGACCGCCGCCACCTCACCGTCCCCCCGACCGGCTCCGACGGCCGGCCCCGCGTGGAGACGCAGGGCGAACTGCTGGCCAAGCACAAGAAACATGGCGTCGAGCTGGGCGCGCGGGCCCTGCAGACGTGCCTGAAGCGCATCGACGCCGCGGTCAGCGACATCGCCTACCTCGTCTGCGTCTCCACCACGGGGCTCCTCACCCCGGGGTTCACCGCGCTGCTCATCCGCGAACTGGGCATCCCGACGGACTGCGGAAGGCTCGACGTCGTCGGGATGGGCTGCAACGCGGGGCTCAACGCGCTCAACGCGACGACGAGCTGGGCTTCGGCCAATCCGGGCCGGCTGGCGATGATGGTGTGCATCGAGGCCTGCTCGGCGGCCTACGTCTTCGACGGGACCATGCGCTCGTCGGTCGTCAACAGCCTCTTCGGCGACGGCGCGGCGGCCGTCGCGGTGGCCGACGAGCCGGGACGGGATGGGCCGCGGGTCCTGAAGTACGCGAGCTGCATCATCCCCGACGCGATCGACGCGATGCGCTACGACTGGGACGACGCGCACGGCAAGTTCAGCTTCTACCTCGACCGCGACGTGCCCTACGTCGTCGGCGCGCACGCCGAGAAGGTCATCGGCGACCTCCTGCACGGCACCGGGCTGCGCCGCAGCGACATCGCGCACTGGCTGATCCACTCCGGGGGCAAGAAGGTCGTGGACTCCATGATGGTCAATCTCGGCCTGACCCGGCACGACGTGCGGCACACGACGGGCGTGCTGCGCGGCTACGGCAACCTCTCCAGCGGCTCCTTCCTCTTCTCCTACGAGCGGCTCGTGCGGGAGGGGGTCACGCGCCCCGGCGACCACGGCGTCCTGGTGACCATGGGGCCCGGGTCGACGCTGGAGACGGCGCTCGTCCGTTACTGACCCGCCACCCGCCCCCGACGAGGAGGACACCAGACAATGTCTCCCATCGACCTCGCCCCGCTCCCGCAGGCTCCGGGCGCCGCGTTGCGCGTGGACAGCGAGCGCGAACTGTCGCCCGCGCTGATCGCGGAGATCCACGCGTTCTGCGACCAGGCCGAGGACGCGCGGGCCGGCACGGCCGCCGTGCTGCGGCTCGGCGGCGCGGGCACAGCGCGGCACTGGCCCGGCGCCGTCGGCATCGACATGGTGAGCCGGTGGGAGAAGGCGCTGCGCCGGCTCGAACGGACCCAGATCGCGAAGATCGCCATCGTGGAGGGCGTCTGCGGCGGCCCCGCCTTCGAGGTCCTGCTCACCTCCGACTACCGCATCGGCGCGCCGGACGCGCGGTTCGAGGTGCCGGTGAGCGACGACAGCATCTGGGCGGGGATGGCGGTGCACCGGCTCGTCAGCCAGTTCGGCGGCGCGTTCGCCCGCCGGATGGTGCTCTTCGGCGCCGAGATGTCCGCCGAGCGCGCGCTCGAGACCGGCCTGCTCGACGAGATGCCCGCCGACGCGGCGACGTCCGCCGCGCGCGTGGCCGCGGCGGCCGGCCGTCTGGAGCAGGCGGAGCTGGCGATCCGGCGGCGCCTCGTCCACGACGCCGCCGCGACCAGCTTCGAGGACGCGCTCGGCATGCACCTGGCCGCCTGTGACCGCACGCTCGTCCGCCGCTCGGACGGCGCGCGCCCCGCCTCGCGGCAGGAACGCACGGGGCCCGGCGCCGGCGCCAAGGAGAACCGCCGATGAGGCGCGGCGCCGCCGGCACCGCGGACCCGTGGTCCGGGGCGGCCACGGTCTTCACCGGGGCGCTGCTGGCCGACGCCGACGCGCTCATGACCCACGCGGCGGAGGTGGACGAACTGCTGGCCGGCCTCCCGCCCAAAGCCGAACGCGGGCCCGACCAGCGGCGACTGGCCGACGAGGCCCTCACCCAGCGCCGGCGGGCGCGCCACGGCTTCCTGCGGCTGCACGCCGAGCAGGTCTACGAGGAGCTGACCGGAGGGCTGCGCGAACGGCTGCGGCTGCCGGAGCTGGTGTTCGCCGCGGCCGACGCCTTCCCCGGGCTGGCGCCGACGAGGGAGCAGATGGCCGCGGAGCGCGAGTTCGCCCAGGCCGGTAAGGACGGCCTGGAGATCGACCAGGGCATCTTCTTCCACGCCGTGCTCGGCTCCCCGCGGGCCGGGCACCACCTGCTGGACTCGATGCTCTGCCCGACGCGGCGGGCCAGGTCGCTGCTCGCCGAGTGGCGCAGGACGGGCTCGGCCGTGCTGGGCACGCTGCGCCTCGAGCGGCTCGGGCAGGCCGCGCACATCACGCTGGCCAACGGCCGTTTCCTCAACGCCGAGGACGACCAGCTCATCGACGACATGGAGACCGCGGTCGACCTGGTGCTCCTGGACGACCAGGTCAAGGTCGGCGTGCTGCGCGGCGGGCAGATGACCCACCCCCGCTACCAGGGCCGCCGGGTCTTCTGCGCCGGGATCAACCTGGTGGACCTCCACCAGGGCCGCATCTCCTACGTGGACTTCCTGCTGCGCCGCGAGCTCGGGTACATCCACAAGCTCATCAGGGGCGTGCGCTCGGAGGACCCGTGGCCGCGCCCGACGGTGGACAAGCCCTGGGTCGCCGCGGTCGAGACCTTCGCCATCGGCGGCGGCATGCAGCTGCTGTTCTCGGTCGACCACGTGATCGCCGCCGCCGACGCCTACTTCAGCCTCCCCGCCGCCCAGGAGGGGATCGTGCCCGGCATGGCCAACATGCGGCTGACGAGCCTCGCGGGGGGCCGGCTCTCGCGCCAGGTCATCCTGGCCGGGCGCAAGATCTGGGCCGGCGAGCCCGACGCCCGGCTCATCTGCGACGAGGTCGCCGACCCCAACCTCATGGACGCCGCCGTCCAGGCCGCGACGGAGCGGCTCGCCAACCCGGCGGTCGTCGCCAACCGCCGGATGATCAACCTCGCGGAGGAACCGGTCGACCACTTCCGCGCCTACGCCGCCGAGTTCGCCCTCGAACAGGCGCTGCGGCTGTACAGCCCGGACGTCATCGACAAGGTCCACCGGTTCAGCACGGGGCGGTCCTCCCCCGGGCGGGCGCGCGGCGAGTCATGACGACCAGGTCCCGATCGTCGGCCGCGGCCCCCGCCACCGGCCCGGGCAGGAGGAAACGATGTCCGTTCTTCTCGACGCCGGCATGCTGGACGGCCGGCTGTTCGGCGCGGGCAGGAGCACGGCGGCGCGCACGCGCGACGTCGTCGAACCCGCGACCGGCAAGACGCTCGCCTGCGTGGGCGTCGCCGACGCCGTCGACGCCGGCCTCGCGGCCCGCGCCGCCGCGCGGGCGCAACCGGGCTGGCAGGACGCGGCCCCGGCCGAACGCGCCGCGGTGCTGCGCCGCGCGGCCGAGGTGCTGGACAGGCATCGCGAGGAGGCGGCCGGCTGGCTGATCCGGGAGGGCGGCGCCGTCCCCATGAAGGCCGAGGCGGAGATCGGCGCGGCGCTCGACGAGCTGCGGGAGGCGTCCGCGCTGCCGACCCGGCCGCACGGCCATCTGCTGCCCTCCTCCCCCGGCCGGGCCAGCCTGGCCCGGCGGGTGCCGCTCGGCGTCGTCGCGGTGATCACACCGTGGAACTTCCCCCTGCTGCTCGCCCTCCGCTCGGTCGCGCCCGCGCTCGCGCTCGGCAACGCCGTCGTGCTCAAGCCAGACGAGCGCACGGCCGTCTCCGGCGGCCTGCTGGTGGCCCGCCTGTTCGAGGAGGCGGGCCTTCCCGAGGACGTCCTGCACGTCCTGCCGGGCGACGCCGGGCCGGGCAAGGCGCTGGCCTGCGACCCGGACGTCGCGATGGTGTCGTTCACCGGGTCGACGGCCGCCGGCAGGGAGGTGGGCGCGGTGACCGGGCGCGCTCTCAAACGGGCGTCGCTGGAGCTCGGCGGAAACAACGCCCTGATCGTCCTCGACGACGCGGACGTGGAGCGCGCCTCCTCCGCGGGGGCCTTCGGGTCCTTCTTCCACCAGGGCCAGATCTGCATGGCGGCCGGCCGGCACATCGTGCACGCCTCCGTGGCGGCCGAGTACACCGACCGGCTGGTCGAACGGGCGAACCGCCTGACGGTGGGCGACCCGTGGACCGGGCCGGCCGACCTCGGCCCGATGATCGACGCGGGCCAGCTCCAGCGGGCGCACGAGATCGTCGCCGCCAGCGTCGAGGCCGGCGCCGAGCTGCGCTGCGGAGGCGCCGGCACGGGCCTGTTCTACCGGCCGACCGTGCTGACCGGCGTGACGCGCGACATGCCGGCGTTCACCGAGGAGATCTTCGGCCCGGTCGCGCCGATCATCGTCGTCGGCGACGAGGACGAGGCGGTGGCCGTGGCCAACGACACCGGTTACGGGCTGACCGCCGCCGTGCTGACCGGATCGGCCGAACGCGGCCTGCGGCTGGCGGACCGGCTGCGGACCGGCATCGCGCACGTCAACGACCAGACCGTCAACGACGAGGCGGTCGTTCCGTTCGGCGGGCGGGGCGCCTCGGGCAACGGCGCCCCGCACGGCGCGCCGCACAGCTGGGAGTCCTACACCCAGTGGCAGTGGCTGACCGTCCGCGGCACGCCGCAGCCCTTCCCGTTCTAGGCGTCCCCCGCCCCGTCCGTCCGGACCTGCCCGCGCCCCGCGGCGGGGCCGGACGGCCGGGGCGGGGCGGCAGGACGGCGGCACGGCCCGGGTTCGGGCGGCGGTACGACGGGGGCGCGGCCGGCGCCGGCATCCACCATGGGGAGACGGAAGGAGCGGCCGATGCCGTCCAGAGTGCTGTACGTGAAGAAGGACCGCGTCGCCCACGTGACCCTGAACCGGCCCGAGGTCCTCAACGCCATGGACCTGCGCACGCACGAGGAGCTCGCCGAGATCTGGGACGACTTCGAGCGGGACGACGACCTGTGGGCCGGCGTCCTGTCCGGTGCGGGCGATCGCGCCTTCTGCGTCGGGCAGGACCTCAAGGAGCTCGTCGCGTCCGCGCCCTCCGGCCCCTCGCGGCCCGCGACGTTCGGCAGCAGGGGCAGGCCCGGCTGGCCCCGGCTGACCGAACGCTTCACGCTGTCCAAGCCGCTGATCGCCAAGGTCCGCGGGTACGCCCTGGGCGGCGGATTCGAGCTGGCCCTGGCGTGCGACATCATCGTCGCCGCCGAGGACGCCCAGTTCGGTCTCCCCGAGGCGCGGCTGGGCCTGATCCCGGGCGCGGGCGGCGTCTTCCGGCTCACCCGCCAGATCCCTTACCGCACCGCGCTCGGGCATCTGATCACCGGCCGCCGTCTCGGCGCCGCCCGCGCGCACGAGCTCGGCCTGATCAACGAGGTCGTCCCCGCCGCCGAGCTCGACGCGGCGGTGGAGGCCTGGCTGGCGGACCTGCTGCGGTGCGCGCCCCTGTCCGTCCGCGCGATCAAGGAGGCGGCCCTGACCGCCGCCACCCTCCCGCTGGAGGAGGCCTTCGCCCGGCGCTACGTGTGGGAGGAGAGGCGGATGGTGAGCGAGGACTCCCGTGAGGGGCCGCTGTCGTTCGTGGAGAAGCGGCCGCCCCGATGGCAGGGGCGCTGAGCGGGACGGCCTTCCTGGCTCACAACGGGATGTTGCCGTGGTGGCCGCGCCCGGGCGGGGCGGCGGCCAGCGCCTCGGCCAGCTTGCGGCGCGTGTCCGCGGGGTCGATCACCTCGTCGATGACGCCGAGCGAGATCCCGCGGTCCAGGCCGCCGGCGACCTGGCGGTGCTCGTCGGTGAGCCGGGCCCGCAGCGTCTCGCGCTCGGCCTCCGGGGCCGCCGCCAGCGCCTTGCGGTGCAGGATGCCCACGGCCGCCTCGGCGCCCATCACCGCGACCTCCGCCTCCGGCCAGGCGAACACCGCCGTCGCGCCCAGCGACCGGGAGTTCATGGCGATGTAGGCGCCGCCGTAGGACTTGCGCGTCACCAGGGTCACGCGCGGCACCTCGGCCTCGCCGAAGGCGTACAGGAGCTTGGCCCCGCGCCGGACGACGCCCTCCCATTCCTGCCGTACGCCCGGCAGGTAGCCCGGCACGTCCACGATCACCACGAGCGGAAGGCCGAACGAGTCGCACATGCGCACGAAGCGGGCCGCCTTCTCGGCGCTCAGCGAGTCCAGGCAGCCTCCCTTGCGCAGCGGGTTGTTCGCGATGACGCCGATCGACCGGCCCGCCAGCCTGCCGAACCCCACCACGATGTTCGGCGCCCACCTGGCCTGCAGTTCGGTGAAGGCGCCCGCGTCCACGACCCTGCGGACCAGGGGCCGCACGTCGTAGGCCCTGCGGGCCTGCGGCGGCAGCAGGGCCCGCAGGTCCTCGGGGCCGCCGAGCGAGGCCGGGTCGAAGAAGCCCGGCCGGGCGAGCAGGCCGGTGATCTCCCGGGCCGTCGCGAAGACGTCCTCCTCGGTCTCCTCGACGACGTGGACGACGCCGGAGTTGCGGCCGTGCGCGTCGGGCCCGCCGAGCCCTTCCATGTCGATCTCTTCGCCGGTGACGCTCCGCACCACGTCGGGCCCGGTGACGAAGACCCGGCCGGCCGCCCCCATGATCACCAGGTCGGTGAGGGCGGGGCCGTAGGCCGCGCCCCCCGCCGCGGGCCCGAGCACCAGCGAGAGCTGCGGCACCCGGCCCGAGGCGTGGATCATCGCCGCGAACATGTGGCCGATGCCGTCCATCGACTCGACGCCCTCGGCGAGCCGGGCCCCGCCTGAGTGCCACAGCCCGATCACCGGGCAGCGGTCGCGCACGGCGGTGTGGATGGCCTCGGCGATCCGCCTGCTGCCCGCCGATCCGATCGCCCCGCCCATCAGGGCGGCGTTCGTGCAGTACGCGACGACGGGTGCGCCGCCGACCCGGCCGCGCACCGTGCGCACCTCGCCGCAGGCCGGGTCGCCGAAGGGCGTCTGGGACCCGGCGTCCAAGAGCGTCTCCAGCCGGTGCGCCGGGTCGCGCACGTCGATCCGCGCCGGGCGGATATCGAGTTGCGTCATTTTCCACCTCGTATGTGATGGGATGGCGCGGAGTACGCCGGGAAAGGCTTTTCACTCGCGGTCGGAATCATCTCGAAAATGCGCCGATCGAATATGCGCAAAGCTAATTACAACGGCTGCCCCTACTTCAACCCCTAACAACCCCTGTCGAAAGTGCGGCCGCGACCACTATGAATGCGATCACCCTCGAGATAAAGATATCGGCGCGAAAGGGCAGGTTGTGCGCGCCGGCGTGCGTGAACGTCATCGGACCGGAGCGCGGGAGGGCGAGAGCGCCGCGCGGCCGGAAACGCGGCGCGGCACGGAAGGCCCGCGCGGAGGAGATGCCGGCCGTTTCCCGTGCGGGGGGCGGATTATCGCCGAACCTGTGGCACGGGGGCCCGCGTCACGGCGGTGAAGGCGCTCTCGCGGGGAGGGAAGGTCACGATGACTACCAGGCCGCCGCCGGGGTTGGGCGTCGCGCGCACCCCCGCCCCGTGGGCCCCGGCGATCGACGCGACGATCGACAGACCGAGCCCGCTGCCCTGGTCACGGGTCGTGTGCAGCCGCCGGAACGGCGCGAACAGCTCGCCGAGACGGTCCACCGGCACCACCGGCCCGGTGTTGCGGACGGTCAGCTCCCGCCGCGAGAGCGTCAGCTCCACCGTTCCGCCGGGACGGTTGTAGCGGATCGCGTTGTCGACGAGGTTGGCGACGAGCCGGTGCAGCAAGACCGGATCCCCGTCGACGACGAGCGGTTCGACGCGCGTCGTCACGGTGACCTCCCCCGGGCGCCCTTCGGCCACGACGAGCCTGACCACCTCCTCAAGGGCCACCGGCCTCCTGCGGTCCAGGCCGTGTTCGGCCTGGGCCAGGACGAGCAGGGCGTCGATGAGGTTCTCGGTGCGGCGGTTGTGGAACAGCAGTTTGTCGCGGATCGCGCCGACGTCCTCGGGGAGGCCGATCTCGATCGCCGCCCGCTGGACGGCGAGCGGGGTGCGCAACTCGTGGGAGGCGTTGGCGATGAACCGCCGCTGCCCCTCGACGGAGCGTTCGAGCCGGTCGAGCATCGCGTTGAAGGTGTCCGCGAGTTCCCTCAGCTCGTCCTTCGGCCCGGTGACCGCGATCCGTTCGTGCAGGTTCGACATCGACAACCGGCGGGCCGTGGCGGTGATCCGGTGGACGGGCCGCAGGATCCGCCCGGCGACCAGCCAGCCGACGACGACCGACACCAGGGCGAGGACGCCGACCGTCAGCGTGGCCATCTCCCACTGGTAGTTGACCACGTCGTCCACCACATCCGGCAGCGGCACCGGCCGGACCTCCGGCATCGCGCGCCCCGGACCCGGCGGCGCGAACGGCGCGTCGGGGATCCGCCCGATCCGCGTCCGCAGCGCCTGGCTCAGCAGCACGTTGACCGTGACCAGCAGCACGACGGAGGTCAGCAGGAACAGCCCGGAGTAGATCAGCGTGAGCCGGACCCGCACCGTCGCCGCCGCGTGCGCCCGTCCCGCCGCCACGGCGTGCGCCCGTCCCGCCGTCACGGCGGACGCCCCGCCCGCGGTGGGCGCCCCGCCCGCGGTGGGCGCCCGGCCCGCCGTCACAGCAGGTATCCGGCGCCGGGAACCGTCTGGATGCACGGCGGGTCTCCCAGCTTGGCGCGCAGGCGGCTGACCACGACCCGCACGACGGTGGTGAACGGGTCGGCGTTCTCGTCCCACGCCTCTTCGAGCAGCCGTTCGGAGCTCACGACCGCGCCGTCCGCCCTCATCAGGACCTCCAGCACGGCGAACTCCTTGAGCGACAGGTGCAGATGCCGCCCGTCCCGCGACACCTGAAGCCGGTGGGCGTCCAGCACGATGCCGTGCCGGGTCAGCACCGGCGGCACCTGTGAGCGGCTGCGCCGCCCCAGCGCCTGCACCCGTGCGACCAGTTCGGCGTAGTCGAAGGGCTTCGGCAGGTAGTCGTCGGCTCCCATGCCGAGGCCCGCGACCCGCTCGGGCACCGACGCCGCCGCCGTCATCATCAGGATCCGCGTACGGCCGCCGCGCGCCACCAGCTCCCGGCAGACCAGGTCGCCGTGCATCTCCGGCAGGTCCCGGTCCAGCACGAGGACGTCGTAGTCGTGCACCGCCAGCCGCTCCGCCGCGGCGGCGCCGTCGTACACCACGTCGACGGCCATGGCATGGCGGCGCAACCCCACCGCCACCAGATCGGCCAGGTCGCGCTCGTCTTCGGCCACCAGCACTCGCATGCCGACGTTCGTACCCCATTCCCGGTAACAGCGGCGTTAACGCACCCGTTCACGGCCGTGCAACCCGCCTCCGGCCACGCTGGGGCCATGATCAGAGCCTTATGCGCCGCCGTCGTGTCGGCGGCCGCCTTGGTGTCCGCTCCCTCGGCGACCCCGGCCCCCGTCCCGAAGCCGGCCGCCCCGGCCGCCCCGGCCGCCCCGGCCTCCTCCACCGCCCCGGCCTCCTCCACCGCCCCGGCCTCTCCGGCGAGATCCGCGTCCTCATCGGCCTCCGCCGCTCCCGGCGGAGCCTGCGCGCCCGCCACGGCGCCCCCGGAGGACCCGGCGCCGACCACGGTGAACACCCTCAGGCAGGCGTACCTCTGCGTGCTGGACCACTACTACAGCGGCCCCGCCATGGATCCGAGGACGCTGCTGAAGAGCGCCTTCGCCGCCTACACCCAGGACCTGATGCGGCGCGGCGCCGACCGCCCCGGCCTCCAGCTGCCCGCCCTGACCGGGAACCGCGCGAGCGACTGGACGGCCGTGGCCAAGGTCCTCGGCGCCGGCGATCCCGCCGCGCTGCGCGCCGCGATCACCGGCATGGTCGCCGGACTGCACGACAACCACGCCCGCTCGATCCGGCCGACCCCGCCGCCGGAGGGCGGGCCGACCGGGACGGGCATCGCGGGCGCCGCCCCCCTGTACGGCCCGGAGCCCGACCCGGCCGCGCGGCCGCCGCTCTTCATCACCCGCGTCCTGCCCGGCAGCCCCGCGGCCAAGGCCGACGTCAGGCCGGGTGACATCGTGCTCAAGATCGGCGGCATGCCGCCGTTCATCGGGGACACCTTCAACCAGGGCATTCTCGCCGTCATCGAATCCACCCCGTTACGGCTCACGCTCAAGCGCCCCACCACCGGACGGGTCCGCACCGTGACGCTGAAGGAGGGCCCCGTCACGCAGGAACGCCCGGCGGTGACGTCCAAGGCGCTCGGCGACGGCGTCACCTACGTCCGGCTGCCCGCGTTCTTCCCCGAGGCCGCCGACCAGGTCATCGCCAAGCTGCAGGACAAGCCCAAGGCCGTCGTCCTGGATCTGCGCGGCAACGGCGGCGGGTCGCCCAAGGAGGTCACGCGGCTGCTCGGCGCGTTCGCGCACGGCAAGGTGACCAGCTATTTCTGCCCGCTCGAGGGCGAGTGCACCGCCAACCGCACCGATGACGGCGTGCCGCTCCTCGGCGCCCGCCTGATCGTGCTCACCGACCGCGGATGCGCCTCGGCCTGCGAGGACTTCAGCGGGGCCGTCAAGGACAACGGCATCGGCCCCCTCATCGGGACCCGCACCGCCGGAGCCGTCTCCGGGCCCGCCGCCGGTTACCTGCTCGACGACGGCAGCGTCCTGCTCCTGCCGCAGGTGCGGCACCTCGGGCCCGCACGCGAGATCATCGACACGATCGGGGTGCCGGTCGACCACTACGCGCCCATGACCGCCCTCGACCTCGCCTCCGGCCGCGACCCCGCCCTGGCCAAGGCCCTCGCGCTTCTGTAGAGCACCCGCGGGCGGACCGTCCGCGGCGGCCCCGCGCGGGTCAGCTCGCGGTCGGTCCGCGCCGGTGCTTCGGCACCACCGACACCGCCGCGAGCGCGATGCCCGCGTGCACCAGCGCCAGGACGAGCAGGAAGATCAGGCCGACCGGCCACAGGCCCTGTTCGCCGCCCGCGCCGCGGACGACCCCCATGACGAACCACACGAGGAACGGAAGCGGGGCCACCAGGCCCCACCAGAATCCCCTCCTGCCGGCCAGCCATTCGACGAGGGCCGTCAGGAGGGCGAGGACGAGGAAGACGGGGATCAGGTAGGGCGAGTCCATCTGGTCGCGGGACGTCGCCTCCGACGCCACCGGCGCGGTCGCGAGGGACAGCGCCACGCCCGCGGAACCGGCGAGGAGCAGGACGAGCACCCATACCACGGTGCCGGCCGGTCGAGACGGCAAGGCTTCCTCCCTCTCTCTGGCGCACATCGCACCCACCCGGTACGGCGCTACAGGAACGCATCCTCCCCCATGGCAACATCTTGATCAATCGCCGGCACGACCTCGAACCGTATATAGCCATAAAGGTGAAGAAGTCCAACCAATCGCGGCACTCCTCCACATAAGCGCATCGAGATAATGTCATACCGACGGTAATCATCCGCGTGGAGGACCCGGATGCCGGCCTGCTCTTCGCAGACTTCGAGACGGCGGTCACAGTTCCAGCCACCCGAGGCTCTCGCTTCCCCTCGAAACGCGAGAGCCACCAGGAGCTTGGGAGCGCCGCGTGCATGAGACCTGCGACGTCACCATCGTCGGTGGTGGAGTCATCGGCTGCGCGATCGCTGATCGCCTGTGCACCGAGGGTCTACAGGTGATCATCGTCGAAGCCGGCGACAAACTGGGTGACGGAGCCTCGTCGTCGGCCATGGGCGGGATCATCTCCGAGACCGACGATTCATGTTTCACGCCGCTCGGAGAGATCACCCGGCACAGCCGCCGTCTGTATCCGGCGTGGCTACGGGAGATCGAGGAACGCTCCGGCGTCCCCGTGCCCTTGCTCCGGACCGGGGCGATCCAGGTGGCGCTCGACGCCGAGGAGATGCGGCGCCTGGAGACGCGGGTCTTCCCGCGCTGGGCGGCCACCGGATCCGACGTCCGCCGCCTCGGCAGGGACGAACTGCTGAAGCGCGAACCGCTTCTCAGTCCCCAGGTCCGCGGAGGCTACCTGCTGCCGTCCGAGCCGGCGCTGGAACCGGTGACGCTGATGTCCTCGCTGTCGTCCGCGTTGCGCCTGCACCGCGAGGCCCGCGTCAAGACGGGTTCCCGCGCCGTCGCGGTCCGGCCGGACGCGGGCGGCGCGGTCGTCGTGCTGGACAACGGCGTGACCCTCCGGTCGGCCGCGGCCGTGATAGCCGGAGGCCATCTGAGCGGCGCGCTCATCCCGCGGCTCGCCCGTTTCCTGTTCCCGGTGAAGGGCGAGGCGATGGAGGTCCGCCCGCCGGACCACCGGCACGCCTATCCGCTCCGGCATCACGTCTACTCGATCGTCGACCTCGGAGGCTCACGGTGCCCGGCCTACGCCGTGCCCAGGATCAGCGGCCGGCTGAGCGCCGGAGTGAGCTACGACGTCGGAGTCTCGGTGCCCCGCCCGACCCTCGCCAACCAGGCGATGATCCGCAGAGGACTCGCCGCCCTGATTCCCGCGGCGGCCCGGTGGCCGGCGATCAGGCACTGCGCCGGGATACGGCCGGCCACCGCCGACGACCTCCCGCTCGTCGGCCCGGCCGACGCGGACGGCCGGGTCGTCCTGGCCACCGGACACCACGGCCTCGGGATCACGCTCGCGCCGGCGACCGCCGAGATGGTGAGCGCCGTGCTCGGCACGACCCCCATGACCCCTCGGCTCCGGCGTCACCTGGCCGTCTGCGGTCCCGGCAGGTTCATGCGCGGCGGCGCCTCCGGAGCGGCCACCGGCCTTGACTAGCCGAGCGGCGCCGCCAGCTCCCACAGTTCCTCGAAGGTCTTCTTCCGGTCCGCGATGTGCGGGTCGTCGAGCACCAGACGGGTGTTCACGATCAGCGAGCCCAGGTTGTCCCCCACCCAGGAGGTCGGAGTGACCTCATAGCTGACCGCGTCGTCGAAGATGATGAAGTCGAAGATGGAGCTGCGCAGAGCCGTGGGGATGGTCAGCAGTTCAAGGACGCGGACGTCGATGCTGATCTCCTCCTGCCAGTGGTACTGGCGGCGGAAGACCTCGGCCTGCAGCCTGTCGGAACGATCCAGGATGAAGATCCTGCGCACCCGCACGCCGCGCTGAACAAGGTCGCGCTGGATGCGCAGATAACGCTGACCGAGGTCGGTGACCCAGAATCCCCCCTCGACATCGGAGGAACCCGCGTCCACCGTCGTCAGGCTTATCGCGTCGATGGACGAGCGGGTGTTGGTGGCCAGCCCCAGCAGCCATTCACGATCCTCGCCTTCGTGAATGACATTGCCCTCGCCCAGTTCCCGGAAGAACCGCGACATCCTCTCGATCTCGGCCTGCGCGAAGTCGTGGATGAGCTCGGGGGTCTCCGGCCCCAGTTGGGTGGCGTTGCGCACCAGTTGCGTCACCACGTCGGTCCGGAAGGCGGAGGACTCGACCAGGCCGAACAGCTCGGTGGCCTCGCTGATCCGCGAGAACCCCGAGCGGACGAGCGCCTCGATGGTGCCGTGGTGCCGGCGCTGCTCGTCGCGGACCGCCTGAAGCTGCGTGTCCACCTCGACGAGGTACTGGATGACGTACACGACGCCGCCCAGGAAGGTGGACAGGATGACGCTGTAGATCGGCTGGTCGACGATGATGTTGGTGAGGCCGAACGTGATGCTGCCGGTCAGGACCGTAACGATGATCTTACGGAGGGCTTTTGACGTTACCTCCGCACTCGGCCCGCCGAGGGCTCTTCCGTTCATCTGAGTCTCTCCGGTCCCGAGCCATCAGGCTCAGAAGAGATAGCGTGTTGGACGCGACCTGGTCACGGATTCTGTCGACGGACGACCGCCACTGCCGGCCGAAGCCGGGCTTGCGCTCGAGCTGCTCCCAGAAGTGCAGGACCGAGTCGTCCATCCGAGCCGCCGGCATCCACAGGTGCAGCAGATGGTCGATGGCGGGAGCCAACCGCGCGGCCACCTCGGCCGGCGGCGCGCTTCCGATGAAGGCGCGTTCGGTGAGCGCGTCCACGGTGGTGAGCAGCCAGTCGTGCAGCGCGAGATCCTCGCAGAACGCCACGACGGCGTTCGCCGGATCACCCGCGAGCCGCAGCGTTCGCACGGTGTCGTTGACGAGAACGAGGTGGATGTCGAGTGCGTCTTCCTCCTTCGTTGCGATCACCCATCGGAGCCGGGTGCGGGCGGCGCGGAACGGCGCCTGACGGTCGAGATGGGGCGAGGCCTGCACGGCGTCCATCAGCCGCTCGCTTATCGCGCCGAAGTCCAGGCGGCCGTGGGGCACGGCGGGGGCGGAGAAGCCTGCGGCCAGGTCCGCCCAGCGGGGCCTGCCGAGCACCTCGACCACGCCGGGCGTGGCGAGATAATGCGACCACGGCATGCGGCGGTTGACGGCGGAGGGCGCCAGTCGCGCGTAGGAGGAGGTCTGCAGGACCCGGCCCCCGGTGATGGCGGCGTGGGACACGACGGTGCCGACCCCGCGCACCCGCGCCCCGGAGGCCGTTGCCAGCGCGCAGTCGACGCCGGTCAGAACGTCGGGAGAGTCGGCGCGGGGGATGGGGCGGCGCGAGGTGAGCACACGTTCTCCGGCCATCAGGTTCAGCACGTCCTCGCAGGCGGGCAGCGAGATCTGCACGGTGTTCTGCAGCAGGCCGGTCCGGACCTCGCCCATCATCAGCACGTGGTCTTCCGGGACCCAGGCCGGGAGCACTTCCGGCTCACAGGAAGACATAGGAGATTCGGTCCACCAGTTCGTCCGCCGGCGGTATTCCCTCCGCGCCGCTGCGGGCGGCCACCTGACGCCGCACCTCCCCGTCCACCGCGATCTGGCTCAGGATCGTGCGGACGGCCAACTCGATGGGCAGGAAGCGGATGGGCAGTATGGAGAGGGTCTGGTAGGCGCTGAACGGGTGCGCGGCCTCGTTCAGACGCGTCACCGGCGCGAGCGCGTCCCACTCGTCCAGGTAGGGCGTCGCGGCCGGGCTCGGGGAGAGGACCTCCGCGCCGTGGGACCGCAGCATGCCCAGCCGGAGCAGCTGCCAGACCGAGGCCAAGAACGCGCATGACCACGTCCTTTCGCCCTTCTCGTCCAGGTCCCACAGCTCCACGTCCACGAAGACGGAATGGCGGCGCGCGGCGTTCTGGACAGGGTGCCGCCATGCCGGGGCCGCGCCCATCGCCTCGGTGAGGTCCGGCTCGGGCGAGCGCTGCCCGTTGCACAGCCACCCGGTCTCGGTGACGGGAGGCCGGGACCCGTCGGTGTCCGGGGCGGGGTCGACGACCAGCCGGTCTTCGACCAGCTTCGCCGGCTCGACCTCGCCGGCTCGCGCGCAGGCCGACTCGCGGGCCAGGTAGTCGATGGTCAGCCCGCTCGCCGCCGCGGCCTCGATCACCATGGGAACGATCTCGCCCGGCGTGCTGAACCGGGTGAAGTAGTCGTCGATCAGGAAGCAGGTGCTGATCCTGGGCGTGCCCTGGGCGGGGAACAGGCCCTCACGCGTATGACGCACGGCGTCCACCCAGGGGCCCACCCGGCGGAACCGGGCGGCGATGGCCTCGAAGCCCTGCTCGAAGTCCTCCATGTAGAGATGACCCAGCTCGATCGAGAGGTGGGACAGTTGCGTCGAGACCACGCGACGCTGGGCGGCGAGCTCGCCGAAGACCGCTCCTGCCGACATCAGAGGCCCTCCCAGGCGCTGTCATCGACGATCTTCTTGGCCAGCTCGTCGAAGGCCTCGACGGTTCTGGCGTTGGCTATCTGTGTCGCCCACACGTCTTCGTCCGAGATGAGCTGCTCCCTCCACTGCAGCACCGGGTCCAGCGGCACCTTGCCGAGCATGACGGTGCGGCCGACACGGTGTTTCCTCGCCAGTTCTTGCAGTTCGCGGTTGCAGTCGCCCAGCCAGGCGAGCTGGGTCGGCCGCAGGGGGGAAAGCTCGGGGGCGTCCGGCTCGACCACGGCCGTGCGGACGAACCGGATGCGGTCGGTCAGGGCGGACCGCTCGTGACCGCGCTCGACCCCCACTTCCAGCAGCCCTCGCGGGCCGTACACGAGGCCGGCCGCGGCGATGATGTGCTGGCGGGTCCACCGGTGGAAGACCAGCCATCGGAACGGGGTCGCGGCGAGCTCGGGCTGAGCGGTCGCCGCCAGTACCATGTGGGCGGCGTAGGATCGGCCCGCGCTGAGGTCGACCAGGCACAGGTCGAACTCCTCCCGCAGGCGCGTGAACAGCCTGACGCATCGCCCGACGACGTCGGGCTTGATGGGGAACTCGCCGCCGCCGACGTCCCCGGGCAGGAAGACCAGCCGGCCCGCGCCGGCCGGCTTGGCGCGCAGCCCTTCGCGGTCCGACTCGGTCCACACGTCGATGCGGTGGGGTTCGGGGGCTTTGTTCAGAAGGTACGAATGCAGCCCTCCGAGGTCGGTGCCGCGGTCCGCGGAGCCGACGTTGAAGATCGCCCCGACCGTGGGGGACCCGAAGTCGAAGTCGAGGTAGCAGACGTCGTTGCCCTGCAGGGCCCGGCGGTAGACGATGTTGGTCCCGGTGACCGACCTGCCGGTCCCGCCCTTGTCCGATATGGCGAATACGAGCATCATCAGGTCGCCTCCGCCGCGTTCTCGCGTGCGGCGGCGAGCATCTCGAGATCTCGGAGAGCCTCGCTGATCAGCGCCACCGCGCTACCCGGCCTCTCTCTGAGGATGCCGCGGGCCCGCTGGAGGCGGGCTTGGGTGCTGCCCAGCTTCGGCTGTATCGCCTGTCCCGAGCTCACGGCCCAGATGAGCAGTTCCTGGTCGTAGAGGTGTTCGGCCTCGATCAGCATCTCGGAGGCGATGTCGGCCAGGAGCGGGCTGCGTAACGGCGCCCCCTCGCTGTTCTTGGCCGCCGACACCAGAAATTCCACGACACGCACGGTGAAGTACCACGAGGGCTCCTCGTGTTTGTGCTTGACATCGTCGAAGACGTTCGCCGGCTGGTCCCACAGCCCGTCGGCGGCGCCGTCGCCGCAGCGGCGCGCCAGGATGTGCTGCCAGATCTCGTCGGCGAGGGACTGGAGGCGCTCGCGCATGTGGGCGCTCTGCGCGAGGGACGCGACGGTGATCGTGCGCTTCAGGAGGGTGACGGCGAAGTCGGAGACGACCCAGTCGAGGCGCGGCCCGAGCTCGTCGCTGCCGTCCAGCACGAAACGGACTCCTGGGGCGTGCATCTTGACCGGCGGGTCGCCGGCGATGGCCCGCCTGGTGATCCGGCCGCGCATGGCCAGCTCTTCCAGGACGCTGGCCACCCTGCCGAGCCGGGCGTCGCTCACCTGCCCGCGCAGGAGGTTCTGCACGACCATGGCGGTCACCAGGAGGCTGAAATAGTCGGACTCCACCTCGTCGGTGGTGCGCCAGGGAATGTCCTCCAGCGGCCAGCGCCCCCGGCCGTACAGAGCGATGGCCGACCAGTATGCCTGGGTGAGGTCCCAGCGGCGCTGGAGGGCCTGGGCGAGCTGCATCTGGTCGTCGTTCAGCAGGCCGAGCACGCGGGTGCGCTCGGAGAACAGGTCGGTGATGCTGGTCAGCGCGATGACGGTGAAGTACAGGTAAGGAGCATTGAGCGCGACGCCGTCCGGCTGCCGCCCGACGTCCAGCGGCGTTTCGATGAGCGGCGCGTCCTTGGCGATGCCCCACGTCCAGCCGCACTCGAACAGCAGATTGGGGTTGTCGAGGTCGACCTGGCCGGACCCGATGGTGAGGTCGCGCAGGCCGGCCCTGACCCCTTGCAGCCGCCGCTGCAGATCTTCCACGACCCGGCGCTGGGGGGCGCCGGTCTGGTTCACGGCACGGATGAGCGTGCGCCCGGCGGGAGAGCCAAGGTCGAAGACGTTGACGGTAAAGCTGCGCAGGAGGCCGACCATGGCGGCCGACAGCCTCTTGCTCGCCTGCTCCTCCACCTTGGCGATCTGCCGCAGAAGGTCCTCCCGGCGAACGCTTCTGCGGAAGACCTTGATGAAACCGAGTGTCCCCAGCATCAGGGTGACCGACATGGAGAAGGAATCGACCACGTCGAGGGCGAGTTGTTCCTTCGTCATGTCTTGGGCGGGATCGCTCGACGTGAAATAGCTGCCGCCCGAGAAGATCGGGCGTTGCAGATCATCGGTGTAATTGTCGAGGTATTCGCTGATCACTCGCAGGAGAAGCTTGGGGATCTCGACGCTGTCGCCGAGTGCGGCGAGCGACTCGAGAACGTCCTCCGACGTCTCATCGGGGACATCCAGCCGGAAACCGGCCAATTCGGATGCGGGGAACAGGAGGCACAGAAGTTGTTCGGTATCCGAGATGGAACATGTGCCGTCCCGGCCTCCCCATGTCCACCGACCTTCACGCAGCGCCGCCCTGGCGACCGCCTCCCATACCTCGAGAAGCTGCTGCCGAGACTTCAGTTTCATAGGCGCCCCTGCCTCCCGCGGGTCGCGCGAGCTACTCCCGTAGTATGCCGCGCGCTAGAATCATCCCGCTATACCCCGTACGCAATGACCCGTCACTTTCAATATGCCGTACCGAGGTGCCGGTCGCGCGATCTTTCAGCATCTTGCGAAGGTCATCCTCTTCTATCGCGACGGCGGGGTACCGATACTTCCCGACGGTGTAGCCCTGAGAGTTCTCCATAGAGGCGATGACAAACGGCGCGCCCGGCCGCAAAGCGCCCAGAAAACATTGGACCGCGCTTTCGAACTCCCCTTCGTCTCCGGTCAGCGATTCGGCGGCGAAGAACATCGTTCCCGCGTCCCACTGTTGCGGCGGAAGCTCGAAGATGCTGCTCCGGCACACCCTGGCGCGCGCCTTCAGCGTCTTGCGCGGGTCGTCCACGCCACCGTAGAGACCCTTCTCGCAGAGGACCTCCCAGAAGGCGTCCCAGGTCCGCGAGTACCCGAGACCGCGGCCGGTCAGCACCTTGAGCGCCGCGTCGAGGAAGCCGGAGTATCCGCGGAGTTCCCGCCGGAGCCACACGACGTTGGACTCGGAGTACTCCCACATCGTGATCTCATCGCAAAGCGGCAGCAACGCCAGAGCAGGGTAAAGATTGGCGCCCGTCCCCACGTCCAGACCCTTGAGCCCCGACCTGTCGCCGAACGAGCTGAAGAAGTCGCGAACCTCGCCCAGGATGGCCCGGTCGTCGTCCCGTATCGTCCGGTAGTTGTGCCGGTAATACGACTGCGAGTCGAACTCGTCCCACGGGAAGTCGCTGTTATGCCCGGCCGCACCGGTCCCGACTTCTGGATCAGCATGCATGGCGGTACTACGCTGCCTTTTCTCATGAACGACACGATCGGGCGAGACGGCTCCGCCGTGCCAGGGAGAACCCCTGTCACGCGGAGAGCCGTGGCCTCGAACGACCGCGTCCCAGGCGCAGTGGCTCCAGGGCGCCCTCGGAGCCGCCGGCTGTCGCCACATCTTATTCATGCGCCATGGGTATCAGCGCAAGAACCGCCGCACAGAAATAAGAAAAAGGCGCCGCCCATAAAACCCGACATGGACCTTGAACGTGGCAATAGTACGCCACTTGGATTCTAGCCTACAGGAACTAGCTCAGTCGATAAACCCCTATAAATCACGCATCTCCCCCATTGTCTGGAGGTAGGCGTCGCGGAGGCGGGAGCGGGAGAGCTTGCCGGTGGGAGTGCGGGGCAGCTCGTCGCGGTACTCGACGACGCGGGGGTGCTTGAACCGGGCGATGCGCGGCGCGCAGTGGGTCAGCAGCTCGGCGGTGAGCGCGGGGCCGGTGGGCGTGCCGGGAGCCGGCTGGACGAGGGCGACGGCCTTCTGCCCCCACTCCTCGTCCGGGACGCCGATCACGGCCACGTCGGCGACGGCGGGATGCTCCAGCAGGGCCGCCTCGACCTCGGCCGGGTAGATGTTCACCCCTCCCGAGATGATCAGGTCTGTGCGGCGGTCGCACAGGAACAGGTAGCCGTCCTCGTCCAGGTGGCCGATGTCGCCGGGGGCGTACCATTCGCCGCGCTTGCCGGCGGCGGTCCGCGCGGGGTCGTTGCGGTAGTGGAAGGAGCCCACGGAGGACCTGACGTAGATCATGCCGGGCCGGCCGGCGGGCAGGTCGCCGCCGTCCTCGTCCAGGATCCGGACCTCGAACGTGGGCGCGGGACGGCCGACGGTGCCGGGCCTGGCCAGCCACTCGCGCGGCTTGACGGCGAAGGCGATGGCGGACTCGGTCGAGCCGTAGTACTCGTACAGCACCGGCCCCCACCAGTCCATGATCGCCTTCTTGACGGCGACCGGGCAGGCGGCGCCCGTGTGGACGACCTGCCGCAGCGAGGACAGGTCGTACCGCTCCTTGACCTCGGCGGGCAGCCGGAGCATGCGGTGGAACATCGTGGGCACCATCATCGCGTTGGTCACCCGGTGGCGTTCGATCAGCTCCAGGATGGCGACCGGGTCGAACCTCGGGGCGATGACCACGGTGTGTCCGAGGTGGAGGGCGATCTGCGTGTGCGCGCACGGCGCCGAGTGGTACATCGGCGAGGTGACCAGGTGGACCTCGTCGCCCGGCCGCAGGTCGCAGACCTCGCCCACGAACCATCTGGTGCCCGGCCAGGACTCCTCGGGCGCGGAGCCGGGCAGCGCCCGCTGCACACCCTTGGGGAACCCGGTGGTGCCGGAGGTGTACCACATGACCGACCCGCTCGACCGGTCCTCCGGCGCCCCCGCCGGCCGGCCCTGGGCGAGGCCCGCGTACCCGGCGAAGGTCGCCTCCGCCGGGATCTCCGCCGCGGCGCAGGCGTCCTTGACGGTGGCCGGGAGGGCGCCGTCGCCGGTGTCTCCGTACACGACGACGCGGGCGTCGCAGTCGCGCAGGATGTAGGCGATCTCGGCGGCGGTCAGATGCCAGTTGACCGGCACGTAGTACAGGCCGATCTGCCCGGTCGCCAGGAGCATGACCACCGGGTCGACGCCGTTGGGCAGCACGCCCGCCACCACCTCCCCCCTGACCAGCCCGCGCGCCCTGAGCCCGTGCGACACCTGGTCGACGCGGGCGAGCAGCTCGCCGTAGGTGGTGACGGCGCCGCCGGGGCCGACGACCGCCTCGCGACCGGGGTCGGCGCCGGCGATGGCATAGAAGCCCGGAAGGTCACTGATGTCCATGGGCGCTCCTCGTCGCGGGGATGGTCGAGGCGTGAGGCCGATTCATGTACTCCGTCCCCCGACCGCACGGTCTCCGAACCCGCGCGGCCGGTCGTACAGAACATCGCTCGGTCCGAGGGGACGCCGCAGACAGATCACCCCGCCGGCGCGGCGACGGTGAGCGAAACGTCCAGCCCGGTTTTGCCCCGGCGGCGCGGACGGGCACGATGCGGTGACGTGAGCGACAGCAACCTTCCCCGCGACCTCTCCCCCTCCCATGACCTTCTGGACGGCCGCACGTTCGTCATGGTCAGCTCGACGGCGAGCGAGGTGGACGCCGACGAGCCCACGCGGTTCCGCTACGAGGAGGCGAACGGCGTCATCTGGGGCGGCTACACCGGCGACACCGTCGTCCAGGGCCGGTTCGTCGGCACCAGGGACGGCGACCTGATCGAACTCACCTACGCCCACGCGCTGAAGTCCGGCGCCAGGGCGACGGGACGCAGCACCAGCCGCATCGAGACCCTGCCCGACGGGCGCCTGCGCCTGGTGGAGGAGTTCGCCTTCGACGGCGACGACACCCCGCAGGTCAGCGTCTGCGAAGAGGTGGGAACGGCCTGAGCGAGCCCCTCTTTCGTCAGGTGTCCTTGTGGAGGTGGGCGCGGCCCTCGGCGGCGCCGACGAAGCGCATCTTGCCGAGGGGCACGTTCGACGGGGGCTGCGGGGCCGGGTCGGCGGCCGGCGGCCGGCGAGGGGCCTGACGCGAGCGGCCGTCGGAGGGCAGCACGTAGGGCCGCTTGAGCACCTCGTCCAGGATGAAGACGGTCTCGGTGGCCTTCACCGCGGGGATGCTCGCCAGCCGTTCGGTGACCAGCGCGTGCACGGAGGCGACGTCGGGCATCCTGACCTGGATCATCGCGTCGTGCTGGCCGGTGGTGATCGCGCAGTACTCCACCTCGGGCATCTGCGCGAGCTGGGCGCGGAACTGCTTCCACATCTGCTGGCGCACGGTCACGAAGACCAGCGCGGTGATGCCGAGCCCGGCGCGCACGTGGTCGACCTCGGCGGTGAACCTCTTGATCACCCCGTCGGCGCGCAGCGCCTCGAACCGGGTGTAGGCGCTCGCCCGGGAGATCCCGACCCGCTCCGCCAGCGCCGCCACCGAGATGCGGCCGTTCTCCCGCAGCACCTCAAGGATCTTCATGTGGACGGCGTCCAGCTGGAGTCCGATGCCGATCCGTCCAGGGACCCCGGTCCCGGACGATGGCGGGCCTGACATTTCGGTCATACATCGTCCCCATGTGCTCTATCCGTCTCGGCCCACTGCCATGAGCTGGACGTTTTACCGGACAATCCTGGACCACACGCTAACAATCGTCTACATAGCCCAATTCCGGAGGACACAGAATGGCGACCCGCTCGCGGCGCCGTACGGCATGGCAGGCGAGGGCGGCTCTGCTGCCGGTCCTGCTCACCGGCGCGCTCTCCCTCGCCGCCTGCTCCGGTGGCAGCACGTCCACCACGTCGCCGCAGGGCGGCGGCAGCACGAGCAAGACCCTGGTGATGGACGCGTCCTTCACCCTCAAGACCGCCGACCCCGGCCGCAACTACGAGCCGACCGGCCTGATCGTCGGCAAGGCGCTCTACGACACCCTGCTGACCTTCGAGGGCTCGGACGTCACCAAGCCGGTCCCCTCGCTCGCCGAGTCCTTCGAGCAGTCCCCGGACGGCAAGACCCTGACGCTGAAGCTGCGCCAGGGCGCCACGTTCTCCGACGGCTCCCCCATCACGGCCGACGACGTCGTGTTCTCCCTCAACCGCGTCCGCGACCTGAAGGGCAACCCGTCCTTCCTGCTGGACGGCGTCGAGGTGGCCAAGACGGACGCGACGACGGTCACGATGACCTCCAAGACGCCGCGGCCCGAGCTGCCGTTCATCCTCCCCAACCCGGCGCTGGGCATCCTGAACTCCAAGGTCGTCAAGGAGCACGGCGGCACGGCCGACTCCTCCGACAAGGCCGAGCAGTACCTCAACGGCGCCTCCGCCGGGTCGGGGCCCTACGAGCTGGAGTCCTTCAACACCTCCTCGCAGGTCGTGCTGAAGGCCAACGCGAAGTACTGGGGCCCGGACAAGCCCACCTACACCAAGGTGGTCATCCGCAACGTCGAGTCGGCCACCCAGAAGCTGAACGTCCAGCGGGGTGACAGCCAGATCGCGCTGGACCTGTCCGGCGACCAGATCAAGGGCGTCAGCGGGAACTTCCAGACCCTCAAGACCGCCTCGGCGAACGTCGTGTTCCTGCTGGCCAACCAGGACCCCGGCGTCAGCAAGGCGACCGTCAACCCCAAGATCGTCGAGGCCGTCCGCAAGGGCGTCGACTACCAGGGCCTGCTGGAGCTGGCCGGCGAGGGCTCGGTGCAGGCGCCGGGGGTCATCCCGACGATGCTGCTGGGCGCGCTGCCCGCCGACCAGGCCGTCAAGCGGGACGTCGAGGGCGCCAAGGCGGCCGTGGCGGCGAGCGGGGTGAGCAACCCGTCGGTCAAGCTGGAGTACCCGAGCGACCTCACCCTGCAGGGCCTGTCGTTCCAGCCGTTCGCCGAGCGCATCCAGGCCAACCTCAAGGAGGTCGGCATCACCGTCGAGCTGGCCCCCGCGCCGGTGGCGACGGCGCTGGACAACTACCGCAACGGCAAGGAGGAACTGGGCCTTTGGTACTGGGGCCCGGACTACCCGGACCCGACCGACTACCTGGCCTTCCTGCCCGGCAAGACGGTCGGCCTGCGCGCCGGCTGGAAGGCGGGGGCCGACAAGGACCTCGAGTCCCTCGGCGACAAGGCGGCCTCCACGATCGGCGACGACACGCGAAAGCAGCTCTACACCGACATCCAGAACAAGCTGAACGCCTCCGGGCCGTTCATCCCGCTGATCCAGCCGAGCCAGAACATCGTGACGGCGGCCTCGGTCACCGGGCTCCAGTTCCACCCGGTGTGGACGGTCGATGTCGCGGCCCTCGGCGCCAAGTGAGGACCCGGCGGGCGGCGCGGCGACCGGCCGCGCCGCCCGTCCGGGCGGCACGCGGGCCGCGGGCGGCGGCCCCGGCGCGACCGACGGCGGTCCTGCCATGAGCGACGGCGCTCCGGGCACGAGCGACGGCGGCCGGCGGCGGACGTCCGGCAGGGGGCACCGGCGGCATCCGCTGGCGCGGTTCCTGGCGCGCAGGATCGCGGTCGCGGTGCTGCTCGGATTCGGGATCACGCTGGTCACCTTCGTCCTGACCAACCTGGTGCCCGGCGACCCGGTGACGGCCAACCTCGGCCAGCGGGCGCTCGGGGACCCGGCGATCGTCGCGCAGTTCCGCGCCGAGCACGGCCTGGACAAGCCGCTGCCGGCGCAGTACCTGACCTACCTCGGCGGCCTGGTCCAGGGCGACCTCGGCATGAGCCAGCAGAGCCACCGTCCCGTGCTGGACGACCTGGCGGAGTTCGTGCCGTCCACGATCGAGCTGGCCGGCGGCGCCATCCTGATCTCGCTGGTGGCGGGGGTCGCGTTCGGCGTCGTCGCCGCGCTGCGCCGCGACCGGCTGTCGGACCAGGTGCTGCGCGTGGTGAGCCTGGTCGGCATCTCGGTGCCGACCTTCTGGCTGGCCCTGGTGGCGTTCTACGTGTTCTTCTTCCGGTTGCAGATCACCCCGGGCAGCGGCAGGATCGCGCCCGACATGGGCGCGCCGCCGGCGGTCACCGGCCTGTACACGGTCGACGCCGCCCTCGCGGGCCAGTGGGAGGTGTTCTCCTCCGCCGTGGGGCACCTGATCACCCCGGCGCTGGTGCTGGCCGCCTACACCATCGGCCTGCTCACCCGCTTCACGCGGTCGGCGGTGCTGGAGGTGCTCGGGCAGGACTACGTGCGCGCCGCGCGGGCCAAGGGCCTGCCCGGACGGGTGATCCTGTTCCGGTACGTGCTGCGGTCGGCGCTGGTGCCGATCATCACGGTCGCCGGCCTGGCGTTCGGCAGCCTGCTGTCCGGCACGGTGCTGGTGGAGTCGGTCTTCGCCCGGCCCGGCATCGGCCAGTACGCCTACAAGAGCGCCACGACCCTCGACCTGCCCGCCGTCATGGGCGTCGGCCTGGTGGTCGGCTTCGTGTACGTCCTGATCAACCTGGTGGTCGACGTCCTGTACGGGATCATCGACCCGAGAGTGAGGCTGTCGTGATCGCCCGCGTCCGCCGCGGAGGGGGGCCGGCGTGAGGATCCTTCCGGGCGCGCCGGACAGGAAGGGCGTCCTTTCTCGCCTGCCGGAGGCGTGGCGGCAGCCGCTCGCCGTGGTGGGCGGGGTGGTCGCGCTCGCCTGGCTGGTCATCGCCGTGGCGGCCCCGCTGCTCGCGCCGCACGACCCGCTGGCCCAGGACCTGCCCCGGCTGGCCTCCCCCGGCCCGGGCCACTGGTTCGGCACCGACCAGCTCGGCCGCGACATCCTGTCCCGCATCATGTACGGCGCGCGGGTGTCCATCCCGCTGACGCTGCTGCTGGTGGTGCTGTCGCTGCTGATCGGCGGCGCCCTCGGGGCCTGCGCCGGATATTTCGGCAGATGGGTCGGCGAGGGGATCATGCGGCTGGCCGACCTGGTCTTCGCCTTCCCCACCGTGATCCTCGCCATGGTCGTCGCCGCGGCCCTCGGCGCCAGCCTCACCAACGCGGTGCTCGCCGTGCTGGTCGTGGCCTGGCCCGCCTACGCCCGCGTGACGCGCGGCCTGGTGCTCGGCATGCGCGAACGCGAGTTCGTGCTCAGCGGCCGGCTGCTCGGCTTCTCCGCCTGGCGATCCCTGCGGGTGGACGTGCTGCCCAACGTGACCGGGCCCATCCTGGTCCTCGCGACGCTGGACATCGGCACCGCGCTGCTGCTGCTGTCGGGCCTGTCCTTCCTCGGGCTCGGGGCCAAGCCGCCCTCCTCCGAGTGGGGGGCGATGGTCGCCTCCGGCGTCGAGGTCTTCGACAGCTGGTGGGTCGCGACCTTCCCGGGCCTCGCCATCCTGACCGTGGTGCTCGCCTTCAACTTCCTGGGCGACACGCTCCGCGACGCCCTGGACCCGCGCACCGCCCGCGCCATCAAGGAGCGTGCGCTGTGACCGTGAACGACCCGCGGGACGCCTCGCCGGTGCTGAGCGTCGAAGGGCTGACCGTCTCGATCGGCGGGCACGAGATCCTGCGCGGGGTCGACCTGACCCTGCGCCCCGGACGCGTGCACGGCCTGGCCGGCGAGAGCGGCTCGGGCAAGACGATGACCGGGCTCGCCGCGCTCGGCCTGCTGCCGCACGGCGCCCGTACGGGCGGCCGCGTCGAGCTGGACGGGCGCGACCTGCTCGGCCTGGCGCAGCGCGACCTGAACGCCGTGCGGGGACGCGACATCGCCATGGTGTTCCAGGACCCGGCGACCAGCCTGCACCCGATGCTGACCGTCGGCCGCCAGATCACCGAGCACATGCGCCACCACCTGCGCATCGGCAAGGCCGAGGCGCGGGCGCGGGCGGTCGAGCTGCTCGGGAAGGTGCGCATCCCCGGACCGGCCGCGGCGGCCGACCGCTACCCGCACCAGTTCTCCGGAGGCATGCGCCAGCGCATCGCGATCGCGATCGCCCTGGCCTGCGGCCCGAAGGTGCTGATCGCCGACGAGCCGACCACCGCGCTGGACGTGACCGTCCAGGCGGGCGTGCTGCGTCTGATCAGGAGCCTGTGCGACGACCTCGGGCTCGCCGTGCTGCTGGTGACGCACGATCTCGGCGTCATGTCGGCGGTCGCCGACGAGGTCAGCGTCATGCGGGAGGGCCTGGTCCTGGAGACCGGGCCGCGCGGCCGGGTGCTGCGCGAGCCGGAGCATCCCTACACCCGTGCGCTTCTGGACGCGCTGCCGAGGGAGGGCGCGGCCGCCGGGCCGCGCGACCCGGCGCAGGGGCCGGCGAGCGAACCCGTGCCACCCGGCGAAGCGCCGGACACCTCGCCGAGGGAGGGCTCATGAGCCTGCTGACCGTGCGGGACCTGGTCGTCGACCACCGGACGCCCGGAAGGCCGGCCGTGCGCGCGGTCGCGGGGGCCAGCCTGGACGTGGCGGCCGGCGAGGTCGTCGGCCTGGTCGGGGAGTCCGGCTGCGGCAAGTCCACCCTGGCCCGCGCCGTCTGCGGGCTGGTCCCGGCGGGCGGCGGCGCCGTCGCGTTCCAGGACGGCCCGGTCACGCCGCTCGGCCTGCGCCGCAGGGACCCCGCGCTCACCAAGATCCAGATGGTGTTCCAGGACCCGTACGCCTCGCTCAACCCCCGGCGGCGGGTGGGCGCGCAGATCGCCGACGGCCTGGCGGCGGCCGGCGACCGCGAGACCACTCCGGCCGACATGCTGGAACGCGTGGGCCTGCCCGGCCACATGGCCGGGCGCTACCCGCACGAGTTCTCCGGGGGGCAGCGCCAGCGCATCGCGATCGCCCGCGCCCTGGCGGCCCGCCCCTCGCTGCTGATCGGCGACGAGCCGATCTCGGCGCTGGACGCCTCCGCGCAGGCGCAGGTGGCGACGCTGATGCGCAACCTCGCGGTCGAGTCGGGCGCGGGACTGCTGTTCATCAGCCACGACCTGTCGGTGGTCCGGCTGATCGCCGACCGCATCGCGGTGATGTACCTGGGGAAGATCGTGGAGACCGGGCCGACCGCCGAGGTCTGGGCCGAGCCCCGCCACCCCTACACCCAGGCGCTGCTGAGGGCCATCCCGGAGCCGGACGGTCTCGGCAGGCTGCCCGCGGAACTGCCCGGGGACGTGCCCGACCCGGCCGACCCGCCGTCCGGATGCCGCTTCCATCCGCGGTGCCCGGTGGCGATGGAGGTGTGCGCGGACAAGGAGCCCGCGTTCGGGCCGGTGGCCTGCTGGCTGCATCCGCCCGCATGACCGGGGAGGTCATCGCGGCCGTCCACGCGCGGATGTCGGAGGCGGGCCTGGACGCGCTGGTTCTGCGCCCCTCGCCCGACCTGCGGTACGTCGCCGGGCACGACGCCTCGGGGTTCCTCGTGCTGGTGCCCGGCCTGCCGCCCGGCTTCGCCTCCGACGCCGCCGAGGCCGCCGCGCTCATCCCCGCCTCGGCGTCGCGGGTGGGCGTGGACGCGCAGATGCGGGCGCACGAGCTGTTCGTGCTGCGCGTGGACGCCGACCTGGTGCTGGCCTCGGCCGTGCTCGATCCGCTGCGGATGCGCAAGCGCCCCGCGGAGGTGGCCGCGATCGAACGGGCGGCGGCGGCCGCCGACCGCGTCCTCGCGGCGGCGCGCACGCTGTCGTGGTTCGGCGCCACGGAGGAGGGCATGGCCGGCCGGCTCCGCGCGGAGGCGGGGGACGCGGGGCACGTCTCGGTGGTGGTGGCGGCCGGGGAGAACACGGCGCGGCCCCGGCACGCGCCGTCCGGACGCGTGATCAACCCCGGCGACGCGGTGACCGTGCGGGTCACCGCCCGGTCGGGCGGATACCACGCGCACGCCGCCCGCGCCTTCTTCGTGGCCGAGCCGCCGGAGGACTTCGAGGCGCTGTACGCGGTGCTGCTGTCGGCTCACGACGCCGCCGCGGAGGCCGTGCGGCCGGGCGCGACGGCCGCCGAGGTTGACGCCGCCGCCTGGACCGTGCTGGACGAGAGCGGCTACGGGCCCCACGTCACGCGGGGAACGGGCCAGGGCGTCGGCCTGGAACCGCGCGAGGGACCCTGGCTCACCGCCGCCGACCGCACGGTGCTCACCGCCGGCATGACCATGACGATCGAGCCCGCGATCCATGTGCCGGACCTTTACGGAGCCCGGCTCGGAGATGTAGTGGAATGCACAGGAACCGGGGGGCGGACGATGAACCAGGCACCCCATACGCTGCATGTCCTTGATCCATAGTTTGTGCCATCTTGCCCTTTCGCTGCCCTGACCTCGAATGATGCGGATTTAGGGTGATCACGAGGCGGACAGGGGGGCGCGGTGAGGCTCTGGCGCGACTGGTCCGTACGGACCAGGCTGACATGGGTCGCCAGCGTCATGACGGCCTTGGCGTGCGCGGGCGCGAGCGTGCTCGTTTTCATGGGGATGTACCGCCTCGCGGAGTCTCACCAGCGCCAGGACATCATGGCGAGCCTCATGCACGTCTCCCGCATGATCCACCAGGGATCACTGCGCCCGATCGTGGCGCCGGAGGACGACGTGCGGCACATCCAGGTCGTCGACCCCTCCGGCCACGTCATCGCCTCGACCGCCGACCTCGCCGGGCGCCCGCCGATCGCGCGGTTCGTCCCGCCGGGCGATGCCGCGGTCGCCGGCAACGAGATCTGCTCCGCGCCCGGGTTCCCGCACACCTGCCTGGACGTCGTGGCGCTGCGCTTCTACCGGCCGCAGGGCGACTACATCATCTACGGCGCCGGCCCGCCCGTCCCGTGGTACGTCAACCCCGCGTTCTTCCTGGTGGTCGCCGGCGTCTGCCTGCTGCTCACGGGGGCGAGCGCCATCGGGACGTACCGCATCGTGCGCCGCGCCCTCGCGCCCGTCGAGGAGGTGTGCGCGGGGCTGTCGGAGATCACCGTCACGGACCTCGGCCGCCGGGTCCCGGCCCCCGAGAAGCACGACGAGATCGGCGCGCTCACCGAGACCGTCAACTCGACCCTGGACCGCCTGCAACAGGCGGTGGAGCAGCAGCGGCGCTTCGCCTCCGACGCCGGCCACGACCTTCGAAGCCCCATCACGGCCATGCGCACGCAGGTGGAGGAGGCCCTGCTGCACCCGGAGGACACCGACTGGCTGAAGATGGCCGAGGCGCTGGTCTCGAGCCTGGACCGGTTGCAGGCCATCGTCACCGACCTGCTGGTGCTCGCCAAGCTCGACGCCGGCGAGCAGGCCTCGCGCAGCTACATCAACCTCGCCGAGCTGGTGCGCACCGAGGTCGGCCGCCGCCCCCGGCGCAAACGCGTCGTGCTGCGCCTGCGGCCCGGCGTGGTCGTCAGCGGCGACCGGCTCCAGCTGCTGCGGCTGCTGACCAACCTGCTGGACAACGCCGAGCGGCACGCCACCTCCACGGTGACCATCATCGTGGACCGCGACGACGGGTGCGCCGAGATGCAGGTGATCGACGACGGCGAGGGCATCCCGCCCGACCAGCGGGAGGTCGTCTTCCAGCGCTTCACGCGGCTGCCCTCCGGCCGCGAGAAGGACAAGCAGGGCACCGGCCTCGGGCTGGCGATCGCCCGGGACATCGCCCAGCACCACGAGGGGACCCTGGTCATCGAGGACTGCCAGCTCGGCGCCCGCTTCGTCCTGCGCCTCCCCCTCCTCAGCGGCCCGTAGCCCTGGCCGCGGCCGGGGCTACGGGCCCGGGCGGGCACGCGGCGGGCCGGACCCGCCGGTCGCGGGCCAAGGAGGGCGCGCGGCCCGCCGGGCCCGCCGGTCGCGGGTCAGGGAGGGGTGATCCGGTCGCCGACGAGGGCGAGGTTCTGGATGGCCGCCAGGCCGTACAAGGCGGTGGTGTTGGTGGACACCCACGCCGCCTCCTCGGTGGGGTTCAGCGTCGTCGCCACCTTCTCCGACCGCCACGGCAGGGTGGGCGCGTAGCCGTCGCCGGTGTAGAACTCGCGCCACGCGCGGGCCGCCAGGTCGTCGCGCCCGAGCCGCACCGCGGCGTAGGCGGTCAGCCGGGAGTGCCCCTGCCGCAGGATGAGATTGCCGAACGCCGCCCCCGTCTCGGCCGTCTGCTCGGCCGCGGTGCCGTTGAACAGCCGGCAGTACTGCAGCCACGCAGCCTCGAACTCCGGCATGTCGACCAGGTCGATCAGCTCCGCGCAGATCTCCACCTGGCCGAACATGGCCGACAGGTGCGAGACCGCCACCTTCTTCCGCGCCGGGGCGAACTCGCCGGTGCTCAGGCTGTACAGCCCCTCGCCGGTGACGAAGCCGTTGGGCATCGCGGCGATCGTGCGCATGGTCGCCTTGAGCTTCCTCTCCGCGACCGGGTCCCCGCCGCGCTCCCACTCGGTCAGCCAGGCGGCGGCCAGCCCCGACCAGTCGGTGCCGAGGCCGATGGCCAGCGCCTCCGGGTCCGGCGTGTACGGCTCCGTGCGGATCTTGCGCAGGGGGTCGAGCGCCATGAACGTCTTGTCGGAGCCGACCAGCGCGCGCATCAGGTCGCCCACCCGCTCGTCCGCGGTGAGGTAGTAGAAGATGCGCCGGTAGGCCGCCGTGGAGATGCGCTGCTGCTTGGCGCTGCATCCCCAGTGCTGCACGTTGTGCCGGGTGCCGAGCCCCGCCCACGGGCCGGTGTGGTAGACGTCCACCTCGCCGGTGTGCCGGGTCATCGCCTCGGCGAACCGGTAGACGTCGGCCCTGCCCGACCGCAGGAACGCGTACCACAGCCACAGGTCCGGCGACAGCTCGGAGTTGTCCCACGCGTACCCGCCGACGTCGTACCGCCAGACCCGCCGGTCGGTGTCGTAGGTGTGCATGATGTCGCCGTGGTTCCAGAACCCGTACCAGTGCCGCTGCTCGACCTGCCCCTTGTAGTAGGAGAACAGGAAGTCCAGGTGGTCCTCGATCGCCGCGGCGGCGGGGGTCGACCGGTCGGCCGGGGCGAACAGCCCGCCGAAGACCTTCGCGGCGACCAGGTGCCCGACCGGGTTGACGATCTGCGGCGGGGTGCGCACGGCGTCCGCCATCGCGCTCAGCCGGGCGGCGTCCGGGGTGGCGCCGACGGCCCAGAACATCAGCTCGCTGGTGCGGGCGATGCCGTACGGCGTGCCGAACCCGGGCTCGTAGTCCTCGTAGGTGATCTCCAGCCCTTCCAGCTGCTCAGGGAAGGTGTCCTGGCCCATCCCGTCGTGGTAGAAGCGCGTGTCCATCGGGGCCGCCTGGGGGGACCACATCCAGACGGTGACCTCGGCCTCCTCCGACGCGGCGCCGCGGACGTCGAGCTGGGTGGGGTGGCGCTGCCAGAAGTCGCGCAGCCCGAACGCCACCCCGCCGGACACCCCGCCGACGTACCCGAGCCCCGAGGCGCGCCCGCCCTGGTCGACGTCGACCCAGGCGTGCCCCTTCTTGGTCCGCTTGCGCACCGTGAAGCCCTCGGCCGACAGCTGGGCGAGGGTGTGGTCGCCCCAGGTGGGGATCAGGTGGAGGCGGCCGCTCACGCGGGTGTCCCACGTGGAGACGTCGGGCAGCCTGACGCCCGCGACCTGGGCGGCGCGCACCGCGGCGCCGGGGTCCCTGCGCAGGCCGGTGATGCCCTTGACCGCCTCGGCCAGCATCCCGTGCCCCTCCCCCACGAACCGCACGTGCCGGTCGTAGGTCTCGTCGCGCATGGGCACCTTGAACCGCACGCCGAGCCCGGCGACGAAGTCGCGCGTCCCGTCGCGGTCGAAGACGAACGTGTGCACCATGCGGATGCTCTCGGCGCCCGCGTAGAAGTACAGGCGCACCGTGAACGGCAGCCACGTCCCGCCCTTGGCGCTCTGGTGCCTGCCCTCGACGCGGACCACCGCCCGCACCGGTCCCCTCTGCTCCACGGTGACCTTGCGGACGTCGCCGAGGAGGCGCTCGCGCCGCGGCGCGGACTCGTCGTCGTCGGCGATCGCGTCCTGCCGGAGGCTGACCAGTTGCACCCGGCGGGCGATCTCGGCCGCGCCTCGCCAGACGTGGCTGATCAGCTCCGAGCCCTCCTTGCGGACGCGGACCCTGATCACGCCGGTGTCCACCTCGACGTGGCCCTTGGCGTCCTTCACGGTGACCGGCGCGGCGGGCGCGGCGGGCGATCCGGCCGCCAGGGTGTAGGCCGCGGCGGGCGCGGCGGCGCTCAGCGCGTGCGCGGTCCACTTCAGCGACCCGTCCGGCCAGTAGGCGATCGGCCAGGTCTGGACCGGCACGGCCGCGCCGCCGGGAGCGGTCAGCGCGAACGCCTGCCCCCTCGGCACCGTCCCGCGCGGCCACGGGGTGCCCCAGGTCGAGCCGGCCGCGAGGGAGGGCGTCTCCTCCAGCCAGCGCACCGTCACCTCGGGCGCCGCGGCGGCCGTCGCGGCGCCCTGGTACAGGGGGCCGGCGGGCAGGACGGCGCCGGCGCCGGCCGCCGCCATCCCCTTCAACACATCTCGTCGGGCGATCTCCGGCATGGCTGAACTGCACCTCCGTGCGTGATGGCCGGCCTCGGAGACGTGCTGGCGTCCGAGGTCAGGCGTGCTGGACGGGGACCCGCGCGTCGACGGCGACGGCGGCGAGGACCAGCTGGCCGAGGGCCAGCGGGGTGACCAGGGGAAAGGTCGAGCAGACGACCGCGGCGGCCGCCACCGCCATGGCCAGCAGCGCGGTGCCGTACACGTCGGCCCGCGACGCCGCGCGGAAGGCCTCAGGCCAGCCGGTCCCGGGCCGCCAGGCCCCGGCGCAGCGCAGCGCGAGCGCGGCGGCGGCGACGGCCAGCAGCGGCACCAATACGGCGAAGGCCTCGTGCCCGGGCAGGCCGGACTCCACGGCCGCCCAGTCGAGCGCGAGCACCAGGCAGAGCGCCGCCGGGACGGCGAACGCGAGCGGCCCGGCCCGGGCGACGGCCAGCAGACGCCGGGCGTACGGCCGCACCCCGACGGCGCTCTCCCCGCGCTCGCGCAGCAGCGCGCAGCCTGCGGCCAGCGCGGCGAAGGCGGTCACCAGCGGCAGCGAGGCGAGGAACACCAGCACCCCGAGCAGCAGCGACTCGGAAAGGAGCGCCAGGCGGCGGCTCATCCTTTGAGTCCCGAGGTGGCCAGGCCCTGGACCAGGAAGCGCTGGAAGGCGGCGAAGAACAGCAGCACCGGCACCAGCGAGAGCACCGACAGCGCGAACATCGGCCCGAAGGAGGCGGCGCTCTCCTGCAGGTCGACGAACATGCGCAGCGCCAGCGGCACGGTGAGCCGCTCGGGGGACGACAGGTAGATCAGCTGGGTGAAGAAGTCGTTCCAGGTCCAGATGAACGTGAAGATGGCCGTCGTGATCATCGCGGGCTTGATCAGCGGCAGCGTGATGTGGGCGAAGATCCTGATCGGCCCGCACCCGTCGATGCGGGCCGCCTCGTCCAGCTCGCGGGGCAGCTGCCTGATGAACTGCGCCATCAGGAAGACGAAGAACGCGTCGGTGGCCAGGAACTTCGGCAGCACCAGCGGCCAGAAGGAGTCGACCATGCCGAGCCGCTGGAAGATGGTGTACTGCGGGATCAGGACGACGTGCTGCGGCAGCATGATCGTGGCCAGCATGAACGCGAACAGCGGGGTGCGCAGCCGGAACCTCAGCCGGGCGAAGGCGTAGGCGGCCAGCGAGCAGGTGACGACGTTGCCGATCACCGCGCCGCCCGCGACGAGCGTGGAGTTCAGGAAGTACCGCCAGACCGGGGTGCCGGCGGAGGCGTCGAGGACGGCGGCGTAGTTGCCGAGCGTGAACGACTCCGGCCACAGCCCGACGCTCGCGGCGATGCGCGCGCTGGGCTTGACCGAGCTGGTCACCAGCCACAGCACCGGGTACAGCATCACCAGGAGCACGGCCGCCACCCCCAGGTGCCAGACCACCCGGCGCACTCTCGGACGGGTCACCGCTCACCACCTCCGTAGTGGACCCAGGAGCGGGCCGACCTGAAGATCAGCGTGGTGACCAGGGCGATGCCGGCCAGCAGGACCCAGGCCATCGCCGAGGCGTAGCCCATCTGGAAGTCGACGAAGCCCTTCTGCCACAGGTAGAGCGTGTAGAACAGGGTCGAGTCGCCGGGGCCGCCTGTGCCGTTGCTGACGACGAACGCGGCGTTGAACACCTGGAAGGCCCTGATCGTGTCCAGCACCAGGTTGAACAGGATCACCGGCGACAGCATCGGCACCGTGATCGACCAGAACCGCCGCCACCACCCCGCGCCGTCCACCGACGCCGCGTCGTACAGCTCCACCGGTATCTGCTTCAGACCGGCCAGGAAGATGACCATCGGGGCGCCGAACTGCCAGATGCCCAGCAGCACGAGCACCAGCAGCGCGAGGTCGGGGTCGGTCACCCAGCCGCCCGTCCTGACGCCGAAGATCGAGAGCACCTGGTCGGCGGCCCCGCCGCCGGAGAACATCGCCCGCCACACCAGGGCCACCGCGACGCTCGCGCCGAGCAGCGAGGGAGCGTAGAACGCCGAGCGGTACAGCCCCTGCATGCGGCTCGCCCGGTTGAGCAGCATGGCCACCGCCAGCGCCGCCACCAGCTGCACCGGGACGGAGAAGACGACGAACCTGGCCGTCGCCCACACCGCGTTGAGGAAGTGCGCGTCCTGCGTGAACAGCCGGACGTAGTTGTCCGCGCCCACGAACGAGGGCGCCGTGAACAGGTCGTAGTCGGTGAACGACAGGTACAGCGAGGCGAGCATCGGCCCCACGGTCAGCAGCACGGCGCCCGCGACCCACGGCGACAGGAACAGGTACGCCACGCCCGGCCGCTCCCCGTAGGCCGCGCGTGGCCGGCCGGCGGCGGGCGCGGCGCGGGCCCGTTCCAGCGTGGACGGCCGCGCGCTCATCGAGGCCGCCCGCGGGTCCGTCTGGTGGGATGCATCGGCCGTCCCGATCAGCCGGCGATGATCTGCTGGGCCTCGGCGTAGTACCGCTTCGCGGTGTCGGCCGGGGTCGCCTTGTCGTACATGACGTCCTGGTAGTACTTGTCGAACAGGGTGAACAGCGTGCCGGCGCCCTTGGGCGGGGCGGGCGGGCCGAGCTTGACCTTGCCGGCGACGAGTTCCTCGTACTCGTAGACCTGCTTCCACGCTCCGGTGAGGGACGGCGCGATCGCCTCGCGGTTCGTGGCGTTGGCGGGCAGGCCGCGCGACATGCCGAGGATCTTGGCTGCCTCGGGGTCGTTGATGATGAAGTCGGCCAGCTTGAGCGCCGCGGCCCGCTGCTTGGTCCGGGCGGACACGCTGAGCAGCATGGGCGGCTCGCCGTACAGGCCGAGGTCGCCGCCGACCTGCGGCAGCGGCGCCAGTGCGTAGGGGTTGTCGTAGCCGGCCCAGGCGTCGGGCGCGACCGTGGAGTCCGGCTGGAACTCCGAGGCCGACAGCTTGCGCGCCAGCGGCGAGCCCGCCGGGTTGACCGCGGTGATCTCTCCAGGGGTCGAGGCGCCCGCCTTGCGGAACTTCGTGGCCATCTCCCACCAGGTGAGGACGTCCTTCTCGGTGTAGCCGAGCCGGCCGTCCGCGGTGTACAGGCCCTTGCCCTGCTGGGACAGCCACACCTTGAACCAGGATTCGATGCCGCCGAAGTCCCCGGCGCCGTAGACCTTCCTGCCGGTGTGCTCGGTCACCTTCTTGGCGGCCTCGAAGTAGTCGTCCCAGGTCCAGCCGAGCTTCGGCTCCTTCGCGCCCGCGCTCTTCCACAGCACCGGGTTGTAGATCATCACGACGGCGGTCTGGCCGAGGGGCAGGCCGTAGAGCTTGTCGCCCATCGTGCCGAGCCCCATGACCTCCTTCTTGAGGTCGGCGGTGCGGATCTCCTTGCCCTCGTGCGGGCGCAGGTCCAGCACGACGTTGCGGTCGGCGTACTCGCGCAGGTGGCGGTCGCTCATCTGCATGACGTCGGGCGCGTTGCCGCCGGCGGTCTCGGTGGCGAGCTTCTGGAAGTAGGCGTCGTAGATGGCGGTGCTGGTGACGACCTTGATCGCCGGGTTCTTCTTCATGAACAGCCGGACGGCCTCGTTAGTGATCTTCGCGCGCTGCTCGCTGCCCCACCAGGCGAAGCGGATGGTCGCCGTGCCGTCCCCGGCCCCGCCGCCACCGCCGCCGCAGGCCGCCACCGCGGCGAGCAGACCGGTCGCGAGAGCTGTCGTCAGGACCTTGCGCAGAGACATGTCCCCTCCTACGGAAAGCGCTTTCCGACGGCATGGCGAAACGCACCGTCCCTCAGCCCGGAACAGCGCTCACAACCCGCGCGCGCAAGGCCTCCACGGCCTTTCACCTCGCGGAACACACGATCTTCACACTCGCCTTAACGGGGATTAAAACGTTCTTGACACGATTCCACAAGACCCACCGTCCGGCTCGCATCGGTACGCCACGCCCTGATCATCACGGCGGAAGGACGACGACGGCGGTCACGGCTCCCTTTCGGCGGAACCGGGCCGCCACCGGATTCCGGAACATTCCGTGAGAGAAGTGAGCGGAAGTGAAACGCGCCCACGGATCCGTCGACACGCCGAACGTCATGGTGCCCGGCAGGGCCCCGCGTCCGCCCTCCGCACGGGCCGGCCGCCGCCGCACCGCCGCGATCGCTCTTCGATCCGCCCGATCCCGATCCCGCTAGAGGGAGTCGTACAGGGCGATGTGGCGGGCGGCGGCCTGCGACCAGGTGTGCCGGGCCGCCAGGGCGCGGCCGGCGGCCAGGCGCCGCGTGTCGGGGGCGGCGAGCGCCGCGCGCATCGCCTCGGCGAGACCGCGCGGGCCGGTCGCGAAGCGGGCCGCCCCGCCGAACACCTCCCGGAACACCGGCAGGTCGCGCGTGACCAGCGGCACTCCGGCGGCCAGGGCCTCCATGGCGGCCAGGCCGAACCCCTCCTTGAGCGAGGGGAAGGCGAAGACCGCGGCCGAGGCGACCAGCGCGGGCAGGTCGTGGTGGCCGACCTGCCCGAGCACGATCGGCTCGACGCCGAGCGCGGCCGCGCGTTCCTCCCACTCGGCCCGGTAGGCGCGGTAGTCGAACAGCGTCTCACCGCCCGCGACGATCAGGCGCAGATCCGGGTCGGCCAGCAGCGCGTACGCCTCCAGCAGGTCCATCGACCCCTTGCGCGGCTCGATGCCGCCCACGGTCAGCACGTACGGCCCGAACCGCGCGCGCCACCGCCGGTCGCCGTTCCGCGCGGCCTCGGCGAAGCGCTCGGACTCGACGCCGTTCGGGATGACCGCCGCGGCGATCCCCCAGCCGCGGGCGAGCTCGCCGGCGACGGCCGCGGAGACGCAGACATGGGTGTGCGGGCGGACGATCGCCCGCTCGTGACAGGCCGCCAGCTCGGGCGTGGTGAAGTGATCGATGTGGTGGACGGTGCGCACGCAGTCCTCGACGGCGTTGGCGCTGATGCAGTCCTGGGCGTGCACGACGTCGTAGGCGCCGGGACGGAACGCCTCGCGCAACGCCGAGATCGAGCGCATGATGCGGTCGCCCACCGTCTCGCCGGGAATGTCAGGGAACGGGACGAGCACCTGCCGCACGGCCGGGGCCACCGCGCGGAAGAAGCCGGCGTCCCCGCCGCGGGCGAGCGTCCAGACCGTGACGTCCTGGCCCGCGGCGGCCAGCGCCTCGGCCAGGCTCAGCGTGTGCACCACCCCGCCCCTGGGCTTGGTGGAGTACGTCAGCAGCGCGATCCTCACCTGCGGCTCCCCCGCGTCATCTGCGGCCCCTTCGCCTCGACCGGCGTCATCCGCGCCCCATGGCCGCCGCCGGTCCCATCGGCGTCTTCCGTGGCTCAGGGGTGCCCGCCGGTCTCATCGGTAGCTGCCCGGGCGCAGCTCGTCCAGGTGCTTGAGCACCCGCCGGGCCGTGGCGACCTCCGCGGCCACGTCGACCTCGGCCACCGCGAGACCGGCCTTGGACCAGGTGCGGGCGAGGACCTCCCCTCCCGGGCCGACCACCTTGGCCTGGCCCAGGAAGCGCATGCCGCCCATCGCGCCGGTCTGGTTGGAGGAGGCGAGCACGACCTGGTTCTCCGCCGCCCGCGCGCAGTCGTACAGGTCGAACAGGCGTGACTGGCGGTCCTGGGTCATCCGCGGGGCCCGGTTGGTGATGCTGGTCGGCCAGGCGGACAGGCAGGCGAGGATCTCGGCGCCGTCCAGGGCCAGGCTGCGCGCCGACTCGGGGAAGGTCTTGTCGTAGTCGATGAGCATCCCGACGCGGCCCACCGGCGTGTCGAAGGCGTCGAACCGGTCGCCGGGGGCGTAAGCGGCGGTCTCCCCCGCCGGCAGGTGGACCTTGCGGTGCCGTCCGAGCACGCCGTCGCCGCTGAGGCAGACGGCCGCGTTGTAGCGGACCGGGCCCGCGTCCTCGCAGTAGCCGACGCACAGCACCATCTCGCCGGCCAGCACGCCGAGCCGCTTGAAGATCGGGTCGTCGGGGTCCAGCGCCGGCGGGAGCGAGTCGGGGTCGGGATGACGCAGGTCGGCCAGGTAGCCGCCCAGCGAGGCGTCCGGCAGGACCAGCAGCGCGGCGCCGGACGAACGGGCGTCGGCCACCAGCTTGGCGATGCGCTGAAGGTCGAACGCGAGGTCGCGCCCGAAGTGCGCGGAGACGGCGGCGATGCGGACCACCGGTCAGGACCTCCCGGCGGCCGCCACCGGCGAGACTCCGTCGTCGCGGGCGTAGGCGTCGGGGCGGCGGTCGCGCAGGTGCCCCATGGAGCGGCGCGCGACGGCGAGCGCCGCCCGCACGTCCACCTCGGCGACCGCGACGCCGCCGGGCACTCCGGTGCGGGCGAGGATCTCCCCTCCGGGCCCGACGATCTTGGCGCTGCCGACGAACCGGAGCGTGCCGAAGGCGCCGGACTGGTTGGCCGACACCCAGACCACCTGGTTCTCAAGGGCCCGCGTCTGGTCGAACAGGTCGAAGCGCCGCGTCCAGCGGTCCTCGGCCAGGTCGGGCGCCGGGTCGGTGCGGCTGGCCGGCCACGCGGACACGCACACGACGATCTCGGCGCCGTCCAGCGCGAGCGACCGCGCCGACTCGGGGAACGCCTTGTCGTAACAGATCATCATCCCGAGCCGCCCGACCGGGGTGTCGAAGGCCGCGAACCCGTCGCCGGCGGCGAACAGGGCGTCCTCGCTGAGCGGCTGGTGGACCTTGCGGTGGTGGCCGAGCACGCCGTCGCCGGACACGCACACGACGCTGTTGTACCGCCACGGCCCGGCGGCCTCGCAGTACCCGGCGCAGACCACCATGTCGCCCGCGATCGCCGCCAGCCGCCGGATCTCCGGCCCGTCCCGCTCGAACGCGGGCGGGACGTCGCCGGCGTCGCCGTCCATGCTGAGCAGGTAGCCGCCCAGGCACGCCTCCGGGAGGGCGAGCAGGCGCACGCCCTGCGCGCGCGCCTCGGCCACCAGGTGCTCCACGCGCGCGAAGCACGCCTCCACGTCCCGGTCGAACGGCGCCGCGACGGCGCCCATGCGTATCTTCATGCCCAGCCCTTCTCGCCCGCCGCGCCCAGCCCGGTCACCGGGCCGGCGATCGCCTCGGTCAGTTCGCCGTCCGGCCAGCGCAGCATGACCCCGCGCCCGGAGGTCAGCTCGCCGCACCCGGCGCCGGTCGCCGGCCCGGCGGGAAGGCCGGGACGGCCCGGCTCGTCCGCGGTGAGCATCGCGAAGCCGGGGAAGCAGGTGAGCCAGTCGCCCATGGTCGCCGCGCCGGGGCGAGGGACCGCGGCGACGTCCAGCACGGCGCCGCACCCCGACGCCTCGGCGAGCATGCCGAGCGTCCCGGCGACGCCGGCCATCGACACGTCCTTGGCCGCCGCCGGACGGGCCGCCGCCACCGCGCCCAGCATGGCGCGCAGCTCAGGGGTGCGGCGGCGCGTCGTGGAGTCCCACTGCCGCCCGGTGTACCCGGGCCGCCAGCCGCCGGCCAGGTCGGCGGTGAGCCGCACCCGGTGTCCCGGACGGCCGCCGCCGCCCGGGACGGGATGCCGCGTGCGGCCCAGCGCGGTGACCGACAGCGCCGCCGGCACGCCGAGCTGGGTGTGCCCGCCCAGCACCGGGACGCCGTACGCGGCGGCCGCGCGGCGCAGCCCGGCGAGCACGCGCTCGGCGGCGGCGACGTCCCGCGCCCCGAGCGCGTCGAGCAGGCCCACCGGAGCGGCGCCCATCGCGGCGAGATCGTTGAGGTTGACCAGGACCGAGCACCAGCCGGCCCAGCCGGGGTCGCGCTCCACCATCGCCGGCAGGATCGCGTCGCACGCCGCGACCAGGTCGCTGCCCGGCACCGGCGCCCCGTCGTCGCCGAGGAACCGCGGGCCTCCCGGGGTCATCCCGGCCAGCAGCGCGCCCAGCGCCCGCTTGGTGCCCTGGGCCAGGGCGGCGATGCGCCCGATCGGCCGGCGCATCAGCAGGTGGGGGACGCCCGCCACCGGGAGCGCGCGCACGGTCCGCCAGCCGAGGCGGGTGAACATCGGCGCGGCGTGGGCCTGCACCGTGGCCTCGAAGCGCAGCGCCCCGGCGGCCTCCGCCCGCGCGCTCGCCGCTCGCACCAGGGCGGGGCCGATGCCGGAGCCGCCTCGTTCCGCGGGGTCGACGGCCAGGCGGCCGCCCCGCCACCAGCCGATGTCCGGCCCGTCCGCGGCGGGACCGAGCCGGACGCCGCCGAGCACGGCCCCCGCGCGGTTCTTCGCCACCAGTACCACGGTGCGCGGGTCGTGGTCGCGGTCGTCCAGGTCGTGGCCGCGGAACAGCCCCTGTTCCTCGACGAAGACCTTCTTGCGCAGCGCCCGGTAGGCCGCGAGCGCGGCGCCGTCGGCCTCCTCCACCAGGAAGCCCGGCCGGCGCCGTCCGAGCAGCACGTCGCAGACGGGTTCGCCGGGCGTCCGCGCCGCCTTTCCCGCGGACGCGCCGCCGGGGTCCGTCCCGGGCCCGCGCCGCGAGGGCGTCCCGAGCAGGGCCCCGCCGAGGTCGTGCGCCGCCGTCATCGCCGCCTCACCGTCATCCCCGCCTCACCGTCATCGCCATCTCACCGTCAGCCCGCCTCACCGTCATCGCCATCTCACCGTCAGCCCGCCTCACCGTCATCGCCGCCTCAGCCGCCGGCGACGGCGAGGGCGCTGCAGGCGCCGCAGGCGGCGCAGCCCGCCCGCTGGTCGGCGCCGGTCATCCCGGCGGCGCGCAGCAGCGCGGCCACCTGTTCGGTGACCTCCCGGACGACCCCCGGCGACGGGGCCGGCAGGCCGTCCCGCCCCGCCAGGGAGCCCTTCAACGGGCGGAAGGGCACGACGAACGGGTATACGCCGCGCCCGATCAGCTCCGCGGCGCCGGCGACCAGCTCGGACGGGTCCTCGCCGAGGCCGACGAGCAGGTAGGTGGAGACGCGGTTGCGGCCGAACACGCGCACCGCCTCCGCCCACGCGGCGTCGTAGGCGGCCCGGGGCACGCTCGCCTTGCCGGGCGTCCACCGGCGGCGGACCGCCTCGTCCAGCGACTCGATGTGGACGCCGATCGCGGTGGCCCCCGCCTCCTTGAGCGCCGTGATCCACGACAGGTCGGCGGGCGGCTCGCACTGCACCTGGACGGGCAGCCCGGGAACCGCCGCGAGGACGGCCCGTACCGACCGGGCGAGGACCCGCGCGCCCCGGTCCGGGCCCGAGGTGGTGCCGGTGGTCATCACCATCTGCCGCACCCCGTCCAGGCGCACCGCCGCCTCGGCGACCTCGGCGAGCTGCGCCGGGGTCTTGGCGGCGACGGTGGCGCCGGCGTCGAGCGACTCTTCGATGGTGCAGAACCGGCACCGGTCGGCCTCGCCGTACCGGACGCAGGTCTGCACGACGGTGGTGGCCAGCACGTCCGCGCCGTGCAACTTGGCGATCTTCTCGTACGGGACGCCGTCGGCGGTGACCAGGTCGTAGAAGCGGGGGCGCGGCACCGGCAGGACCGGAACGCCCAGATCGGTCTCCCCCAGCCACAGGCTGCCGTCGCGGACGATGTAAGGACTGCCGGGGTTCAACGGGATCGCCGCGCCGGCGCCACCCATGATCAGGTGACCGTCGTCGCTCGGTCCCGCCCCGCCCGCGCGGCGCACCGGGGTGTCCGCGCGGACGCCCCTGATCGCCACGTCGACCCTGGTACCGACGCTCACGCGAGCCTCCTAGAACATGTAGGTCGAGTTGATGATCGCGCCCTTGCGGCCGTAGTGGATCAGGGCGTCCTGCACGTCCAGCGGGTGCGTGGGAATGACGCCCTCGATCAGGTCCTCCTCGCGGGCGCCGTGCAGGGACAGGCCGAAGCGGCAGCAGTAGACCTTGCCGCCCTCCTGGATGAAGGTCTTGAGCGAGTTGTTGATGTTGTGCTCGCCAGGGAAGGCGGAGTTGCCCGTGGTGGGGAAGCCCCGGGTGGCCAGGCAGTTCAGCGAGCCGGGCCCGTAGAAGTAGATGGCGGACTCGAAGCCCTTCCGCAGCGCCCGGGTGGCCTGCAGGATGGCCACGAAGCTGACCGACGACTCGTGGGCGATGCCGTGCACGAGCGTGAAGTAGCTCTCGCCGTTCTCCGCCTGGTAGTCGGGAAAGACCTTGGTGCCGCCGTAGAGGCTCGATCCCTCCGGCAGCGAGGGGTGCGGGATCTCCGTCAGGCTCTGCTTCTCAAGGTCGGTCAGTTCGGACACTTCGGACATGGACATCTCCTTGTCGAGGGGGGTTGGAGCCGTATCTGAAAGGTGGATGCACGTGGGGCGGTCCGGCGGGCGGACGGGACGGGGGCCGGACGCGGGTCAGCCGTAGAGCTTCTCGAAGGTGTCGCGGAAGATCAGCCGGGCGAGCTCGCCGTCGCCCACCGCCGCGCCGAGCCGGGCCCGCTCGCCCGTGAAGTCGCCCCACGGCTCGTCGCTGGCGAACAGCACCCGGTCGTGGCCGACGCCTCGGTGTTCGATCTCACTGGCCAGCCACCGGGGCGCGAAGCCGATCGCCCAGGACAGGTCGGTGTAGACGCGCTTGCCGGCCGCGATCCAGTCGAAGAAGCGAGAGCCGGCGAGCTTGATGTGACCGCTCATCCCGCCGCCGAAGTGCACCAGGTGCACCGCGGTCTCGTCGCCGTACCACTCGACCAGGTGGCCCACCTCGTCGATGTCGGAGGCGGCGCCCGGCGAGGTGTGCACGTGGACGACGAGGTCGTGGGCGCGGGCGACGGCGAAGATGCGGTCCAGCGCGGGCCGGCAGGCCGGGTCGGTCGGCCGGCCGCCCAGCAGGAAGCTCAGCTTGAGCGCCCGCACGCCGCGCTCGCCGGCCAGCGCCAGCGCCGCCGCGGTGCGCTCGGCGTCCTGCGGGCGGGGCGACACCCACAGCCCGCAGCGGACGCGCTCGTCCCGCGCCGCGGCCTCGAGGCACAGCTCGTTGAACCCGAAGGCGACCGCCGGGTCGGGCACGCCGTAGTTGGGCAGCACCAGCGCCCGCTCGGTGCCCTCGACGTACAGGTCTTCCAGCAGCTGGTCCACGGTCGCCCGCGCGGTCACGTCGGGCCGCACCGGCGGGCCGCCGTAGAAGGGGTGGGCGGGGAGCACGCCGAGGTGGCGATGCGCGTCGAAGACCATCGATCAGCTCCCCAGCAGCTCGGGGTGGACGAAGTACCGGCCGGCGTCGGGGAACTCCTGGGCGTCCGGCACGTGGTGCGGCCGGGGCCGGGGCACGCCGGGCGAGCCCAGGTGCCGGGCCAGGTGCTCGGCGTCGCCGGCGACGCCGGAGAAGCGGCCCGACCCCCAGGTGTGCTGCCAGGGCAGCCCGAGGAAGTACAGCCCGCGCACCGAGGTGACGCCCCGTTCGTGGACCGGATAGCCGGTGCCGTCGAAGACCGGCACTCTGATCCACCGGTAGTCCGCGCGGAACCCGGTGCACCAGACGACCGAGGTGACGCGGCGCGCGTCCAGGCCCTCCGGTTCGCCGGCGGGCTCCCACACCGGCCGGTACCGGGCCTCGGCGGGCGCCTGGATGCCGCGGGCGGCGATGAAGGAGTCGATGGTGTCCTTGATGCTCTCGGACACGGCGTCGGCGTGGTCGAGGTCGCGCCGCAGGCCCGGGGCGAACCTGATCGTGCCGTCCTCGACGCCGGCGAGCCTGCCGTACAGCCGCATGCCGTCGCGGGCGAAGGCCCGCAGGTCGATGTCACGCCCGCCGTCGCGCCCGGTGACGTAGTGGTTGGCGCGGGCCCGCACCCCGTCCGGGTCGGCGAAGGAGCCGATGGGCCGGTCGTAGTGGCCCATCAGGTCCAGCCAGGCGACCACGTCCCTGCCCCGGTAGAAGCGGGCGACGCGCGGCGCGGACCCCACCGCGAGATGGACCCGGCGCCCGTCCAGGTGCAGATCCTCGGCGATCTGGCAGCCGGACTGGCCGCTGCCGACGACCAGCACCTCGCCCGGCGGCAGTTGCCGGGAGTTGCGGTACTCGCCGGAGTGGAGCTGCGCCACGTGCCGGGGGAACCGCTCGGACAGCCGGGGGATCACCGGCGTCTGGTACGGCCCGGTCGCCACCACCACCTGGCCGGCCGTGAACGTCCCCTGGTCGGTGCGGATCTCGAACCCGCCCGGCGCGGTCGTCAGCCCGGTGGCGGAGACCCCCTCGAGCACGGGAGGCCCGAACGAGGCCGCGTAGTCCTCGACGTACCGGACGATCTCGTCGCGCCGCATGAAGCCGTCGGGGTCGTCGCCCGGGTAGGGGAACCCCGGCAGCCGGCACTGCCAGTTCGGCGTGACCAGGCAGAACGAGTCCCACCTGCGGGAACGCCACTCGTGGCCCACCCGGTGCCGTTCGAGCACGATGTGGTCGACGCCGCCCCGCTTCAGGTGGTGGCTCATGGCCAGCCCGGCCTGCCCGCCGCCGATGACGACCACCGCGTGGTGCCCGCCCGCCGCCTCGGCCCTGCGCCCGTCCGGCGCCTGCGCCCCGCTCCCGTCCGGCGCCTCGGCGCGGCGCCCGTCCGGGGTCCCCGGGTGACGGTCCCCGCTCACCGGTCGAAGCTCTCGACCGTCACCGAACCCTCGCCGGTGAACGCGGCGGCCTTCCGCTCGATCTCGGCGATCTGCCGGGCGGCGCCGGTGCAGAAGAAGCCGTATTTCTCCCGCACCCGCTCGCCCGCGGCGCGCAGCGCCCGCCCGCTAAGGTCCACGAATTCGGCCAGCGGATAGGATTCCTCCTGGCGCAGGAAATCGGCGACGACAAGGGACGGGGAATAACAGCGCGACCGCGACCCGTCGGGCCATCTCACCTGGAAGTACATCTCGGGCACGCCGGCCTCCTGTCGAGGAAAGCGGCTCACCGGGCCAGCGGTTCGCCACTGGTCGCAGTCCACTTCCCGGAGGTTTCGGAACCGTTCCATCCGGAACAAAACAGCGTAACCGCGCCTTCACCCTGCGCGATTCCTCGCTATGACAAATGACATTTCCCCATAATTCACACTGTGAAGGCGCCGCCGGGCTGCACCCGTGTCAGGCGAGGACTTCGACCGGCACGCGAACGGCCTCATCGGCGCCCCGCGGGGGTGCGCTACCGCCCGGGCGCCGGTGAGATCGAGGCGAGCTTGGCCGGGTTCATCACCCACATGAGCTGGTCGATGCCCTGCGCCGAGGCGCTGGCGGTCACGAGAGCGATCACGTTCTCGTCGTGCAGGATCAGCACGCCGGGCCGCCCGTTCACCTCGACCCACTCGGTCGTCGTGCCGGGCCAGAGCCTCGGCGCGTACGCCACGACGACCTTCGCGACGCGCTCGCGGCCGGCGACGGGGATCCTGGAGGCGCCGCGCACGGCCCCGCCGCCGTCGGCGTAGCTGACGACGTCGGCGGCGAACAGCTCTTCCAGCGCGGCGAGGTCACCCTCCTGCGCGGCGGCGACGAAGGCCTCCAGCAGGCGCCGGTGCTCGGCCGAGCTCACCGGGTTGCGGCGCTCGGCGGCGATGTGCTTGCGTGCGCGGCTGACGACCTGCCGGGCGTTCGCCTCACTGACCCGCAGGATGCAGGCGATCTCTCCGTAGGGGTAGTCGAACGACTCGCGCAGGACGTACGCCGCGCGTTCGGTGGGCGAGAGCCTCTCCAGCAGGAACAGGACCGCCAGCTCCAGCTCCTCCCCCCGCTCGGCCCCGGCCTCGGGGCTCGTGCCGGTGTCCACCGGCTCGGGAAGCCAGGGGCCGACGTAGGTCTCGCGCCGCCGCCTGGCGGACTGGGCGACGTTGATGGCCAGCCGCGTGGCCACCGTGGCCAGGAACGCCGGCGGGTCGGACACGGCCGCGCGATCGGTGCTCTGCCACCGCACCCACACCTCTTGGACGATGTCCTCGGCCTCCGCCGAGACGCCGAGCATGCGGTAGGCGATGCCGAAGAGCCGGGGACGAACAGCCGCGAAGACCGAAGCGGCCTGATCGAGCGCGCTCGCCGGCTGCCGGTCCTCTGAGTACATGATCGCGGTCCGCCTCCTGCGGTATGCCCCCGTATCCGCCGCTCCTAGCCTATAGAGGCCCTTCGTCCCTATCAGCGAGGGGCGGCCGGAGCAGCCCCGGCCGGCCGGTCAGTCGCGCTCACGCAGTTCGGCGTTGATGCGCAGGGCTTCGGCGAGCTGGTCTTCCAGGATGATGATGCGGCAGGCGGCGTCCAGGGCGGTGCCCTGGTCGACGAGTTCGCGAGCGCGGGCGGCCAGGCGCAGCTGGTAGCGGGAGTAGCGGCGGTGGCCGCCTTCGGAACGCTGCGGCTTGATCAGCCGCGCTTCGCCGAGGCTGCGCAGGAACGCCGGGGTGACGCCGAGGATCTCGGCGGCGCGGCCCATGCTGTAGGCGGGATAGTCCTCGTCGTCGAGCCGGAGCTCGGGTGTGCCGCCGGACGCGGCGGCCGGCATCTCCTGGGGAGGACGGGACCGGTCTCGCCTGGAGGCCGGCGTCGGGTGCACTTGTTCCATAAAACCTTCCCACACGCTGACAGGGGCCCCGGCGCCATGATGCGCCGGGGCCCAGATGAGTTCAACACCATCGACCGGCCAATCGGCCGGTTCACTTGTTCCGCATGCGCCTGCCCGATCGGGCGGGATGCGGGGATCGCGTAAGCGTGACCGTAGACCACCGTCCTATCCGGGGAGCTGCGGCACCCGTGCGGCCACATGTGGCCTGCGACGGGCGATCCTGATGGCGTCAACACTCCTTTCGACTTGTCCGTTTCGCCGCTACTTCGACTACGCACAGCGGCAGCGCGCCCACCGTCGGGACCCTTCCACTGCATCGGCCCCGGCAGTCCGGCCTTCTGCCTTCTGCTCGTTCTGTGTTGCTGTCCACACTTCGTCCGGGCAGTTCGTCATGGTGCTCGCGTACTGCTCTGCCCTCGTGGATCCGTCTCTTACGATGGCAAGAACTATACCCGCACTCGATGCGAATGTCTACAGCGACGACAAGAGATTTTCTTCCAGAGAAGAACAAGGGCCAGAGGCCGGCGAGCCGAGCCCGCTGGACTTCCGCGGACTTCCGCCGCGTGGGATCAGTGTCGTGCCGCGGGCCATGCGACCAGGGCCAGTTCGGCGGTTTCGGTCAGCTCTGCCGCCGCAGCCCCGTCGCGGGCGCGCTGCGACATGCCCTGGATGACCGCGGCGAAGTACGCGGCCAGCGCACGGGGGTTGGCCGCGTCGGATAGCTCGCCGGCCTGTTGCGCCATGCGCAGACGGGCTACGAAGACGCCCAGGTTCTCGTTGCGTAGGTCGCGCAGGAATGCCTCCACCTCGGCGTCTTGCGGGGTGACGTTGGTGGCTGCGCTGATCGTCAGGCATCCGGCCGGGTGGGCGGGGTCGGGATAGATGATCGCCGCCTCACGCAGGATGCGGGCGAACGCGGCGTGGGCGGTGGGCTCCTCCTCAAGGGCAACGCCCATGAAGGCGCCCACGGGTGAGCGCCCATAGGCGTGCACCACTTCCTTGAACAGAGACTTCTTGTCCCCGAAGGCCGCGTACAGGCTGCCGGGCCTGATGCCCATCGCCTCGGTCAACTCGCCGATGGAGGTGGCCTCGTAGCCGCGTTCCCAGAACAGACGGGTGGCCGCGGTCAGTGCCGCGGCGCGGTCGAACCCCCTCGGCCGCCCTCGCTTCGCGCGTGTCTCAGTCACTCCTCCATTTTAGAGCGCTCACTCAAGAAGGCGTGCTATCTTCTTTATTGAGTTATCGCTCAATAAATCGTGGAGTGGTCGACAGCTATGGGCACACGCACGCTTGAGGGAAAGATCGCCCTGGTCACAGGCGGCAGCCGCGGCATAGGCCGGGCCATCGCGCAACGTCTCGGCCTGGACGGCGCCACCATCGCCGTCGCCTATGCCCGCGACGAGACAGCGGCGAACCAGGTGGTCGAACGCATCCGCAATGACGGCGGCCGGGCCTTCGCCCTGCATGCGGAGTTGGGACAGCACGGTGACGCCGCCTCCCTGTGGGCTGCTTTCGACGCCCATGCCGACGAATACACACCTGGCGGAGCCGTCGACATCATCGTCAACAACGCCGGCATCGGCCGCAGCTCTGATCTGGCGTCGCTGACCGAGGACGACTTCGACGAGGTCTTCGCCGTGAACGTCCGCGCACCGTTCTTCATCGTGCAGCAAGGGCTGGAGCGGCTGCGCGACGGAGGGCGGATCATCAACATCTCCAGCGGCGCGGCTCGCCTCGCCATGCCAGAGATCATCGCCTACGGCGCCACCAAGGGCGCGCTCGACACCTTCACCCTCAACCTCGCCAAGGAATTGGGGCCCCGAGGCATTACCGCGAACTCGGTGGCGCCCGGCATCATCGACACAGACGTCAACGCAAGCTGGCTACGCGGCAATCCTCAGGCCGAAGCCCACGCGGCGTCCCTGGCCGCGCTGGGCCGGGTCGGGCAGCCGAAAGACGTGGCCGACATCGTGGCCTTCCTCGCCTCCGACGACGCACGCTGGGTGACCGGCCGGGTGATCGACGCGACGGGCGGTTCTGGGCTGTGAGCCCACCCCCAATGAGAGCCGACGCCTGTTCATCGCGCTCGTCGTCCAACCCATCCACGCGGCCGCCCGCCGGCTCGGCTGGCCCGACCGGCGACGCCGCCACCAGGCCCGATCCCAGGACAGCCACTACCGGCGACAAGCCGCTCAGACGTGAAGATCACGATCTACGGTCGGAGTACTAGGCGAGGTTCGCCGCGTACACCGACACGTCGACCTCGGCGACCTGGTCGGCCCCCATGGCCTGGGCCAGCTTGCGATAGCGCTCGGCCTCGCCGTGGCGGCTGCGACGCTCCAGCGTGCGGGCCAGCGCCTCGTACGCCCAGCCGTTCGCCGGGTCCAGCTCCAGCAGGCGGCGGAAGGCCTCCTCGGCGCGGCCGAGCTGGGCGCTGTGGAAGTAGGCCCGCGCCAGCAGCTCCACGGCGGCCCGGTTACCCGGCTCCGCCTCCACCAGCGGCGTCAGGATGCGCGCCGCCTCCGGGTAGTCCCTCGCCTCGAAGAACAGGCACCCGCGCTGGTACTCCTCGTAGCTCATCGAGCCTCTCCCCTCACGGCTCCCCGGCCACCCGGCCGGGCACCGACGCCCCCACAACACCACCTCCCCCGCGCCTCTTCCCTCGCGCGAGCACCGCGCGCCGAACGAGCGTCTCCCCTTCCTGGACTCCACGACCGCACACTCAGCCGACCGGAGGGCGAGCATGAGGCCATGGCGCCGACCGGCACGGTCGCCCGCGTCGCCGTCCGTCAACCCGGATATACGAGCTCGACCAGACCTGGAGCGATGCGGGGGAACTTCCGATCGGCGGTGAGCAGCACATCGGCGCCGGTCTCGTGAGCGCCGGCGATGATGAGCGCGTCGGGCACTCGAATGGTCAGATCGGCCGATCTGATCGCCGCCGCCCTCTCGGCCGTCTCCTCGTCCACCGGCACGACGCGATCGATCGCGGCGGCGCGGAAGGCCGCGAGCGCCTTCTCCGCCGCGGCTCCTTTGCGGATCGCGCCGACCCGCAGCTCGCTCCATGTCACCACGGAGATGGCGAAAGAGGCCGCCAGATCTTCCCAGCGGCGCACCGCATCGCGTGCGTCGAGGTGGAGCGCGTCGTCGGGATCAAGGAGACTTGCGACCACATTGGTATCGAGCATCACGATGGGCATGTGTCAGGTCCAGCTCTCACGGCTGGCCTCGACGTCCACGACCTCGGTGAAACCGGGGATGGTGCCGATGACCCCGTCGAAACGACTGCGATGCCGCCGGATGACGATGTGACCCTCTTCTTCGGTTATGTCGATGGCGTCGCCCGGCCGAAGTCCTAGATTCCGCAATACGGCCGCCGGAAGGGTGACCTGGTTCTTGCTGGATATGCGCGCCGGCCCCGCACGCCTGGCACGTCTCCGCTTCGGGGGCTCCATAACCTTTACTGTAGCCATCACAAGTAAAGGCTAAACGCCATCACTCTCCGGACGCAACCGATTCCTCTGTGTTCCCGGGCTCCGGTGGATTCGACGCCTGATCGGGCAGGGCGGGGGTGCGGCCTGGTCACGGCGCGGGGATCAGCTGGATCCTGACGGTGTCGTCGTGGGGGACGACGATGGTCTGGTCGACGCCGTGCTTCCATGTCCCCGAGATCAGGAAGAGGCGGTCGGCCGAGGTGAGCAGGATCCGGAATCCGCGATAGCGGTAGGAGAATGCCGGGTCTTTCCCGACCGTGGGCAGGGGGATCTGCGTGACGCCGGAGGGCAGGCCCACCAGAGGTTCCTTGATGTCCAGGACGATCTCGATGCGCTCTCCGATCTTCTCGGCGTCCTCCTGGCCCCGCCCGGTGCCGGCGGCCCAGGCGAACTCCGTCGAGGCCCAGAACAGCCCGGCGACTGCCAGTCCGACAACGCAGGCCAGAGCGATCCTGCGCAGCCGTGCGGGGACCAGCGGCCGTTCGCGCTCCTTGCCGAAGATCCAGATCGCGTAGGCGACGGCGGCCGGTCCCGCGGCCAGGGCCATCGCAGTGGTGCCGGGGTATTCCTGGTCGGGATCGATGACCAATATGCCGATCAGGGCCCGGCCGATCAGCAGAAGCCCCACGAGCCCGATGAGCGCCTCCAGGAAGAGGTTCACCTGCGAGCCGGGGGCGGCGCCGAGCCGCCAGATGACGGCGGCGTGGACGGCGACGACGGCGAGGACGCTGAGGAACGCCAGCGCCGCCGGCACGTAGACGACCTCCAGTCCGTACAGGATCAGTGTCCGGTTGGACAGGTCGGCCATGTCCAGGGGAACGCCGAAGTACTCGAACCGGGAACGCGTCGCCACGTAGCCGTAGTAGAGCAGCAGCGCCGTGGCCAGGGTCGTCGGCGCGACCACCTCGGCGATCTGCCTGATCCTGGTGGCGAGCGGATCCGGCTCCCGGGGCTCGGTCCCGGACGGCGGCGGCGGAACCGGCGCCGGTCGGGACGCGGATGCGGCCGGGGCCGGCTCCGGGGCCGTGGGGTGCGGGGGCGCGGTCTCGCTCACGGGCGCGGTCTCACGTCTCCTCTGGTGCCGGGTCGTCCTCGGGGGCGGCCGGAGAGGGGAGCTCGTCGGTGGGAGGTGGCGGGGAGTTCTCGTCCGGCCCGGGATCGGCGGGACTGGCCTCGGGAGACGCGGACCCTTCCACGAAGATCTGGATGTCGGGCACGTTGTTGGAGGTCGTCCCGTAGACCTCCACGGGGTTCTCCGGTGACATCGGCACGCCGCGCAGACTCGGATAGTTGCACGGATCGTCGTCCGGCGAGGTGCAGGTGTAGCGGTAGGAGACGTTCACCCCGATGAGGTACTCACCAGGAGCGGGCCGTCCGGTCAGCCTCACCCCGGCCAGGCACTGGCCGCCCTCCCGCACCCGCGCGCCCTCGCATGGAGGATCGCCGCCGTTGTCGCAGGCCGAACTCGCGGGCGCCAAGCCCACCGGGGCCGGGCTCCTCTTCAGGGTGAAGGTCACGTTCGTGACGACCGCGGGGGCGGAGGTCTTGTTGATGATGGTCGCGCAGCCGTCGTCGTTGGGAGTGCCGTCCAGCCGCACGCCGTTCACCCGGATGCTGCGCCGTTGGGAGCTGGGGCGGGCCGACGAGGACGAGCCGGCGCCGGAGGTGGCGGACGGACCGGCGCCGGGGGACGACGATCCGCCGGTGCCGTCCGTGCCGCCGGTGCCGCCGGTGCCGTCGGTCGCGGCGGGATCCGAGGACGAGGTGTCCCCGGCGTACCCGTCGTCGGCGCCGGCCGAGCCGGCCGATGGCGCGCCGCCCCCCGTGGCGACACCGACCAGCCACACCACACCCAAGATCGCGACGAGCCCGAGGATCGCGGCCATGACGATGACGCGTGTACGTGAGGTCGCCATACCCATCTCCAAGAACAGGTGTGCAAGACCATTCTGGGATAGAGCGTACGCAATCGGAAACCGAAAATCCCCTCATTAAAGACGCTCCGGAAGCGCACCGGCGGTCGAGCGGTCGCTTTTATCGGAATTATCGGCTGCCCTGAACACCGGGACGCCTCGTCGGGCGAAAGCCGCGGCGCCGTCCCGCCTCGCCGGAAACGACGGCACCGCGATCGCCCACCGCTACGCCACCCTCCTGATCACCGCACGTATCCCCTGTTCAGCTCGTACAACGGAATCCCCTGCCCTGGGGACCGCCCGGCCGCCGCGCGACCGGAACGGGACTCGATCACGCTCCGACCCTGGGCCGAGATTCTCCAGCAACCCCAATTTATAGGCAATTGCCGCATATGTCCGATCGGCCCGCCAGGATGATTTCGACCGGCGAATACACCGTCAAGATCAGGCCATCACAAAGCCGGCGACCCTACACCGAGATCCTTTCGCCGGCGGCGGTAATGGCCCCTCGCCGGGGCGGCAGGACGACGGGACACCGCGGCCACGCGGCCGGCGCCGGCCGGGAGCACGCGAGAGCCGAAGTCCCGCCGCCTCGTTCACCAGAGACCGACGCGCGATATATCCGGAGATGCCGGACATCTGCAAAGGCGTCCGGTATTTTCGGCCGGGAGAATCCGTGACACAGCAAGATCGCTTCGAGCCGATCCGCGACGCCTACAGATGGGATGTTCACTGATGAAGGTGGCAGTTCTCTTAGCCGGGTTCCTGGGCCTGCTCGTCGGAGCGCCGGCCGCCGCGACGGCCGAGACAGGAGCGAGCCCCGGAACGTCCGTGACCTCCGCCTCCGGAACCTCCACCCCCGTGGGCGGGCCGGCCCACTCGGCCTATCCGGCCGACTTCCCCCTCCCCGACGGTTTCCAGCCCGAGGGCATCGCCATCGGCCCTGGCCCTGTCGCCTACTTCGGCTCACGCGCGACCGGCGAGATCTACCGGGCGGACCTGCGCACGGGACAGGGCCGCGTCATCAGCCCCGCGACCGGCACCCCGTCGCTCGGCCTCAAGATCGACGCGAGCGGCCGGCTGTTCGTCGCCGGCGGCACCGGCGGCGACGCCCGCGTGATCGACACGCGCAGCGGCGCGGTGCTCGCGAGCTACCGCCTGGCCACCGAGGCCTCGTTCGTCAACGACGTCATACTGACCCGTGACGCGGCGTACTTCACCGACTCGGTCAACCCGGTACTGTACAAGCTGCCGTTCGGACGCGGCGGAGCGCTGCCGACCCAGGTGGTGCGGGTGCCCCTGACCGGCGACATCGTCTACACGGCCGGTTTCAACGTCAACGGCATCGCCCCCACCCCCGACGGCACGGGCCTGATCATCGTCCAGTCCGGCACCGGCAAGCTGTTCCGCGTCGCCCCCTCGACGGGCGTCGCCACCACGATCGACCTCGGCGGCGAGTCCGTGGTCAACGGCGACGGCCTGCTGCTGGACGGCCGCGTCCTGCACGTCGTGCAGAACAGCTTCAACACCGTGACGTCCCTGCTCCTCGACCGGGGAGCCACCTCAGGGAAGGTGGTGCGCAAGCTCGTGGACGACCGCTTCGACGTCCCCACCACCGTCGCCGCCTTCGGCGACCGCCTCTACCTCCCCAACGGCCGCTTCACCACCCCCCCGACCCCCACCACCCCCTACAACGTCATAGCCGTCGCACGCTTCTGACCCCCACCGTGGGGGCCATCGCGCCTCTGGAGGTACGCGGGCGGGGGTGTCGCACCCATCCCCCGCTCCGCCCGACGACCGACCTTCCCTTGAACCCAGAGACCGGCAACCACCACGACAAGGAGAGCTCAGCCGCCGCGCGTCTACGTGCCGCTCAACGCCGCTTTCCCGCCTCTCCTCCTGGGGCGGGCCCGGGCAGGAACCTGTCAGGACCGCGATTGAACAGCAAACCGAGCAGTCGCATCAGCCGTTCGAACGGCGAGAGGCTGTCGGGAGAGATGACGACGAATCCGGCGAGCAGTACGAGGAAGGCGGCCCCGCCTGCGATCACCCAGATGAAAGCAGGATGGGCCCAAGTCCCCCCGACCAGGACAGCGCTCACGCTTCCACCTCCCACCCAAGTCCTCCATGGCCGAGTCGGTGGCTGCCCGCTTCCGGGCTGAAGACTAGTCACGGGGTCTCAGCGATCTTGCGCCGCATTCGACGCTTCGAGGTGTCCCGGCCATAAGCATGGCGTTGTACCCCCACTCGGCTACCAGGGCGTTCGACATCCCTGTGTAAGTGCCTGAACAAGGCTCAACCCACGCCGTCTGTCAGCAGCATGAGGAGAGAGGCCGTGGGTTCGCCGTGAATCCGGGACATATGAGGTCGTGACAACCGCCTGTGCCAGGTCAATGCTGCCAGATAGGCTGACTCCGCCCACCAACAAACAAGAGAGCAACATGGACACGCTCCCGTCGCATGGGGCATCGGGCCCCGGTGCCGGGTCATCTCCCCCCGAACGGCCAACATGACCAATGAGGGGGCTTCCGTCCCCCTTCCTTCGGATGACGACAGAGAGAACTTCTCGACACACGATCTGGACGCGAAGGAGCGTCTGCAGGCCGACACCGAGTTACGCGACGCCCTGGCAAGAAACGGATTCACCGGCGAGTCCTACGCCGAGTTGCAGGATCGTCTCGCTCGATACGCCTATCCGATCGTGCTGGCGTGGATCAGGTCGGGATTCATCTTCCTCAAGTGCCGAGAACTCGGCATCGGCCTCGCCGCCTCTCCCCGCCCCACGGACGAGGAAGATCAAGCGCAGTTGGCCATAGACACGGTGGCGGCGGGTCTACCCGCTTTTCGGGAGAAGGCATTGGTGCAGGGAGGATGGCGGCCGGAACGCGGCGCCACCTTGACCACGTATTTCGTGGGCGGGCTGCCCTACCAGTTCGCCAACGCCTATCGCTCTTGGCTGAAGAGTAAACATCAGACCGCCACTCCAGATGAGGTACCGGAGTCCGTCCCCTGCCCCCGACCGGGCCCCGAACAGATCGTCGTGCAGCGGGACGAGGTCCGCGAGGGATTGCGCACGGTGCCGAGCCCAAGAACGCAATTGGCGCTCTGGCTCACGGCAGAGGGGTATGACCAAGGCGAGATCGCGGAGATCCTCGGTGAGGGAACCACACGGCGAGCGGTGGAAGGCATGTTGCGCCGTCACCGTCTGAGCCGACGCGCCGACCATGAAGGGGGAGGTGACGACAATGGGTGAAAGCCACCAGGAGACGAGCAGGTCGCGACACACTCCCTCAGTCGAGAAGATCTTGACCGACACCCTGGCAGTGCCCACTCGCTGGGACGCCGATATGGCGGTCACCGCGCTCTACAGCGCCCATTATCGAGCTCTTGTGCGTCTCTCGACGCTCATGGTCCGTGACACGGAAACGGCCGAAGAAGTCGTCCAGGACGCGTTCATTGCGCTCCACAGTGCATGGTCACGTCTGCGAGACACCGACAAAGCTCTCGCCTACCTGCGCCAATCCGTTGTCGTCCGTTCCAGGAGCGTGCTCCGCCACCGCGCCATCGTGGCGAAGTACGCCCCTCGTGCGCCGCTTGAAGGGCCTCGGGCCGACGAAGGAGAGCCTCTTGACGCTGGTCATATCGCACATCTCCTCGACCAGTCCTCCTTGGGTTCCGCCGGTGCCCGTACACTCCAAGATCGCACTGAAGACGATGTGGCGGCAGAGATCCGTGCTCGTGCCGGCATACCGGAGTCTCGGCCAAGACCGGCGACCGATGCCCTCGATGGGCTCGAACGAACTGCGGTGATCGAGGCATTGCGCAATCTGCCTCTGCGGCAGCGTGAAGCGCTCGTCCTCCGCTACTACGGCGATCTATCCAGTACCGAGATCGCCAAAGCCATGGGCATCAGCACCGGCGCGGTGGAGTCTCACACCGCCCGTGGCATGGCCACCTTGCGCAAAGCCCTCCAACAGGCAAGTTAATGCACAACATTGGCGCGGTGCGTGCGCAGGCTGAGCACTTTGGCGGCCCTAGGACGGCTCCAGGCTCCCCCATCACACGGGCGGTGGTGTCACGCCGGTGGACGAGCGGGGAGATGACGTCCCAAGGTTCGATGACGACCAGGCCGAGCGCGTCCGGCGACCTCTTGCTGGGAAGAACTCGCCCTGACCGTCAGCTCACTCCATACCGCCTTCACCCTCGAGTCCTCTGCTCTTCAGTCCACCGAGGAACGATCGCCAGTCGGCGTCAGCCGAAGTAACGACAGGCCCGATGTTCTTGCTGTCGCGCACCGCGATACGACCGTCGGCAAGCCCGGCAACTTCGACGCAACTCCCACCATTGCCACCGCTGTAGCGGCTCTTACGCCACCTGACCTCGGATACGTTGGAATCAGACACCTGAATCACCCTTCATAGCGATTCCTACAGGATTGCCTCAGTCGCCCGTGTTATCAACGTCAGCGAATCTCGAGGATCGAGCGCTGATGCACGCAAGTGGTCGAACATAAGTGCATAACGCCGCACTTCATCCGGTCTCTCGAGGTACAGACTCCCCGTAGCGTGCTCCAGGTAGGCGACGTCGTCTCCCCCGCGGTCGCTGAACGACAGGATCGCGTAGGGACCGAGCATCGCGGCATGTGCGCCGATCGCGTAGGGCAAGACCTGCAGTGTCACGTTCGGCAGAGCAGCCACATCGACGAGCCGGCGAAGCTGCTCGCGCATCACCGCCGCACCTCCGACGACTCGGCGCACCGTCGCCTCGTTGAGCACGGCCCAGAACTGCAGAGGATCCTCGCTCTTCATGATGATGTCCTGGCGAGCCATGCGAAGCGCCACATGGCGCTCCACCTCTTCCACGCTGTCAGTCAGGCGCGCCGCCTGATAGACGGCCCGCGCGTAGTCCTCGGTCTGCAGCAGCCCATGTATCAGCTCGGACTCGTAGTTACGAAGCGATAGAGCCTCGGCTTCCAGCCCTATATAGACCTGGAACCACTGAGGGATGACGTCGTTGTACGCATGCCACCAGCCCTTCTCGCGAGATTGCCGAGCCAACTGGACGAGCGTGTCATGCTCCGCCCCCTGCCCCACACCGTAGAGATGCAGCATTGCGCGAACGTCGCTGACCGAGATCCGAAGAGTGCCGCCCTCGACCTTGGTCATCCGAGACGGCGACCATCCGAGATGCTCGGCGACCTCCTCCTGCTTGAGCCCAGAGTCGATGCGCAGTCGCCGGAGCTCCTGGAGCAGACGCCGATGCCGGACAGTCGGGGAGAACCTTGCCATTAGGGAAATCCTCCTAGCTCTACGCGCTCAAAACACTACTCACTGTAAAGATTTTTCGCCGAATCGGTTGCAGGTTCAGAAGTTGCAGGTGCAGATTCGTCACGTGACACCAAGTGAGGTCCTGGTCACGAATCGCAAGTAGTGGCATGACGATGCAGCGCGTAGGCGGCTGCCGAGGTGAGCCCGGAGGGCAGTAGTGAGACGTGAGGCGGGGCGGGTGGAGTTGCTGGGGGCTGGGGCGCGGGTGCTTCAGGTGCTGGAGCGGGAGGTGACGAGGGTCGGCGTCCCGCTGTGGGAGGAGGCGTCGGCGCAGTTCGTCGCCGCGGAGATCGGAGCGGCGACGGCGCAGGTCCTGAAGGTGGCCGAGAGGGCACTGGGCTGCGCGGCCTCGGACGGGAGCGCGGGGCAGGCGCCGGGGATGGTCGTCGCAGACACCGCCACCGGCCGCGAGGAGGCAGATGACACCGCCCCGGACATCGACCGTGACCGGGCCATGGCGCCGCACGCGCGAACCGTCGCGGGGTTCGTCACGCTCGCCAGCCGGGTCGATCAGGTGGGCGTGGCCCGTGCGTTCGCGCGCGAACTCCTGGCCGGGTGCCCACTCCTGGAGGAGGCGCTGCTGGTGGTCTCCGAACTGGCCTCCAACAGCGTCCAGCACTCCCGCTCGTCCCTGCCTGGCGGCACGGTCACGCTCTACGTGCTGCACGCCGGCGCCCGCGTGCGCGTCGAGGTGCAGGACGACGGCGCGGACGGCGTCCCCTGCATGCGCCCCGCCGGTTCCGAGGCGTTCCCTGCGTGGACCGGTGATCTTGACGAGGTGGGCCTTCGAGGCCGGGGCCTGCTCCTGGTGGAAGAGCTGGCGACCTGCTGGGGCTTCGCCGTCGGCCACCACAGGACGACCACCTGGGCCGAACTCTCCCCGGCCCTTCCACAAGGAGCCCCCGAGTGACGGCGTCGCCCGCCTCCACCGATCCCGGCCCGTCCACACGCCAGGACATCGCGCGGGCGCTGGCGCGACGGTTCACCGGCTGGAGTCTTTGGCACGGCACCGCCACCGGCCACTGGTGGGCGCTCGCACCGGCCTGGCATCGACGGCAGGCCGGTCTGATCGAGGCGGGCGGCCCAGAAGAGCTCGCCGAACTGGTGTGGCGGGCGCAAGCGAACGAACGCCAGGCCGGCTCGCCCGCCCCTGGCACCGCGCAAGGTGCACGCCGACGCCGTCCCATCCCCCGCGCCGCCCTGCGCCCGGCACCTCGTCCTTCGCTCTGAGCTGCTCACCTGTGACATAGAAGTTCAGCCGCCACGGATTGACGCGGCCGGGCATCCGCTGGACCATCGAGTCACCGAGAAATGGCGAGCAATCCCCACGACTTTGGAGGCGGCGATGCGGCTGACGTTCATCGGGAAGACCGGCGGCAGCAACGAGGGCAGTTGTCCCGCGCTCTACAGGACCGATCGGGGCACGTACGTCGTACAGGGGAAGATCGTGACCGACGCTCTCGCGCTCAGTGACGTGCGTGACCTCGCCGCCGACGAGACGGTGGTCGAGGTTCCCGCAGACGTCCTCGCGCTGGCCCTGGAGCACCGGTGACGCAGGTCGTGACGGGCGAGGAGTTCCTCGCCCTGATGACCCGCTTCCGGCACACCGCGTTCCGCCTCGAACTGCGCGACCGTTACAACGTGCCGGCGGAGCAGGAGCGCTGGCAGGCGTTCCTCTCCGGTGACACGGCCACGCTGGAACGCCTGAACGCCGAGCAGCGCGCCACCTGGATGAGCGTGATCCGGGCGGCCACCTTCGCAGGCAAGCGGGTGGAACGGGTCAGGGTGGTGACCGAACCCCCTACCGACTACATCCGGTTCGAACTGACGCTGAACGCCGGAAACGCGGAAGCGGGTGAGGACATCCGCTACCTCCCCCGTCACCAGACGGCCGGGCTGGACCTCCCGAGGGTCGACTACTGGCTCTTCGACTCGCGGTACGCCGTCGTACTGCCCTTCGACGAGGACGACGTGCTGCTCGACATGGAGTTGGTCGACGACCCCGCCACCGTGGTTGCGTTCGCCTCAGGCTGGGACACGGCCTGGCATAATGCCATCCCCTACCCGATCTATGCCGGGAAGTGGGCCGGTGGTGCCGAACGTACGCCAGGCGCGTGAAGCGCTCGGAGTCCGGTTGCGCGAACTGCGCAAGGCCGCCGGCCTCAACGGCAAGCAGCTCGCGCAGGCGGTCGGCTGGGTGGCCACCAAGGTGTCCAAGATCGAACTGGGCCGGCAGACTCCCAGCGAGGATGACATCCGCGCCTGGGCAGCGACATGTCATGCCGCCGGGGAGGTCCCATCCCTGATCGCCCAGCTCAACAGTCTGGAACTGGCTTATGCCGCATGGCAACGGCAGCTGCGGTCCGGCACTCGTGACCAGCAGAAGAAGATTCAGGACATCGAGGCGAAGACCGACCTCATCCGCGCCTTCGAACCTGCCACCGTCCCCGGCCTGTTCCAGACCCGCGAGTACGCGCGGCACATCCTCGGCCAGGCGATAGCCGTTCACCAGGTGCCCGACGATCTGGAGGACGGCATCCAGGCCCGCATGGATCGCCAGCAGATCCTCTACAGGCCGGGCCACCGGTTTCACGTCATCCTCACGGAGACTGCGCTGCGCAATCTGATGTGCCCGCCGGAGGTCCTCATGGGGCAGATCGAGCGGCTGATCGCCTCTGCGACCTTGCCCAACGTCGCCTTGGGCGTGATCCCTTGGACATCCCGTCTGCCGAAGACCCCGGTGCACGGGTTCTGGTTGTACGGCGAGCGACTGGTCACCGTCGAGACCTTCTCCGCGGAGCTGTCCCTGATCCAGCCGGAAGAAATCTCCCTCTACGGCAAGATCTTCGATCTGATGCACAAGACGGCCGTATATGGCAAAGGTGCTCGCACGATCATGACCGGCGTCCTGGACGACCTGGCCGACCGGTTCTTTCCCGAGCCACCCGCCACTCCAGGCGATGACGAGAAATAGCGAGCAATCTCGTTGGCTCCCAGGTAGAGCGGTTCTTACCGTCGACGGTATGCGCGCTCGTCATCCACCCCATGGACGATGTGCTCGGCGCGTCAACGACCGATCGGAGCTTGCATGACCGCCCTCACGGATCGGAGCGCCATCACAGCCGATCCCCGGACCCTGATTCCTCCCGACCTGTTCTCCCGGCTGGCCGAAAGCCTCGCCCGGCGCGAGAATCTGACAGCCGGGCACGCTGAACGGATCATGGAACAGGCACTCGCCTTCCTTCTGGCCTGCGGACTCAACCCCGGCGCCCGTCTGTCTCCTTCGCCGGAGATCGACAAGGGCTGGCACACCTTCCTCACCTACACCCGCGAGTACGCCGCGTTCTGCTCGCGGGTGGCGGGCCGGTTCATCCACCACACGCCCGATGACGCTCCCGATGCCGAATCGGCTTCTCGCCCCGAGACCGAGCGCATCGGCCGCACGATCGAGACCATGCGCGCGGCCGGCCTCCCCGTCGACGCCGAACTGTGGATCCCTTCCACCGCGTGCAGCCAATGCCACCAGGGCTGCTACGACGACCCGGGAACGGAGGGCTGACCATGCCCCGACCGCAATGGGAAGACCTTCCCGACACCATCCGGGACACTGTCCAAGAGCACTGCGGCACAGTTCTCAAGAGCGTGCCGGTCAACGAAGGGCTGATGCCCGGCCTCACGGCACGCCTGCACACCGGGGCCGGTGACCGGTTCTTCCTCAAGGCCGTCCCCGTGGAAAGCACCGCCGCGCACCTGTACGAGCGTGAACGCTGGGCTTCGAGCATCCTTCCAGCCGCCCTCGCCTCGCCTCGCCTCCACTGGAGCGCGAACACCGACGGCTGGATCGTGATGCTGTTCGACCACCTCGAAGACGGCCGCGAGGCGGACCTGTCCCCCGCGTCACCGGACGTGCCGACGGTACTCGACCTCGTCGCCCGCCTTGGCGACACCCTCACCCCCTGCCCGGCGTCGGACCCACCGCTCGTCGCCGACAACGTCGGCTTCCTTCTGGCCAAGGGCAGGCACCTGCTCGACAAGCCTGAGGGCGTACTGCCGCATAGGACCCTGTATGTCCGAGCACTGGACGGCTTCACCGTCGATGCGCTGGCCGGCAACACGCTCCTCCATTACGACCTGCACCCCGGCAACCTGCATGTGACGCGCGAGCGACTCTTCATCATCGACTGGGGGTTCGCCGCCGCTGGGGCCGCCTGGATCGACGCGGCGATGCTGGGCCCGCGGTTCATCGAAGCCGGCCATGCTCCCGGCCGGGTGGAGGAGTTGCTGCGGGAAATTCCCTCGTGGAGGACCGCACCACCGGCGACGGTAACCGGCTTGGTCGCCCTGTGGACCCTCTTCCGCACCTACAAGGCCATGTACGGCCCAGAGAAGGACCGGATGTTCCGCGCCCGCGCGGCGACAGCCGGAAAGTCCTGGCTGGAACACCGGCTGACCGACTCGTGACCCATCGAGTTCGGACGAGCGCTGGTCGATGTGCGGGCGACGATCAGCGTCGAGAGCAAGGCGAGCGCGTCGGACGGCGAACGCCTGCGAGCGGTAAGCCGTCACTGACGGTCAGCAATGATCTCCGCCGGGGCTTGCGGCGTGAGCCGTACGCCTCCGGCAAAGGCGACGAATGTGTACTTATTCCTATTTAGTGCATTATCGGGGATGCCATAGTGCAAACGTTCGACAAGGTTCGCTGTCAGGAGATCGTCTTCATGGTTCGCCCGCTCGCCGTCATCTCGTTCGCCGCGCTCTGCGCCGTGGCCTCGTTCACGGGCTCCGCTCAGGGCGCCGCGACGTCCCTGACGTCCGCGTCCCCAGCGGCCTCCGCGACGTTCGGGGGCTCCGCGTCCTCCAGGGCCTCCGCTACGTCCGAGGCTCCCGGGACCACGGCGGTCTATGGTTTCGCGTGGGCCGACGGGAAGGGCGCGCTGCGCGTCATACCGGTCAGGGCCACTCTCCACCGCAAGAGCGGGCCGCCGCGCTACACCTTCACCGCCGTTCCCGGCGCCAAGGAGCGGCGCGTCGACTACTCCCGCGCGAGCTTCCGCAGGGTCACCTCCGCCTGTGACCTGAAGGAGACCGAGGGCGTCGTCAAGGTCGACGCCAAGGGGCTGGGCGCCACCCGGTGCAAGCCCGCCGACCTGGCGTTCGCGCTCAGCCTGGGCCCCACGCCGGTCAAGATCTCGCTGGGCGCCGCCAAGCGCGTCTACGAGGTCCTCGCCATGCCGGGCTCCGCGAGGACCGCCTACGGCACGATCAAGCGGGTGAACGACACGACGGTCATGTTCACCCGGGGCGGGAAGTCGATCAAGCTCGGTTACACGGGCCTGTCGTTCGGTCGTACCACCCGCTCCTGCGGCGCCGCCTGGTCCGCGGGCCGCTCCAATGCGGACAAGCGCGGCCTCGGCCGCAAGGTCTGCTCGACGGCCGACTTCACCAAGGCGCTGAAGTCGGCGAAGCGCCCCGTCGCCGCGAAGATCGACTACACGCCGCTGAGCGGCCGGCTCGACCAGGTCTGGGAGATCAGCGCGCGCTGACCGTGTCGTCGTGCCGCCGGGTGGGGCGCCGCGCTTCGTAGTACCGCCGGGTGGGGCGCCGCGCGTTGGCGTGCCGCGGCGCCCCGATCGGTCAGGGGGAGGCTCCTTGCCTACACCCTGCTCCACCGCTGGTTGGCGGCGGAGCCGCAGGTCCACAGGATCACGGTGGTGCCGTTGGCGGTGTTGTTGTTGTAGACGTCCAGGCACAGATTGCTCAACTGCACGTTGCGGATCGTGCCGTTGGAGTTGAGGGTCCACTGCTGGTTGGTTCCGCCGTTGCAGTCCCAGATCTGCACCTTCGAACCGGCCGTGGCTCCGTTCGGCGCGTCCAGGCACTTGCCGAGGGCCTGGATGGTCTGCCCGCTGAACGTCCAGCGCTGGTTCGCCTGGCCGTTGCAGTCCCAGATGACCGGCTGGGTGCCGTTGGTGGTGCTGCTGTTGGGCACGTCCAGGCAACGACCGGACGCCGCGCTCACCAGCGTGCTCGACTGCCCGGGAGTGGGGGTGGGGGTCGGAGTCGGAGTCACCGTGGGGGTGGGCTCCGGTGTGGGGGACGTGCCGCCGCTGACGCGGTAGACCACGGTGGCGTGGGCGGGGACGCTGGCGGTGATGGTGCCGGTGGTGTTGGTGGTGGCGTTGGTCCAGGCGTCGCGCAGGGTGAAGGAGCTTCCTGACAGGCCGATGGCGGAGGTGGTGGTGGAGATGGTGGTGGTGTTTGCGCTCTGGTTGAACAGGGCGACGGCGACGTCGCCGTTGCTGAGTTTCTTGGCCAGGACGCGGCGGGTGCCGTCGTTGCTGATCTGGGTGGCCTGCAGGCCGAGGGTGTCTTGGTTGATGGCGATGAGGTTCTGGTTCTTCAGGATGGTCTGGGTGGCGGTGTCCATGCTGCGGACGTCGTTGCCCATGATGAGCGGGGAGGCCATGACCGCCCATAGGGCGAAGTGGCTGCGCATTTCGGTGTCGGTCATGCCGCCGCGGCCGATTTCCATCATGTCGGGGTCGTTGAACTGGCCGGGTTTGGCGTAGGAGGCGAGCGGGACGGTGACGTTGACGATGTTCTGGATGCCCATCGGGTAGCCGTTGGTCTGGCCGGTGTCCCATTTGTTGGTGATGTCTTCGGTGGTGCGCCAGATGTTGGCGATGTCGCCCCAGTTGCGGCGGGGTCCGGTCTTGTCGTGGACGCTGTTGGAGTTGATGCTGTACAGGATGGGCCGGCCGGTGGCCGCGAGCGCGTCGCGCATCTTGGCGAAGGTGCGGACCTGGTCGTCGATGGTGCCGCTGGGGGAGCACCAGTCGTATTTGAGGTAGTCCACCCCCCAGGCGGCGAACTGGCGGGCGTCTTGGGTCTCGTGTCCCTGGGCGCCGGTGGCGCCGGGGTAGGAGTTGAAGTACTGGGCGCAGGTCTTGTCCAGCGGGGCCTGGTAGATGCCGAACTTCAGTCCCTTGCCGTGCAGGTAGTCGCCCAGCGCCTTCATCCCGCTGGGGAAACGCGAGGAGTTGGCCTGCAGGTTGCCCGAGGAGTCGCGGGTGGAGTTCATCCAGCAGTCATCGACCACCACGTACTGGTAGCCCAGATCACGCAGACCCGAGTTGACGATCGCGTCGGCCATCTGCTTGATCAGCGACTCACTGATGTTGCAGCCGAAGGTGTTCCAGCTGTTCCACCCCATCGGCGGCGTACGCGCCACACCGTTCTCCAGGGCGCCGGCCTCCTGCTGGACGGCGATCAGGCCGCCCACGAGCACCCCGGTGGCGAGTGCGGCCGAGAGGAGCCGAGATCTCACTTTGCGCAATGTTCCTCCTACAGGCGAAAGGCGGGTGTTGTCAGGAACGGGCGGGGACGCCGGTCCGGGGGAGCCGGCGCAGGCAGCGGCGCACCGGCGGTCGTGGCCCGCCGGATCGGCGGGCGCGGACGGCCGCGGCGCGCATCAGCGTGCCACGTGAGCGGCCATCGGCGGATCCCGGTCGGGATCCGTCCCAAGTGCTCGGGACAGAGCGGCTGTTAGCGCTAACATCAGGTCGAATCGGGTTCTGTGCAGGTCGGATATGGCAGGTCGCACGGTCGTTGTCGACCACAGGCTGTTATCGATAACACTCGCGGTGTCGCCGCGGTCCTCTTCGCATCGGTGCTGGTGCGGCGGAGCAAATACGACGCGACGGAGTCCCGTCAAGGTCCGGAGTGCCTCTCCGTGATCGCATCACGCCGCCGGGTGTTCCCCGGTCGCTTCTACCAGGGCTGAGACCGGTCGTCCGCGAGGTGCGGAGGATGAAACGTTCAGGTAACGGCTCACATGATCATCAGCCTCTGGCGAGGCGGTTCGGCCCGGCGGGCGGCTCACGCCGGGCCGTGGAGAATCTCCGGGGCGAAGATCGGTGGTCGTCCCGGCTGAGCCGGGTGCAGGGCGAGCGGCCCGACCTGTCATCCGGCCGGGCGGGCAAGGCGGCGGCGCCCGGCAGAACACGCGCCTCCTGTTCGCGGAGGCCTCCTCGGCTGCCGGGTCAGACGGGGGTGGGGGTGAGCTGGGGGAGGGCGCCGCTGAGCTGGCGGCGTGAGGTGATGGCGAGTTTGCCGAACACCTTGCCCAGATGCCATTCGACGGTGCGCGGGCTGATGAACAGCTCGGCCGCGATCTCCGGATTGCTGCTGCCGGACGCGGCCAGGCGGGCGATCTGCATCTCCTGGGCGGTGAGGCGGTCGGCGGACGGCGCCGGGGACACGATCAGCGTCTCGCCTGTGGCCAGCAACTCCCTGCGGGCGCGCTCGGCGAACCCGGCGGCTCCCATATGAGCGAAGAAGTCGTAGGCGCTGCGCAACTGTTCGCGGGCGGCACAGCGGTTGTTCTCCCGCCGCAGCCATTCGCCGAAGTTCAGTTGCGCACGGGCGAGCTGAGCGCTCAGCCGGGTGCGGCCCAGGCGTTCGATCGCCTCGCGGTAGAGGGCTTCGGCCTGCGGGCCCTTGCTGAGCAATGCCCGTGCCCGCGCCTCGGTGCCCAGTGCCCAGTCCGTTCCGCTGGCGCTCGTGCACTCCGACAGGCGCTCCAGGGCCGGTAGCCCGGCGTCGGGCCGATCGCTCCGGGCGGCGGCCTCGATCAGTTCGGGCAGCGACCACGATGCCAGGATGATCGCCGCTTCCTCTCCTCCGTGCCGCGCGGCCGTCAGCGCGAGGTCGTACCGGGCCAGGCCGTTGTTCAGGACGGCCTTGGCGTACTCCCCGAGCATGGCCGCGACCCTCTCCCCGCGCGCGGTGGCATCGCCGACGATCTTGTCGAACAGGTGGCACGTCCCGGCTTGGTCGCCCTGCCAGGCGGCCAGCACGATCGGTGAGAGGATCGGCGGCTGGCTGCTGTGCGGCGTGACGAGGGTGGACGCCTCGTCCAGCAGGGCCTGGCACTCGGCCGTGTCGCCGGACTGGATGTACAGCTCGGCGAGGAAGTCCAGCGTCGTGGGAAGCAGGCTGAGCATCCCCGCCTCCCGGGCGAGCTGGACCTGCAGGTGGGCCAGTTCCTCCCACGCCCGGTCGTCCCACAGGTCCATGGCCGCGAGGGTGCACATGAGGCCGTTCGGGGTCAGGTCGCCGCGCTCCTTCCTGGACATGTCCAGGGCCCGGCGCAGGAGGGGCGCGGCTTGGACGTATCCCTCGGTGAGCCGGGTCACGACCCCGTCCAGCAGGACGTCCGCCGACCGTGGCGGGTCCGGAGGCGGAGGGGCCGACCGCGCCGCCCGTGCCGTCGCCAGGAGCTGGCCGTCCACGTTGCCGGCGTAGCGTGCGGCGAGGATCGCCTCCAGATAGGTGTCGCGGGCCTGGGCGGCGTCCAGAGGGACCAGCAGCCGCGCGGCGGCGAGCAGCAGCGGTGGCGCGTCCGGCCCGTGGCCGCGCAGGAAGGCGAGTTCGGCGCGTAGCCGCTCCAGCCGCGCATGCGGGAGAGCGTCCAGCGGGCAGGTGTCCGCGACCGACAGCAGCTCACAGGCCGTGTCCAGGGCGGCGGCGTCGAACTTGGCCTGGGCGGCGGCCAGGGCCCGCACCCCTCGGTCGCCGGCCTCGGGAGTGAGCTCGGTCGCCCGCTGCAGGAACGCGGCGGCCGCCGCGACGCCGCCGCGCGCCTTGGCATGGACGGCGGAGCGGGTCAGCTCCTTGGCGACCGTCTCGTCGGGTCCGCTCGCGGCCTGTCCGAAGTGCCATGCCCGGCGGTCGGGGGCGGTGGCGGGGTCGATGGACTCGGCGAGTGCCCTGTGCGCCCGCTGGCGGTCGCTCAGCGAGGCCGATCCGTAGACGGCCGAGCGCACGAGCGGGTGCCGGAAGCGTACTCGGGTGCCGATCTCGAGGAGCTGAGCGGCTTTGGCGGGTGTCGCCGCGGAGGGGGCGATGCCGAGGCGCCCGATGGTGCGCCAGAGCAACGGCACGTCGCCGAGCGGGTCGGCCGCCGCCGCGAGCAGGAGCAGACGCGTGTCGTCCGGGAGGGCGTCCAGCCGGCGCCGGTAACTCTGCTCGACGCGGAGGGGGACGGGCCGGGTGTTGGGAAGGCCGAAGCCGCCGGCCAGTTCTTCGGGCGTCATGGCGTGGGGCAGTTCCAGCAGCGCGAGCGGATTGCCGCGGGATTCGGAGACGAGCCGATCACGAACCTGCTGGTCCAGCCTTCCGGGGATGATCGTGTCCAGCAGCAGGCGCGCCTCGTTGTCGGCGATTCCCTTCACCTTCAGCTCGGGCAGCCCGGCCAGCTCCCACGCGGCGTCCTGCTCGCGGACGGTGATCACCAGAGCGACCTGCTCGGCCATCAGGCGGCGTCCGGCGAAGGCCAGGCAGAGAAGGGACGCCCGGTCCAGCCATGAGGCGTCGTCCACGAGGCAGATCAGCGGCTTCTCGGCGGCGGCCTCGGACAGCAGGGTCAGCAGTCCGAGCCCGATCAGGAACCGGTCAGGAGCGGGTCCCTCGCCGTGGCCGAAGGCGACCTGGAGCGCCTCCCGCTGCCGCGCCGGCAGGCGGTCCAGCAGGCCGAGCATCGGTGCGCACAGCTGCTGCAGGCCCGCGAACGCCAGCTCCATCTCCGTCTCCACGCCGCCGGCACGGGCGCGCTGGAATCCCGTCGCCCGCTCGGCCGCATAGTCGAGCAACGCGGTCTTCCCTCCTCCGGCCTCGGCCCTCATCACCAGCGTGGCGCAGCCACCGGCCCGTACCTGGCCGAGCAGCCGGTCGAGCACATCGCACTCGTGGGAACGCCCGAACAGGCAGCGTTTAGTGCGTTGTTGGGGCATATGCGCTTAATGCCCGTTATGAAGATCTAATCCCGTCTCATACCTGGATTCGCCAGGGTCACCCCCGTGTGCCCCACGCGCATCCCCGGGGTGGTCCCGGGTCCCCGGCCCCTGCCCCGGGCCACCCGGGGCCGGCCCCCGGGGGGGAATACCGGGGGCTCTTACAGGCGCGATCACCGGCCCCCTCGTCCGACAGTGGGGCTGTCACCGTTACGCATGGCCGACCGCGACCGCCTCCGAGGCCGGAGCCGGGCGGACCACGGAAGATCTCCAAGGGGGGAAGTTGACCGTCATTCTTCGCCGGTGCTCCATACAGGCGCGCTTCACCGCGGCGGTGGCGTCGCTGATGCTGGTCGCCTTCGCGGTGATCGGAGTGGGGCTGGACGTCGGGCTGCACGCCCGCCTGATCTGGGCGGGGGAGTCGCATATCGTCTACGCCGGGACGATCCGCCCGCGCACGCTGTCCATCGGCTGGACGGAACTCCTCATCGCGGTGGCGGTCCTTCTGGCCACCGCCTTCGCGGCCTGGGTGACCTGGATCATGGCCGGCCGGGCGCTGCGCCCCGTGGCGGCCATCCGGGCGCGGATGTCGGAGATCACCGTCAGCGACCTGAGCATGCGGGTGCCCGAACCGTCCTGCGACGACGAGATCGGGCGACTCGCGCGCACCGCCAACCAGACCCTGGCCCGCCTGGAGGAGGCCGTGGAACAGCAGCGGCGCTTCGCCTATCTCGTCTCCCACGAGCTCAAGACGCCCGTCGCCGGCATGCGCGCGCAGATGGAGGAGGCGCTGCTCTACCCCGGCCAGATCGACCCGCGCGAGACCTTGAGCGTGGCCGTGTGCGCCACGGAACGGCTCCGGGCCCTGATCGAGGACATGCTCGTGTTCGCGCGGATCCGGACCGACGCGTCGGTGGGTCCGGAGCGGCTTGATCTCGGCCCGCTGGTGCGTCAGGAGATCGCCGGAACCCGATCCGGGGTACCGGTACGCCTCTGTGCCGAGGGCGGGACCACCGTCGAGGGCAACCGCCTGCAGATGGTCCAGCTTCTGACCAACCTGCTGGACAACGCGAGGCGGCACGCGGCGTCACACGTCGAGGTGAGCGTCGGGCGGGATGGCGACCAGGCGGTCCTCGTCGTGACCGACGACGGGGAGGGCATCCGCCCGCAGGATCGCGAACAGGTCTTCGACCCCTTCGTGCGACTGGCGGACGCCCGGAGCAGGGATCCGGGCGGCACCGGACTGGGGCTGGCGATCTGCAGGACGATCGTGGCCGCCCACCACGGGACGCTGACCGTCGAGGACGCGCCACGGGGCGCCCGCTTCGTCGCCCGGATACCGTTGAGTCTCCCGCCCGCATGTCGCCGGCCCGGACCTTCGGACCCGCTCCTCCGGGGCGCGGCCGTGACCGCCTCACCGGATGAAAGGCGGGGGTTCCAGGGGAGGAACAGGACTCCTCAGACATCGGAGTAGCAGTCGCCGGCATGAGTTTCAGCAGTCAGGGGTGTGGATGCGTACTGAGTCGGGCTGGGTGGACGAGGCCACCGCGGGCGACCTGCTGGCCGCGGCGCGGGAGGGTGATGGAGAGGCGTTCGGACGTCTGGTGGGGCCGTTGCGGGAGGAGCTGCGGGCGCACTGCTACCGGATGCTGGGGTCGGCGCATGATGCGGACGACGTGGTGCAGGACACCTTTGATCGGGCGTGGCGCGGCCTGGGGCGGTTCGAGGACCGCGGATCGATCCGACCGTGGCTGTACAAGATCGCGACGAACAGGTCGTTGACGCTTATCGAGCGGCGGGGGCGGCGAGAGCTCCCCACCGATCTGAGCCTCCACGGCACATCGCCGGCCGAGGCCGCGTGGCTGGAACCGTACCCGGACAGGCTGATGAGCTGGACGGCGGATCTGGGCCCGGAGGCTCGTGTGGTGGCGCGAGAAAGCGTGGAGCTGGCCTTCGTCGCGGCGCTGCAGCATCTGTCGGCGTCGCAGCGGGCGGTCTTGCTGCTGCGTGAGGTTCTCGGGTACGGCTCTGGGGAGGTCGCCGAGCTGTTGGAAACCACGGTGGCGGCGGTCAACAGTGCGCTTCAACGGGCCCGGAAGGCCGTCGCCGGTCTGCTGCCGGAGACGACCCAACAGCAGGTGTTGAGCTCGCTGAGTGAGGCGGCGCGGAGGGATGTGGCCCGGCGGTATGTGGCCGCCTGGGAGGCCGGGGACGTCAACGCCATTGTGGCGATGCTGACCGAGGACGCGAAGTACTCGATGCCGCCGCTGACGGCCTGGTATGAGGGCCATGACGGCATCCGCGGCTTCCTGGCTCGAACCGCGGCGACGCGACGCTGGCGCTTCTTGCCCGCGCGGGCGAACGCGCAGCTGGCGTTCGGCACGTACCTGTGGGACGAGGACCGGGGCGTTTACGTCGCCGCAGGTCTGGATCTGCTCGTTCTGCGCGGGGGGCGGATCGCCGAGGTGGTCTCCTTCTTGGACACCGATTTCTCGATGTTCGACCTGCCGGCGGAGCTGAGGGAAACCGATCTCGCGGCGTGCGATGATTTCGGCGATCCGGGCGGGTTGTAGTCGTGACGAACCCGTTGACCCGGAAGGACGCGGTTGAGCCATGGCCACTGACGAAGAACAGATCCGCACCCTGATCGAGCGCTGGGCCGAGGCGGTCCATGCCGGTGACGTCGACAAGGTCGTGGCCGACCACGCCGGCGACATCGTCATGTTCGATGTGCCGCCGCCGTATGAGGGCGTACGCGGCTTGGACGCCTACCGCGAGACCTGGCCGCCCTTCTTCGAATGGCAGGCACAAGGCGCCTCGTTCGAGATCGGGTCGCTGGACATCACCGTCGGTGACGATGTCGCGTTCGCGCACGCCCTGCTGCGGTGCGGCATGCCTGAGCAGTTCGCCGACAACCCCGACCTGCGCCTACGGTTGACCCTTGGCCTGCGCAAGGAACACGGCCAGTGGGTTGTCGCTCACGAACACCACTCGTTCCCTGTCGCCGACCTCGCGCGCGACGACGCCGCCGAGCAGGAGATACGCCGGCTGCACCAGCGCTGGTCCGACGACACCGCCGCCAAGAACCTGGACGGCATGATGGCCGCCATCGCCGATGACGTCGTCTCCTACGAGCACGAAGAACCCCTTCAGCACCTCGGCGTCCAGGCCGTACGGGACGTCTGTGAACGTAGCTTGGACGCCTCCGCCGATGCCATGGTGACCTGGGAGGTTCCGGAGCTGAAGGTCATCGCACGGGACGGCCTCGCAGTCGCATGGGGGCTCAACCACGTTCGGGTCGAGCACGCCGACGCCCAGGCGTTCGACGGTTGGTCACGCGGAACGCGGGTGTTCCGGCGGACGAAGGGCACATGGGTGATGATCCATCAGCACCTGTCCGTGCCGTTCGACCCCGCCACCGGTGAAGCAAGGACCGCCCTGCACCCCGAATGAACCGCGACGACGGCGACGTTCCTTGGATGCATATCAGGATCCACAGGACATCTAGGTCGTGATCCAGGAGACACGCCCTAGCTGGGGACGCCTCACCCGGCCGTGATCTCTGCAGGCCGGCCTTCCGGACGCACGAGGAAGCATCTGCCATGCCCGCGCTGACGGACGACCTGCCGACTCTCGTTGCATACGCGTGATGCTGGTGCTCGCAGCTTGAAGGTCGACGCCGTCTATGTGCGGAAACCGGCTTTCGCGGTGCTGGTCTATCCTTGGGGGAGCGGCCCGCGGACGGAGGAAAGCCCATGACTGCGACGGACCCCGCGCTCATCGGCCTGGCCCAGGGCTGGTGCGCCCTCTCCTGGCTGCACGACAGAATCGAGGCGCACATCGAGCGCGCCCTGCAGAGCCGGCACGATCTCAGCGTGCGCGAGTACTCCCTGCTCGACGTGCTCAGCCGCCAGCACGACGGCGAGGGCGGTCACCTGCAGATGAAGCAGGTCGCGGACGCCGTCGTCCTGAGCCAGAGCGCCACCACGCGCCTGGTCACCCGGCTTGAGGACCGGGGCCTGCTCGAGCGCTACCTCTGCCCGACGGACCGCCGCGGCATCTACACCAACGTCACCCCGGCCGGCCTCCGGCTGGTCGAGGAGGCCAGGCCCACCAACGACGCGGCCCTGCGCGAGGCCCTCGGCGAGGCCGCGGCGAACCCGGCGCTGGTGCCACTCGTCGACGCCGTCGAGTCACTCCACGTCCCCGCGTCCACCCGGCTCCGATGGAGGCTTCCCAACCTCGTCTGAGGCGCCGGCCCGAAAGGGCGAGGACGTCTCGGACGGGGCGTCTACCCGCGGTGCGGGTCGCCGCTGGGCAGCCAGGCGTCCGGAGCGTGGACGCCGAGGTCCCCGACGCCGTCGCACAGGGTCTCGACGGCGGCGAGGACCGCGGCGCGCGCCTCGTCCCGGCGCCAGACCAGGGACCAGGTCCAGTAGATCTCGGGCGCGACGACGCGGCGTTTGACCAGGTCGGGCGGGAGCGGGGCGGTCTGGCCCTTGGGCGAGTTGACGATCGGGCGCCCGCCGCGGCGGACATGGTCGAAGAAGGCGGGGCCGGTGATGCCGCCGTCGGAGACGCGCACCCCTCGGGCTCCGGTGTCACGGACCAGTTCTTCGGCGTAGGCGTTCCAGGACGACCAGGAGGTGGTGTCCTCCTCCAGGAGGACCGCGGTGTCCTTGGCGGGCACGTCACCGGTGTCGTCGCCGGCGGCGACGGCGTACAGCCGGTCGGCGCCGATGAGCCGGGCGCGCAGGCCGCGCCGCTCCAGGTCCTCGGTCCGTACCCAGCACACCGCGAGGTCCAGACCGCCCTCGGCGACCCGGGCGGCCTGGGTGTGGGAGGGCGCGATCCAGGCGTCGAGGTTGAGCCGGGCCACCGCGGAGACGCGGGCGGCCAGGTCCGCGGGAAGCCAGTTGACGTAGCCGAGCCGGACCGGCTCCGATCCGGACAGCCGGCCGGCGCGGCGCCGGAGGTCCTCGGCCCCGCCCAGCAGGGCGCGGATGTCGGGGAGCAGGGCCGCGCCGGCCGGGGTGAGGGTCACCGAGCGGCGGTCGCGGTCGAACAGCCGCACACCAAGGTCGCGTTCGAGCGCCTTGATCTGCTGAGACAGGGAGGGGCCCGCGATGAGGAGGCGCGCGGCGGCCCGGCCGAAGTTCAGTTCCTCTGCGACCGCGACGAAGTACCGCAGTTGGCGCAGCTCCACATCCGCCATGCTACCTGCGGTAGGAGGACAAGCCTCGCAGAAGGGAGGAAACCGGTCGTGGCGTCGACTCCGGTGGCGGGCACACGATGGAGGACATGGAAACGCCCCCGCCGGGCATCCCGCCGAAAGGAGCAAGGCCGTTGCGAGAGTTCCTGGTCGAGATCACCATCACCGTCCCGCAGGGCGCCGGGCAGGACGAGGTCGACCGGCTGCGTGCCGCCGAGGCGGTGCGCGCCCGGGAACTGGCCGCCGCCGGCAACCTGACCCGGCTGTGGCGCCCGATCGGTGAGCAGCGCGGCATCGGCGTCTGGCGGGCCGCCGACGAGGACGAACTGCGCGAGAAGGTGCTCGGCACGCTGCCGCTGCGCCCCTGGATGACCCTCGCCGTCACCGCCCTGGAGTCCCACCCCAACGACCCGGGCAAGGACGACGCCACGTCGGCTCCGGCATGAGCGCACGGGCACGGCACGCCTCTCCCGCCCGGACGGGCAGGCCGCTCCACTCGCCCTGGGGCCACGTCGTCCAGGTCGCCGCGGCGCTCGCCGCGGGCATGGGAGTCGGCCGATTCGTCTACACCCCGATCCTCCCGCTGATGCACGCTCAGGCCGGGCTGTCCGCGAGCGCCGGCGCGAGCCTGGCGACCGCCAACTACGTCGGCTACCTCCTCGGCGCGCTCGTGGGCATCCTCACCCCGGCGCTGGTCCGCTCACCCGCCGTCCTGCGCGCTTCCCTGGTCGTGCTGACCGCCACTCTGGCCGCCATGCCCGCCACGCACGCGACCACCGCGTGGGCCGGGCTGCGACTGCTGGCCGGAGTCGCCAGCGCCCTGATCTTCGTCATCGCGGTCAACTCCCTGCTCGGCCATCTGCGGGAGCACCCGGCCCACCTGCCCGGCTGGGCCTTCGGCGGCGTCGGCGCCGGCATCGCCCTGTCCGGGGCGCTGATCCTCGTCCTGCGCGGCATCGCCGGCTGGCAGGCCGCCTGGTGGGTCGCGGCCGCGCTCTGCGCCCTCCTCGGCGTCGTCTCGTGGACGCTGCGCCCCGAGGAGACCCCCGCACCCGGCCCGTCCGAGGCGGCCACTCGGCCCGGGACGCGCACGCACCGCTGGTTCGGCGCCCTGTTCGTCAGCTACACGCTTGAGGGCGTCGGCTACATCGTCGCCGGCACCTTCCTCGTGGCCGCGATCGGGCAGAGCGCCCCTGGCTGGGCCGGCAGCGGCGCATGGGTGCTGGTGGGTCTGGCGGCCGTGCCGTCGTCGGCGCTGTGGGCCTGGCTGGGACGCCGCTGGTCCCGCCCCGGCCTCCTGCTCGCCGCCCTCGTCATCCAGGCCGCCGGCATCGCCCTGCCCGCCCTCGCCGGGGGAGTGACCTCCGCCCTGGTCTCCGCGGTCCTGTTCGGCGCGACCTTCATCGGTGTCAGCACCCTGGCGCTGGCCGCGGGCGCCCACCTGCGGTTTCCCCGTTCGGTCGCCCTGCTCACCACCGGATACTCCGCCGGCCAGATCCTCGGCCCGCTGGTGGTCGCCCCGCTGCTCCGCCACGGCTACCACCAGGCGCTGATCCTGGCCTCCGTCGTGGTGCTCGCCGCGGCCGTCGCCGCCGCCGTGCTGGGGGTGGGCTTCCCGCACCACGTGGTGGCGGGCCCCATGCCGTGGAGGCGGCCCGGCAGGGCTCTGGGCTAGAACGACATCAGCTGGAACGCGCCCACGGTGCGGAAGCCGATGCGCTGGTAGATCGATTCGCCGGCGGGGCTCGAGGTGAGGGCGGCCGTGCGCACGCCTGTTTCGCGGGCCAGGTCGAGCGCGGCCCTGGTCATGGCCGTGCCGATGCCACGCCGGCGATGCTCGGGCTGGGTGCCGACGAAGTACAGCGTGAGCACGCCGTGGCTCAGCCAGGCGACGGCCGTGCCCGCGATGCGGCCGTCGTCGAGGCGGCCGGCCAGCCTGATCACCGTGCCGTCTCCGGAGAACGCCTTCTCCCGGTCGATCGCGGCGGCCAAGCCGTCCGGCACGATTCCGGACACCCGGGCGTAGGCAGGAACGAATTCGGCCAGGTCGGTGGTCTCGGTGACGCGCAGCCCGGCGGGCGGGGGCGGGGAGGCCGCCCGGTCGATCGCCATGGTCATGATCGGCATGCGGGCGACCTGGACGGCGCCGAGAGACAGCAGCGCCTCGGCGGTGCCGGCGTCACTGTCGGGGCCGGCCCACCAGATGCGGGGCAGGCCGGCGAGGCGGTGGCGGGCCTCGGCGAGCGCATCCCGCGGGGCGCGCCCGCGCACGCGCAGCACGCCGTTGAGGGAGACGTGCGGCACCTCGCTGCGGTAGGTCACCAGGTCAGGGCTCCCGGTCGCGCCGATGTCCCAGCCCAGGAGGTAGGCGCGGTGCGCGGCGAGCAACGTGTCGACGGATTCCACGCGGGCGATGATAACCGGACGCCCGCCATGGTCCGCCGGGTGTCAGATCTTGCCGGCGAGCTCCGCCGGCACCTGGCCGAGCATGGCGGCCAGGGGCTCGTCACTCGCGATCGCGACGCCGGCCACCGGGTCGCCGCCGGCCAGGTGGGCGAGGTGCCTGATGGCGTGGGCGGCGACGTGGTCGGTGGTCACCTCGGCGGGGCTGGGCGCGTCCGGCCGGTCGCCGAAGGCGATGGTGAGCTCGTCCAGCGGGGTGGCGGGCGCGGCGGGCGCGGAGTCGGGGTAGGCGGCGTAGGTGAGGATCAGCCCATGCCCGGGGGTGTGGCGCCAGCTGGTGGAGTGCAGCAGGGCGGGGCGGCCCGCCAGGGTTCTCGCCAGGTCGCACGGGACGGTCGTGCCGTCGAGCGGTGCCGTCGACCGCCGATAGGCCCATCCCCGGTCGTCGAACCTGAGGAGGATCACTTCCACCGTGACCTGTGGACCGTTCACCCGTGCGCCTTTCGCATGATGAGAGGGGTCATGGCGCGTTCGGGCCGGTAGGCTACCGTGCGCCACCCGCGCTTCCGGTAGAGGTCGAGGGCGGCCGTCGCCGCGGGGTGCGTGGCCAGCCATCGCGGGCCGCCGCGCGCGGCCGTCAGGAGGGCGTCGTGCAGGGCGGCGCCGGTTCCCCGTCCGCGCATCTCGGGCAGGACGGCCATCTCTTTGAGGGTGAAGTCGTCCGTGCCCGGTTGCCCCGCCCAGGCCGCGAGGCGGGAGGCGAGATGCCCGTAGGCGAACCCGCACACCTGTCCGCCCTCGCCCTCGCCCTCGCTCTCAAGGGCGAGGGCGAGTACGAAACCGGGCTGGTGGCGGTCGATGAGCATGCGGACCGCCACGGTACGGGCGAAGCCGTACGGTTCGTGCCACGGTGGTTCGGTGAAGACCCGGCCCCCCACGTCCGCCAGCACCGCCCGGTAGGCCGTGGCCTGCGACGCGCCGACCAGACGGACACGAGTGCGTGCCACGCCCGGCCGTCCGGACGGACGGCCGGGCGAGGAAGGCCGGTAGCCGGGCGTCGCGCTCATGGGGTAGGGCTTCCGCGATGACCGCGGGACCGGTGAGGGTGCGCCCGCGACGGGCCGTCGGGCCCGGCGGTGGGGTCACCCGGGCCGCGACTCTGCGCGGCGTCCTCGGCGGGCGAACGCATGAGTGCCTCCCAAGCGACGACGACGTGCCGCCGGGCAGGTGCGACGACATCACTCGGAACGAAGTCTGACACACCTGCGGGGTGATCGCTATTGCGAGTCGCTCGCATCTGGCTCGCGGGCCGGGGGCCGTCACGGTGACGCCGGGGCCGGCACCGGCCCCCCGGCCCTAGCGCAGCGCGGGCAGGACCTTGGCGCCGAAGGTCTCGATGAACGGCAGCAGGTCCTGGCCCACGTGGTGCAGGTAGATGCGGTCGAAGCCCAGAGCCGCGTAGCCGCGCAGCCAGTCGGTGTGCCGGTCGAGGTCCGAGGAGATGTTGACCACACCGCGCACCTGCTCCACGGTCACGTGCTCGGAGACCACGTCGAAGTGCTCCACCATCTCAAGGTCCCAGCAGATCGGCGGGCGGAAGACGTTGCTGCGCCACTGGTCGTGGGCGATCGCCTCCGCCTCGGCCTCCGTCGGCGCCCAGCTCAGGTGCACCTGCAGGCAGAGCGGTCCGCGTCCTCCCGCGTCGCGGTACGCCGCGATCATCTCGCGCAGGTGGTCCTCGGGGCCGTTGACCGTGACCAGACCGTCCGCCCACTCCGCGCACCGGGCCGCCGTGCCGGTGCTCACCGCCGCGCCGATCAGCGGCGGCGGCGTCTCCGGGCGGGTCCACAGCCGGGCGCGGTCCACGGTCACCAGGCCGTCACGGGTGACCTCCTCGCCGTCGAGCAGGTCGCGGATGACGTCCACGCACTCGCGCAGGCGGGCGTCGCGGACCTCCTTGCGCGGCCATGGCCCGCCGGTGATGTGCTCGTTGCTGTACTCGCCGCTGCCCAGCGCGGCCCAGAAGCGGCCCGGGAACATCGCGCCGAGGGTTCCGATCGCCTGGGCGATGATCGCCGGGTGGTAGCGCTGGCCGGGCGCGTTCACGACGCCGAAGGTGAGCCCGGTGGCCTGCAGGGCGGCGCCGAGCCAGGACCAGGCGAAGGCGGACTGCCCCTGCCGCTCGCTCCACGGGGAGAAGTGGTCGGAACACATGGCGGCCTGGAAGCCGGCGTTTTCGGCGGCGACCATCGCGGTGAGAAGGTCGGCGGGCGGGATCTGCTCGTGGGAGGCGTGGATTCCATACTCCGTCATGCGCGGTGCGGCTACCCAGCAGAGCCGCGGCCAACCCTGGCGGACCGCTCAGGGGGCGTAGGGCTCCGCGGGCCGCCGCCACTCGACCCTCGGCGAAGTCGGCCCGCTCGAATGCGAACGCGGGCGCGGGCGGGAATATCCGCTGCGCCACCGCACCGTCACAACGTGCCCCGCAACCCGGAAGACCCTGACTCCTCGGCTGTTCCGGGCGCGCACGCCGGCCAAAGGGCGTCACGTAAACCGGCGAACATCGGAGTCTCCGTCGATGGCGGGCGCGGTTCAACGCGACCGGACACCCAAAAGAGGAAAGCAACCTTACCGGTTGCCGACCCTATGCGCTCTGCTCGCTGTATCATCACCTGCGACCGCCAGGCGGCCGGTGGGGACATCGGCCTAACCGGCGCATCGCGCGAAGCCGCGAGGTTATGCATGCATGATCCGAGGGCTCCGTGCGGCACCGGCGCGAGCGCACCGGGCCGGCGAATGCCGTGCCGGCGGAGGGACGGGACGGGCGCCGAACGTCTTAACGGCGCGCCGTCATATCCCGCCATCGTGTACGCGAGCAGGGGCGGCACGCTCTCACAACCGGCAACGCCGAAGCTTCCGGCCGAATGGAACGTACGCATTCCCGGTATCAGAGAGAGGTTTAACGCGACGGAATTGCCAAACATGAGCAAGACGTATATTTTGACCCTTGAACGCACTCGTACGAAGGAATATGAGATGGCCACGCAGATCCAGAAGCTCCTCATCGACGACCTCGACGGTAGTACGGCGGAGGAGACCGTCGCCTTCGCAATTGACGGCACCAGCTACGAAATCGACCTGAGCGGCGAAAACGTCAAGAAGCTCCGCGAGGTGCTGACCCCCTTTGTTTCCAGCGCTCGCCGAGGCGAGAGCGCCCCCGCCCGGGGACGCAAGCGCGGCGGTAGCCAACCCTCAGCCCGCGACAAGAGCGCGGAAATCAGGGCCTGGGCCAAGGGACAAGGCCTGAACGTGAGCGAACGCGGCCGGATCGCCTCACACGTCGTGCAGCAATACGAAGCGGCTCACTGATAATCGCCGGCGACCGGCTCGGACGGCGCCGCGACCGGGGCGGCCGCAGGCGGCTGCGGCCTGCCGGCCCGGCGGCGAACACCACGATCGCCGCGGCGAACGGCCACCAGAAGGCGTCGCCGAACGAGCCGGCGGTGGGCGCGCAGGCCGCCGCCGATCAGGAACATCGTGGTCATACTGGCGGTGAAGCCCTTGGCGCGGAACAGGCGCACATCGAGCAGCGGAGTCCCGGCGGTGCGCAGGGCGTGGGCGATGTAGCAGGCGAACAGCAGCAGGCCGACGGCGAGCCCGGCGATCACTCCGCCGCTGCCGAAGCCGTCTCCACCGGCCCGTGACAGGGCGTAGACGATGGCCGCGAATCCGGGGCACAGTAGAAAGACGCCCAGCCAGTCGAGGGGCGCCGGTCGACCGCTTCCCCGCGGGTCGGCGGGGAGCACGACGAGCGCCAGGATGATCGCGGCGATCGCGAAGGGGATGTTGACCAGGAACATCCACTGCCAGGAGAGGTTCTGGAGGATCAGGCCGCCGATGATGGGCCCGACGACCGGGCCCAGCGTGATCGGGACGGAGATCAGGCCCATGACCCGGGCCATGCGCCGCGGGCCCGCCGCGCCCGCGACCACGGTCAGGCGCCAACGGGCCCGACCAGTTCATCGAGGCACTCGCCGGCCGGCTGGCCCGCCTCGCCAACGCCGGCCACCTGCGCATCGAAGACCCGGTCCGCGCCGCCAACCAGTTCATCGCCCTGGTCTACGAGGAGCTGCCGGCACTCAGCACCACCCGCCCGCTGCACCCCGACGAGGTGGAGCAGGTCGTCATCGCGGGCGTGGACACGTTCCTGCGGGCCTTCGGCACCGGCCCCCGGCCCGCCGGCGGCTGAGCGGGGGAGCGCCGACGGCGACGCCGCACATGGGACACCCCCGCCGGAGACCTTCCGGCGGGGGTGTCGTGCCGTCGGGGTGCGGACCCTTCGCCGTGCCGCTCAGGTCCGGACGTGCGCGGCCCGGCTCAGACGGTGACGCTCCAGCTGTCGAGGAAGCCGGTGTCGAGCCGGTAGTTGTCGGTCACCTGCAGCGTCCAGGTTCCCGAGGCCGCCTGGCTGACCGCGACCGAGTAGGTGCGGGTTCCGTAGGAGGTGCAGGACGAGCCGCCGCTGCTGTCGATGGTGTAGTACGTCCCGCTCGGGCCGCGCAGCCGGATCTGCAGGTCCTCCGCGCAGGTGTGCGAGATCGTCACGCTGACCCGGACCGGCGACACGGCGCTGCCGCTCGCGGTCGAGGTGACCGAGCTGTTGATCGCCGCGAAGTCGTTGATCGTGAAGTTGGCGTCGTTGGTGAACGTCCGGCTCCCGCCGGTGCCGCTGACCGTGAGCGTCCATGTCGTGGTGTGGGCCGTGGTCTCGCCGGTGCCCGTGACGGTGACGGCGTAGGTGCCGCCCGGCGTCGACGCCGAGGTCGAGAGCGTGAGCGTCGAGGAGCCGCCCGAGGTCACCGACGCCGGGGCGAAGCTCGCCGTGGCGCCGCTCGGCAGCCCGGACGCCGTGAGGTTCACCGTCTGCGCGGCGCCCGACGTCGTCGCGGTGCTGATCGTGGTCGTGACCGCCTGGCCCGCCTGCACGGAGCCGGACGCGGGGCTGGCGCCGATGGAGAAGTCCTGGCCCGTGGGGGTGCCCACGGCCTGGGTCCAGAGGGCGTACGCCAGGGCGTCGCCCGCCCGGTCCAGGATGGTGTCGTTGATGTTGGCCGTGGTGTCGCACGACCGGTGGTAGCAGGAGTCGTACGCCCGTCCCGCCGTGCCGCCCCACTTGGCGGCCTGCGAGGAGGTCTTGGTGGCGCTGGCGCCCGCCGCGACACCGGAGGTGGCGATGCCCGCATTACGGAAGGAGGCGTCGTCGGAGCGGTTGGCGCCCTCGGTGTTCTCCTCCGGCTGCAGGCCGAGGTTGGTGTAGAACGCGCGCAGGTCGGCAGCGGCCGTGGTGGTGATGTTGTTGATGAAGTAGCCGCCGTTGGTCGAGCCGACCATGTCGAAGTTGAGGTACTGCTTGATCTTGGAGCGGTCGGACGAGCCGAGCGAGCTGACGTAGGCGCGCGAGCCGAGAAGGCCCTGCTCCTCGTCGCTCCACCAGCCGAATCGCGCGTGCTTGGCCATCGTCGGATGCTGCGCGGCCAGGGTCAGGGCGACCTCCAGCAGCATCGACGACCCCGAGCCGTTGTCGTTGATGCCGGGTCCGGCCGAGACGCTGTCCAGGTGGGCGCCGGACATGATGACCTGGTTCTCGTCCCCGCCCGGCCAGTCGGCGACCAGGCTGGGCCCGGCGCCGCTGCTGCACCCCGGCGAGCAGGTCACGCGCCGCGTGGTGTAGCCGGCGGCCTGCAGTCTCTGCTCGACGTAGGCGACCGACGCGGTGTAGCCGGCTCCGCTCGACCTGCGGGTGCCGCCGTTGGAGTCGGCGATGCTCTGCAACTGGCTCAGGTGGGCCTTGACGTTCTGCAGGCTGACATCGGGGGCCGCCAGTGCGGTGATGGGGGCGCCCCGGGGCGCGCTGACGGGCGCCTGATGCCCGGTGCTCTCCGGTGGCGCCTGGGCGCTCGCGGGGGTCGCGGAGGCGAGCAGGCCCGTCAGGGCCAGGGCGACGGTCGCCGTGAGGACAGCCGTGCGTCTCATGTGCTTTCCTTTCTCGGCATCCCACCGCCGCGCTTTCGCCGTGTTCGCGGGCAGCGTTCACCGCGCCGTCACCGAAGAGCGGGACGGCGCGATGATGTGGGACTGGGGGTGGAGAAATGAGTGCTCACACGCCGGATACGCCGGTCGCCCGCCGATGCGGCCAAGACTCGTGCGGCACCGGCATGACTCCCAGGGCCGGGAGTGACGTTATACCGTCAGTGCGGCTACGACATGGAACGACGCTCCTGACTTCGTGGGGGCGAACCGACTTGTGCGTGACGGTAGGGCCACAGGTAGCCGCAGTACATACGTAGTGGCATCCGTACATGTACCGAAAATTCGGGGCAGCCGTGGGGAAGCTATGTCGCCTGGTAGGTGACGAGGACGGATGTCTACTTGTAGCCGGCGGCGACGATGTTGGCGTGCAAGGCGTTCTCGGTGGCGTCGGACGGGTAGCCCGCGACCATGGCTCCTTCGTAGAACGTCCCGACGCTCTGGTTCCTGTTGTCGATGCAGCAGTCGCCGCCGCTGCCGAGGATGATCGCGCCCTGCTTCTTCATGGGGCTGTATCCGGGGGGAAGCGAGCCGTCCCACAGAGTGGTCAGGTTGCCGGACTGCGCGTTGCCGCCCTTGATCGCGAATCGCGACGTCCCGTTGTTCTTCAGCGTCGCCGTGACGAACTTGCTGGTGAACGCCCTCTGGTTCGGGTTCCAGGACTGGCTGCCTCCGGGGTAGAGGCCATATTCGAGGTCGGCCTGGACCCAGGGACCCGATCCGGAGCATCCGCCGAACCAGCAGCTCGTGCCGAAGTAGATCGCGTCCATGGCGCCGGCGCCGTCGGCTCGCCGGGTCGTCTCGCTGTTGCCGTAGTCGAAGCAGCAGCCGCTGTTGACGTGCGTGCCGCTGGTCACCATGTACATGCCCTCGGGCGCGCTACCGGTCGGAATGCCCGTCAGGTGGCCGTCCCTCCAGTAGCTGCTCGACCCGGGGATGAAGAGCGAGTAGGCCTTGCTGCTCCCGATCGTCAGCGACTCCCTGGTCGCGCTGGCGGGCGAGACGGCGCCGCCGACGCCGCCGGAACCCTGGTAGCCGAGGTTGTTCCCGCGTCCGGACTGGTCGTAGAGGATCGTGATGACGCAGGAGGTGCCGGAGCAGAAGGAGTCCTGGGCCGCCGCGTTGGCGGGGCCGCCCGTGGTCAGCACGCCGATGTTCCTGGTCGTGTTGTCCGACGAGCGCCTGACCTGGTACAGGTTGCCGGTGTAGGAGCGGTAGAGCGCGCGCACCGTGCTGTGCGCGGCCACGCACGGCGTGCCGCCCGCGGCGTAGATGTCACACGGCAGGTTCGCGCCCGGTGTGGGCGTGGGCGTCGGCGACGGCGACGGGGTGGGCGTCGGGGTGGGGGTCGGGGTGGGGTTGGGCGTGGGAGTCGTGGACGGGCTGGGCGACGTGGTCACGCCGCCGGTGCACGTCGTGCCGTTGAGGGCGAACGCCGCCGGCGCCGGGTTGCTGCCGTTCCAGGCGCCGTTGAAGCCGAACGCCGTGCTCGCCCCGGTGCCGATCGTCCCGTTGTAGGAGGCGTTGGTCACCGTGACCTGGGCGCCCGACTGCGCCACCGAGCCGTTCCACAGTTGGGTGATGGTCTGACCTGCGGAGAACGACCAGGTCAGCCGCCAGCCGTTGATCGGGTCGCCGAGATTGGTGATGTTCACGTTCGCGCCGAAGCCGCCCTGCCACTGACTGCTCACCGTGTAGTCCACGCGGCATCCGGCCGCCGCCTGGACAGCGGGCGCGGTCAGCGCGCCGGCCACGCCGAGCGCGGCGGCCATCCCGGTGGCGAGCCAGAGCCGAACTCTAGCGATCTTCATGAGTACTCCCGGAGCTGCGTCCTCGAAGAGGCTGTTAGCGCTCACATCCGGCTGTGACGTTCTCGCGGGCACCGGAGGCGGGGTCTTCCGAAAAGGCTGAGGCTGCTGGCGCTAACAGGAGAGCGTTCTCTTCTGTTGTGGAAATAGTGGTGGTGCGGCGGAGCAAATATGACGCGGCCGGGTCCCGTCAAGCCTCGGTCCCGGCGTCTCGTTCGCCGTCCGCCCTTACTCCCGCTCGTCACATCACGCCCGGGTCGAAGGTGATGAAAGTTCCAGACCGGGGCGCCACCCGCACGGACGAACGGACGAGCGGGCGGGGTCACCTCGCCGGTCCCCGCCCGCTCGTCCGCGCCGGTCACTTCACAGGGTCGGACGGTCTCCGCTCGGCACGGCCGCCGGTGGCGGGGAGCGGGGCCCGCCACATCGGGTACATCACCGGGCCGTCCGGCAGCCGGAGCGGCTCGGGCATGTCCACGTAGCCGTGCCGGACGTACAGTCGGCGGCTCGCCTCGCTGCTGGCCTCCAGGTAGGCCGGTATGCCCTGGGCGTCGAGCACGCGGTGGTGCTCCTCCAGCAGCAGGCTGCCGAGGCCGCGGCCGGTCCGGCCTCCGACCAGGGCGATGAACGCCAGGTAGTGGTGCGGCTCGTGCGGATGGAGCTTGTCCATCTGCTCGCCGAGGATGCCGTAGCGCCCGGCGTGCTCCCCGGCGATGGACGCGACCCTCTCCTCCTGGCCGGGGATGTCGGGGAACGGGGAGGCGAACCAGACCGCGACCCCGGCGAGCCGTCCGTCCTCGTTGATCCCGTAGATGTCGCCGTGGTCGAGCGCGTGCTCCGCGTGCATGGTGAAGAACCGCCGCTGGATCGGCAGCGGGTCCTCGGGCGGCGGGATGAGCCAGCGGGAGATGGCGTCGTGGCTGAACGCGCCGGCGATGATCTCGCCGGCCGCGGCCGGGTCCGTCACCCGGGTGATCTCGGCCGTCACTTGGAGCCTCCGCTGACGGCCTGGGCGCCGAGGCCGATGTTGGCGTACACCGCCGGCCGGGTGGCCTTCAGCACCCGGCCCCACACGACGCCGAAGACGATGGCGACGACGAAGATGCCGGGCAGGATCCAGCGGAGAACCGAGTCGGGCGCGACGCCGAGGACCGTGTCGAAGTTGATCAGCGTCATCCCGATGATCACGCAGAGCGCCAGCGTCGCCAGGGCCGGGGCGATGCGGGTGCGCCACATCGTCTCCCCCGAGGGGTTGCGGGAGAAGAACACGATCACCGCGATCGAGGTGATGGTGAGCAGGCTCAGCAGCCCGAGGCCGCCGAACGCGCCGAAGGTGAAGAACAGCTTCGTGACCGGGTCGAGGCCGGAGATCGCGTAGACGGCGATCACGATCAGGCCGAGCGCCGTCTGCAGCAGCGACCCGGCCATCGGAGCCGCGGTGCGGGCCGAGGTGCGCCCGAACACCGAGGGGATCACGTTCTCGCGGCCGAGGGCGAAGATGTAGCGGGCCGTGGTGTTGTGGAAGGCGATCATGCAGGCGATGCTGCTCGTCACGAACAGCACCGATCCGATCGTCGCGACGGTCGAGCCCATGTGGGCGGCCGCCTGGTTGAAGATGAGCACGGGCCCCTGCTCGGTCGCCGCCTTGACGATTCCGGACGACCCGGTCGGCACGGTCTGCGCCCAGGCGGAGACCGCGTACAGCACCGAGATGACCCCGATGCCCACGTAGGTGGCGATGGGGACGGTCCTGTTGCGGTCCTTGGACTCCTCGGCGAAGACCACCGACGACTCGATGCCGGCGAAACCCGCGACGACGGTGGCCAGCGCGGCGCCCACCCCGGGCACGAACAGCGAGCCGGGGGTGAACCCCTCGAAGCCGATGCCGGCCGGAGACGCGTGCAGCAGGTCGCCCACGTTGAACACCAGCACGACGGTGATCTCGCTGACGAGCAGGATGGAGAGGATCTTGCCGTTGACCTCCACCCGCAGCAGGCCGAGCAGGCCGGTCAGCGCCCACGCCACCAGCGCGATCACCCACCACGCGGGCGAGCCGCCGAACCAGTCGAGGAGCAGCGGTTCGGCGGCCGAGCCGATGATGCCGTAGAGGCCGAGTTGCAGCGCGTTGTAGGCCAGCAGGGCCACCCAGGCGGTCGCGACCCCCTGCGTCCGGCCGAGCCCCTGGGCGGCGTAGGCGTAGAACGCGCCCGCGTTCACCACGTGCCTGGCCATCGTCACGTACCCGACGGCGAAGAGGGCGAAGACGGCGCCGAGCAGCAGGAAGGCGAACGGCACGCCGATGACGCCCGTCACCGCGTACGCCGTCGGGACCGAGCCCGCGACCACCATCAGCGGCGCCGCCGCCGAGATGACGAAGAACACGACCGATGGGACACCGAGCCGATCCTTGGCCAGTGCGGCGGACACGACGCTGGGTCGTTGCTCTGTGAGGGACATCCGTACTCCGTGAGGTGGGGGAAGGGGGTCTCACCGGCGGCTGATGACGGCTCCGCCGACGACAGCCTCGGTTTGAACGATGAGTCTCCGCAGCGGCAGGGGAAGCCCTGCGAGCATGGCGGCCACGAACGCGGGATCGTGGTCCCAGAGGGTCCGCTGGGCGCCACCGGTGGCGGCGAAGAGCCCGTACAGGACGCGATCCCTCACCGCGGGCGGCTCGCGCCGCTGGACCGCGAGGTTGAGGCGGGCGAGCGGCCACGCCGCCGAGTTCACGTCCGCGGGGGTCGCCGGCTGCTTTTTCAACAGGTGCCTCGACGGCGGGTTGAGCAGTTTCGCGGCGATCATCCTGGCCGTGACGTCGGCGTAGATCGTATTGGCGAAGAAGACGAGCCAGGTGCTCACCGGATGGTGAGGCTCGGCAACGATGTGGTCGAGGACCTTCTGCGTGAGCGGGTCGCCGGTGGCGTCCCGCGTGATCGCGTACGGACGGTCGTGGCCTGGCGCGACCTCGAAAGAGACCCGCTCCGCGAGCATCAGCTCACCGATCACGGCGCCGGCCAGTCCCAGGCTCGCGAGGCGCGGGTGGACCCGGGGACGCCCCGTCACGTCGTCGTGCATGACAAAGAACAGATCGTCGGCCAACGACGGAACGGAAAGGTCACCTTTAGCCACGATCGACGATGATATAGGCGAGATGTTGCGTCTGTCGTCGATTAAGTACTGGTGTCTATGCGAGCAACTATGCCTTAGATCCATCGATGAGAGGATATGTACCGGACATTCCTTTTTGAGGTTAATGTATTACATCCGGTTTTGGCCGCATCCAGGATTGGCCCTCCGACCTGCCGCCTTGCGGGTTTCCGAGGCGCCGTGCTTCCCGCTCGGCGGGCGCGCCATTGCCCGGCGCGAGGATCGCCGGCGCGTCGGGACGGCACCGGAGTCCGGGTCTTCCGGCCCTGTGAGCGCGCCGCGGAAGGCGCGCTTGATGGGGGGCGGCGGCGCTTCGCGCCGTTTCCGAGGCGGAGCCCGGCGGTGCTCGTGGTGGACGCCGGCGTGGACGCGGACATGGATCCGCCGATGGCGCGGCCGCGCGGCAGGGCGGGGGAGACGGCGCCTCCTCGCGAGTCGCGGAAGGGGCCGAGGTGGCCGCCGGGGAACGTCCGGCCGCCCCCTGCCCTCATGGCGCCGTGCGGGACGGCTGGAAACCCGGAGGAAACCTGTCAAGGCTGCGTTCCGGACGTTTCCGCTGGCCGAATGGCAGGCAGATCGGTGCGGCGCCGTCCTGTTCACCGTGGTTTCCGCCCCGCCTTGCCTCCTTCCTTTCGTGCTCGCCGGGCCGATGAACGTTTCAGCACCATGTCCCCGCCGGGAAGTGCGACGCCGCCGCGTTGGCGCAGATCGCGCCCGCTCGCTCGTCGGCGTCGCCGGGGCGGGCGGAAGCCGGTCGCTTGACGGGAGTTCGCCACGTCGTATTTGCTCCGCCCACCACCACCGTCTCCGCCACCTGAAAAAGGAGCGCCCGGCCCGGAGTGCTTAATGTTAGCGTTAACATATCCTCTTTGTTCGCCGGCCGATCGTAAAGCCCGGACGACGCCACGCTGCGACCCAGCCCTCACCGGGCCCGGAAGCCGGCCGCCGATCTTTCGGCCGCCCCCGGCCGGTCTCGCCGGGATCGGCGCCGGTGGATCCGGGGTCACCGCCCGGAACGTGAGCCGTGACGGCGCCCTGGGCGCCGCCGCGAGCACGCGGTCCGGCTTTTCCCGCGTCTGGAACGGCGCCAAAGGCGTGCCGGTGGTGAGCTGCGCCGCGACCTGAAAGGCCCGGGGACCGTGATGAGGACAGCTCGCGCGCGCGGACCCCGGCGACTCCCCGACCCCGCTCTCCACTCTGGAGGATTTTCGTGCGTCTTTCACGACATCGGCGCCGGCTCGTGGCCGCGCTGGCCGCCGTGCTCAGCGTCCTCGGCGTCATCACCGCGGTCTCGGCTCAGGCCGCCGCCGGATGCCGGGTGATCTATACGGTGACCAACCAATGGGGGGGCGGCTTCGGCGCCAACGTCGAGGTGACCAACCTCGGCGACCCCATCGACGGCTGGCGACTCACCTGGTCCTTCGGCGCGGGGCAGACCATCGCGCAGCTCTGGAACGGCACCCACACCCAGTCGGGCGCCCAGGTCACCGTGACCAACGCCTCCTACAACGGCGCGATCCCCACGGGCGGCACCACCAGCTTCGGCTTCAACGGGGCCTGGACCACCGCCAACCCGGTGCCGGAGAGCTTCGCCCTCAACGGCACCACCTGCGACGGCACCACGGCCAGTCCGACCCCCACCCCGTCGCCGACCCCCACGCCGACGCCGACGCCGACCCCTACGCCTACTCCCACGCCTACTCCCACCCCGTCGCCGACCCCCACCCCCACGCCGACGCCGACCCCCACACCGACCCCCACACCGACCCCCACACCGACTCCCACGCCGACTCCGACGGGGCCGTGGCCGCCGTCGTCGACGTACTCCAACCCGGTGTTGTGGCAGGACCTGGCGGACATCGACATCTTCCGGGTGGACGACGCCTATTACTACTCGGCCTCGACGATGCATTACTCGCCGGGCGCGCCGATCCTGCGCTCCTATGACCTGGTCAACTGGGAGTACGCCGGTCACTCGGTGCCCAAGCTGGACTTCGGCTCCAAGTACGACATGAGCGGCGGGCGGGCCTACGTCGACGGCATCTGGGCGTCGTTCCTGAACTACCGCAAGAGCAACAAGACCTTCTACTGGGGCGGCTGCGTCGACTTCAGCAAGACCTACATCTACACCGCCGGCTCGGTCGAGGGGCCGTGGAACCGGCACACCACGATCAACAAGTGCTACTACGACGCCGGCCTGCTGGTCGACGACAACGACAAGATGTACGTCGCCTACGGCAACACCAGCATCAGCGTGGCCGAACTGTCGGCCGACGGGAAGTCGGAGGTGCGTTCCCAGCAGGTGTTCCAGACGCCTTCCAGCGTCGGCACCCTGGAAGGGTCCCGTATGTACAAGCGCAACGGGTCCTACTACATCTTCCTCACCCGCCCGGCCAACGGCCAGTACATCCTGAAGTCCTCCAGCCCGTTCGGACCGTATGAGATGCGGCAGGTGCTGCTGAACATGCCGGGCCCGATCTCCGGCGGCGGCGTGCCGCACCAGGGCGGGCTGGTGCAGACCCAGAACGGCGCGTGGTACTACATGGGCTTCCAGGACGCCTACCCCGGCGGCCGGGTGCCGGTGCTGGCCCCGATCACCTGGACCTCCGACGGCTGGCCCACCATCACGACGGTCAACGGCGCCTGGGGCGCCTCCTACCCCTACCCCAACGTCCCCCGCCCGCCGCGCCAGGTGAAGTCCCCCGTCGGGACCGACACCTTCGCCGGCACCAGCCTGGGCGCGGAGTGGGAGTGGAACCACAACCCCGACACCACCAAGTACAGCGTGAACGACGGGCTGCGGCTGCAGACCGCCACCGTCACCAATGACCTGTACTCGGCGCGCAACACGCTCACCCGCAGGATCCAGGGCCCGACGTCCACCGCGACGATCGAGCTGGACTACTCGGCGATGCGCGACGGTGACAGGACCGGTCTGGCGATCCTGCGCGACTCCTCGGCCTGGATCGGCGTCAAACGCGACAGCGGGCAGACGCGGGTGGTCATGACCAACGGCCTGAGCATGGACTCCAACTGGAACACCACCGGCACCGGCACCGAGGCCGCGAGCGCGTCGGTCTCCGGCGGCAAGATCTGGCTGCGGGCCAACGCCGACATCCGGCCCGGCACCGGCCGGCAGGTCCGCTTCTCCTACAGCACCAACGGCACCACCTTCACGACGCTCGGCCCCGCCTTCACCATGGGCAACGCCTGGCAGTTCTTCATGGGGCACCGGTACGCCATCTTCAACTACGCCACCCAGTCACTGGGCGGTGCGGTGAGCGTCCCGCGGTTCACCATGACCACACCCTGACACCGCGACACCGCAGAGCCGGTCGAGGCGCCCCCGGGCGCCTCGACCGGCCTTCGCGACAGCGTGACGCTCGGCATCAGTAGAGCGTCTTCATGGCGGCGCGCACCTCGTTCAGCGTCGTCTCGGCGATGGCCGAGGCCCGTTCGTTGCCCTCGCGCAGCACCTGGCGGACATGACCGCGGTCGCGGGCGTACATGGCGCGGCGCGCGCGCAGCGGCGCCAGGTACTCGTTGACGGCTTCGGTGGCGGCGGCTTTCAGCGCCGCCGCTCCCGCGCCGCCGATGTCGTCCGCGACCTGGCGCGGGTCGCGGCCGAGGCACAGCGCGGTCAGCAGCACCAGGCCGGAGACCTCCGGCCTGGTCGCCGGCTCGTAGGAGATGTGCCGCTCGGAGTCGGTCTTCGCGCCGCGGATCAGCCTCGCGGTCTCGTCGGCGCTCGCGGCCAGGGCGATGGCGTTGCCGCGGCTCTTGCTCATCTTCGTGCCGTCGGTGCCGAGGAGCAGCGGGGCGGCCGAGAGCAGGGCTTCCGGTTCGGGCAGCACGGGGACGCCGCCCGAGCCGTAGCGGTGGTTGAGGCGCCGGGCGATGACCCGGGTGAGCTCCAGGTGGGGCAGCTGGTCCTGGCCGACCGGGACGAGGTTGGCCTTGCAGAAGAGGATGTCGGCGGCCTGGTGCGCGGGATAGGTGAACATCAGCCCGCTCACCGCCGCCTGGCGCGAGTGGGCGATCTCGTCCTTGACCGTCGGGTTGCGGCCGAGCTCCGAGACCGAGACCAGGCTGAGGAACGGCAGGAGGAGCTGGTTGAGCGCCGGGATCGCGCTGTGGGTGAAGATCGTGCTCCTGGCCGGGTCGACGCCGGCGGCCAGGTGGTCGAGCACGAGTTCCTCCACGTGCCCGGGCAGGTCGTCGGCGACGTCGCGGTCGGTCAGCACCTGGTAGTCGGCGATGACGACGAACAGCTCGGTGCCGAGATCCTGGAGGCGGACGCGGTTGTGGAGGGTGCCGAAGTAGTGACCCAGGTGCAGCCGGCCCGTCGGCCGGTCGCCGGTCGACACCCGGAAGCGACGGGGGTCTGTCCGGATCTGCTCCTCCAGTTCGGCGCTGCGGATCCGGGCGGCGCGAACGCCGAGTTCGTCGGCGGGAGCCGGGGTGCTGGGACCTGGTTCCGCGGAGGCGGAGGAAGCGGCGGTGGCGGTGGCGCCGAGGCTGGTCGTCATGGTGTCTCTCCTGATGGGCAAGGTGGTCCGGCGCGCTTCGGGGCCGGCCCCTTGTCGGGTGGTTCAGGGAGAACACGAAGAAGGGCCGTCCATCCGAACGGCCCGACGTGCGCGAGAGGTGGCCGCTCCTACGAGGAGCGCCACCAGCTCGGGCACGGCGAACGATGCATGCGAGCAGTCTACGACGCCCGGCCGCCGGCGGACAGGTGAGAACGCGCGCACAGGGGGGATGGGGCCGGTCAGGCCAGGGAGAGTGCCACCTGCTCCAGGTGGTCCATGGCTTCCTGCATGCCGCCTTCCATGCCCGAGTTGACGTGCGCGTCGCGGGACTCCCGGCTCTTGTGCTCGACGAGCGTCGTGAGCGTCGTGCGGCCGTCCTTCTCGGTGAAGTCGGTGGTGGTCAGGGCCGCCTCGTCGGGCATGCCCTCGAAGACCTCCGTCGACACGATGCGCTCGGCGGGGACGATCTCGCGGAACTCGCCGTGGAACCCGACCTCGAACCCGCCGTTCGCGGCCAGCACGTAGCGCCACGCGCCGCCGACGCGCAGGTCGACCTCGGCGAGGATGACCTCCCCCCGGTCGCCGCCCCACCAGCGCTTGATGAGCTCGGGGGTGGTCCACGCCTTGTAGACCAGATGCTTGGGCGCGGCGAACTCCCGCGTGATCAGGATCTGCGTGGCCGCCGGGAGCGTCACCACCGCCGTGCCGCTACTTGCCGTCGTCGCCATCTCGATGCTCCATTTCCTTGAGTTCCTCCAGCACGACGTCCAGCCGGTCGAAGCGCTGCGACCAGGTGCGTTCGTAGTTCTTCACCCAGTCGTGGATGGATTTGAGCGGGTGGCCGTTGAGCCGGTACAGGCGTTGCCGCCCTTCGTCGCGCACGTCGACCAGCCCGACCTCTCTGAGCACCCGCAGGTGTTTGGACACCAGGGGTTGTGAGAGCCCGAGCAGCCCGGCCAGGCCGCCGACCGATTTCTCGCCGCCGATGAGGGCGTCGAGGATCTCTCGCCGCCGGGGCTCGGCCACCGCGTTGAACGCGTCCGCCGTCGTCGCCGCTCGTGCCATGCCCACATCGTATGCCTATATAGGCATACGATCAAGAGGAGGACGCCCCGTCCGCCGGCGCATCGCGGGAGACGGCCCGGCCGTCAGTCGAACGCGGTGTCGCGGGCGACGCTCTCCCATGCCAGCAGTTCCGCGCGGACGCCGTCCGCGTGGGACACCAGGGCGTCCACCGCGTCGTCGCCCAGAGGCAGCCGCAACGGCACCGGATCCGCCCGCAGGGCGGCGAGGACGGCCGCGGCCGCCTTGGACGGGTCGCCGGGCTGCTTGCCGTCCGCGCCCGAGGCCATCGACCTGGTGGCTCCGACGGTGTCCTGGTAGACGTCCATGGCGTCCGACCGGTACAGGGCGTCGCCGAACAGGGCGGTCCTGAACGCGCCCGGCTCGACGATCAGGACCTTGACGCCGAACGGCGCCACCTCCTCGGCGAGCGCCTCCGACAGCCCTTCCAGCGCGCACTTGGTCGCCGAGTACGCGCCGAAGCCGGCGAACGACATTTGACCGCCCATGCTGCTCATCTGCACGATGGCGCCCGAGCCCTGACGGCGCATGTGCGGCAGCACCGCCCGCACGAGCGCGACCGGTCCGAACAGGTGCAGTTCCATCAGGTCGCGCAGCTCCTGGTCGGTGGTCTCCTCGACCGCGCCGATCTGGCTGCGCCCGGCGTTGTTCACCAGGACGTCGACGCGGCCGTACCAGAGGATGACCTCCGCGACCACGGCCGCGATCCGCGCGGGGTCGGTGACGTCCAGCTGAAGGGCCGCGGCCCGGCCGGGGTGCGCGGCCACCAGGTCGCCGACCGCCTCCGGCCTGCGCGCCGTGGCCACCACGGTGTCGCCGGCCGCCAGTGCCGCCTCGGCGATCGCCCGCCCGAAGCCCGAGGAGGCTCCGGTGATCAGCCATACCCTGCCCGCCGCCGGCCGGGCGGGGGCGCCGTTGTCCACAGTCATAGGTCCAACTCCACGGTCAGGGGTCTCAAGGTCTCCGTTATGCCGTGATCCGTGGCGGGCCGTCCAAGACAGAAGATCGGCGACCCGATAAAGAGGACTTATCATCCCAGGATGGAGCTACGGCAGCTGCGCTATCTCGTCGCGATCGACGAGGCGGGGAACCTCGGACGGGCCGCCGAGGCGCTGTACGTGAGCCAGCCCGCGCTGTCCTACGCGTTGCGCAACCTCGAGTCCGAGCTCGGCGTGCGACTGTTCGACCGGCACGCGGGCGGGGTGAGCGCGACGGACGCCGGAAGGGACGTCGTGGCCGAGGCCCGGCGCACCGTGGTCCAGGCCGGGCTGGTCATGGCCGCCGCCGAGCGGCACCGGCGCGGCGAGACCGGCGTGCTGCGCGTCGGCTTCGAGGCCAGCGGCGCCGGGCGGCTCACCACCCGTGCCAGGGCCGAGTTCGCCCGCCGCAACCCCGGCGTCCGGGTGGAGCCCAAGCGGTTCGACTGGGGCCAGGAGGCCGCCGCCCTGCGCGAAGGCCGGGTCGACGTGGCCTTCGTCTGGCTGCCGGCCGACCTCGCCGGTCTGCGCGCGGAGATCGTGCACACCGAGGGACGGGTCGTCGGGCTGCCGTCCGGGCACCGGTTCGCCGGGCGGGACGGCGTCTCGGTCCTCGAGGTGAACGACGAGCCGCTCATGTGGACCGAACGGGCGCCGCGCGACTGGGTGGACTGGTGGGCGGTCAACCCCCGGCCGGACGGGTCGGCCCCGCGCTGGGGGCCGACCAACGACAACGTGGAGGAGATGCTGGAGCAGGTGGCCGAGGGCGCCGCCATCTGTTTCGCCCCGGCCAGCATGGCCATCTACTACGCCCGTCCCGATCTGTCCTGGGTTCCGCTCACCGACGTCGAGCCGCTGCGGGTGGCCCTGGCCTGGCTGGACGGCGCGGACACGCCCCTCGTGCGGGGGTTCGCGCAGGTCGTCCGCGAACTGGCCTCCGGCGGCACGACCGTGGTGTCCTGACCGGTGACTCCCGGCCTCGCGGCGCGGCGGTCTCCCCGCGATGGCCGCGTGACCCCCATCGGCGCGCCGGGTCACCCCAGTGAGCCTGCGGGAAGAAGATCTGGATGGGTAGCGTGGCGAGTGTCGGCACGTGCCCGCCGGGCGGGCGGAGTTCCCATGGAGTAACACGATGACGGTCACGGTGGACGCACCGCACCCTGTTCCCTTCGACGCGATCTGCCCCCTGATGGGGGTGGAGGAGGAGTACCTGGTCGTCGACCCGGAGACCCGGGAGGTCAGCCCCTGGGGGACGCACATCGTCGAGCGCGCCGCCATCGCGATGGGAGACCGGGTCTGCACCGAGATCACCAAGTTCCAGGTGGAGGCCAAGACCGCCCCGTGCGCGGGCGTCGCCGAACTGGAGGGCCAGCTGCGGCGCATGCGGGCCGAGGTGGCCGCCGCGGCCGGCGCCGAAGGGCTGGCGCTGGTCGCCTCCGGCACGCCGGTGCTCGGCGCGGCCGTGCCGCCCCCGATCACCGACGACCCCAGGTACGGGGTGGGCATCGCGAACTACCGCGCGCTGCACGACGAGCAGAGCATCTGCGCCGGCCACGTCCATGTCCACCTGCCCGACCGCGAGCGGGCCGTGCTGGTCGGCAACCACCTGCGGCCCTGGCTGCCGGTGCTCATCGCGCTGATGGCCAACTCGCCCTACTGGGCCGGTCGTGACACCGGGTACGCGAGCTGGCGGACGCTGACGTGGGGGAAGTGGCCGGTGGCCGGGCCGCCGCCCTACTTCGGCTCTCTGCGCGAGTTCGACGAGACGATCGCCGCGCTCACCGAGGCCGGGGCGCTGGTCGACCCCGGGACGATCTTCTGGGACGTCCGGCCGTCGTCGCGGCTGCCGACGCTGGAGGTCAGGGTGACCGACGTCCCGGCCACCGCCGGGGAGTCCGCGCTGCTCGCGGCCGTCGTGCGGGCCCTGGTCGTGGTCTCGCTGGAAAGAGTCGAGCGCGGCGACCCGGGGCCGCCGCTGGCCGCCGAGCGGCTGCGCGTCGCCTACTGGCGGGCGGCCCGCGACGGGCTGGACGGGCACGGCGTCGACCCCGTCACCGGCCGCCTGCGGCCCGCGTCCGAGCTGCCCGGGGTGCTGCTCGACCACCTGCGCCTCGCGCTGGAGGCCACCGGCGACCTGGAGCTGGTCACGCGGCGGCTCGAACGCCTCGCCGCCGTCGGTACGGGCGCCGCGCGCCAGCGCGCCGCCCACTCGCGCCGCGGCAGCCTCACCGACGTCGTCGACCACCTCATCGACGGCCTTCTCCCCACATGACCGTCCTCGCCGGCGGCCTTCCTCCGCCGGCGAGTTCCCCGGTGGTCACAGGTAAGGGGCGAGGAAGGCCTCGAGGGGGGCGACGTGGCGTACGGGGTCGCGCCACTGGGCCAGGAGGTCTTCCAGCAGATGGCGTTCGCCGGCCTGCTCGCCGTGCTGCCATACGCGGATGACCGGGTGCAGGAAGGCGCTCTCGTGCGCCCGGTCGGGGGTCGGATGCCGCTGGATGGCGAACACGTCCTCGTGGCGGTCGCGTCCCCAGCGCAGGGTGACGGTGAAGCACAAGGGGTGGGCGGCGAACCGCTCGACGGCGTAGTCCTCCGGCAGGTCCTGGTACTGCACGACGACCCCGGCGTCCTCGTCGACGACGTACGCGTCGCACAGGTACTCGAACTGGGTCCACAGCGCCGAGCTGTAGTTCACCCGTTCGAGCATGGTGGCGGTCAGCCGGTCGGCCGACGGTGGCAGCACCTGCCGGTCGAGCGGGGCTGATTCGTACCGTTCCGCGAGCAGGGCGGCAAGGGTGCGCAGGTTGTAGCGGAACCCGTCGATGAACGCCGACGAGGCGCGCTTGAAGTCGCGGGCCTGCGCGAGCGTCCCCGCGAAGTACAGGCCGTCGACGTTGGCCGACTGGAAGTCGGGGCGGACGGCCGGCATGCGCCCGTTGGGGGTGAGGGCCGGCCGGCAGGACTCGTCGAACAGGCCGGTGTCCATGGTGAACCCGGTGCAGCGGATCACCGCGTCGTACTCCAGCAGCGCCTGCTCGCCCTCGGCGAGGGTGTAGGTGATGGCGGCCTTGTAGACGTCGCCCTCCTGCCAGAGGCGGTCCACGCGGCATTCCAGCACGCCGTGCAGGGTCTTGAACCAGTAGCTGTCGAGCAGGGCGCCGTACTGGCCGCGCACGTTGCCCGGGTGCTTGGTGTTCCATGCCAGCGTGACCGGACTGGGGCTGGCCAGGTGGATGATCGCGGCGCGGTCGAGCATGGACTGGGCGGTCTCGAACGCCGAGTTGCCCTTGCCGATGATGAGGACGCGCTTGCCGGTGAAGTGCTCGCCGGAGGTCGGCACGTCCTCGTAGCCCATGGCCAGCTCGATGCCCGGGATGTCCGGGATGTGCGGGCCGCCCCAGCCGGTGGCGACGATCAGGCATTCGGCGCGCAGCACCTCGCCCGACGCGGTGTGCGCCAGGAACACCCCGTCCGCCTTCTCGACGCGCTCGACCGGCGTGGAATACCGGACGTTGAGCGCGTGCTCGCGCTGGAAGTCGGCCAGATAGCGCACCAGGTCGTCGGCGCAGGGGAAGTACTCCTGCGAGTAGCGGGGGAACATCAGCTCGGGCGAGTCGTTGAGCAGGGAGTTCCAGTCCCAGCGCAGCAGGATCTCCGGGTCCTTCTCGGCGGTGTGCACCTTGTTGAGCGAGATGAGCCTGCGGTGGCGGGGGTAGCGGCTGAAGAAGCCGCCGGGGGCGTCCTCACGCTCGAGCGTGAGGTAGTCGGCTCCGGCGCGCTCGAGGTAGTAGCTGAGCTGCAGTCCCGCCGGGCCGGCTCCGATGATCAGGTAGCGGTGCACGGGCTCGTCCTGTCCTTGGGTCGTCATGGGGTCAGGCCGGGACGGCGGCGCAGTCGCAGTTCATCCGCGCGCGCTCTTCGGAACGGGGACGGCGGTGCAGCCACATGGCCACCACCATGGGCGCGAACACCACCGCGTTGTAGAACAGGTGCAGCTCCACACGGGGCACCAGCAGTTGGACGACGCTGGTCGGCACCGGCCTGCCCAGCAGGTTGTTCCCGGTCAGCGCCTGCAGCAGCAGGAGCAGGTGCTCCAGGTGGTGCCACACCTGGATGCCGAGCGCGACCGTCCACCAGGTGCGGGCCCGGCCGGTGAAGCCGCGCCGCAGCACGATCAGACCCACGAGCATGAGCAGCGCGTAGCCGTAGTGCATCCACTCGGAGGTCACCAGCCACGGGAACGGCAGCCCGAGCACGCCGCGCGCCTGCGGGACCGGCCAGCCGAGGACGTAGATCTGGATGGCCTGCGCCACGTGCTCGGCCCAGTGGGCGAGCACGATGAACAGGAACACGTTGAGCCCGAGCCGGTGGTGGTCGGTGTTCAGCGAGGTGAGCAGATCGGTCCTGTGGGGTAAGGCGCTCGAGTGGCTGGCCATGGTGCCTCCGCGGTCGTCGGGTTGGCGCCGCCGGGCGCGACCGTCGCGCTCCGCGCTCCGCACGGCGGGGGTCGGGGCCGTTCGCGCCGGCGTCCGGCGCGGCGTTCAGGAGCGGTTCTGCGCTTCGGCCAGCAGAGCGAGGTACCCGTCCGCGACGATGCGCTTGGCCCGCGCCGCGTAGGAGGCCGGATCGTCGGGGGCGATGGTCGCCAGGCCGTCGACGTAGCGGTTGTACATGCAGAAGGCCGCCGCGATCAGCACGGTGTCGTGGATCTCCAGGTCGGTGGCGCCCTCGGCGCGGGCGGCGGCGACGTGCTCGTCGGTGACCTCGCGCCCGCCGCGCTGGACGGCGGCGGCGATGGCCAGCAGGGCCCTCAGCTTGGGGGAGACGGGTGCGCTCGCGAGGTCGGCGCGGACCTGCTCGACCAGTTCCATGCCCTCGGGCAGCTGGGCCGCGGCGTAGGCGGCGTGCGAGGAGAAGCAGTAGCGGCACTCGTTGAGCGCCGAGACGTACGCGGCGATCAGCTCGCGCTCACCAGGGGTGAGCGTGCTGTCGGCCCGCAGCAGCACCTCGACCAGCTCGTTGAGCGGACGGGCGGTCTCGGGCCGGAACCCGAACAGGCCCCGGATCCCGGGCTCGTCGCCATTAAGGGTGATGTGGGGCATGGCAATTTCCTCGCCGTTGTGCAGTAGAGGCCTTCCACGCAGCCCCACGTGCGTATTTTCGTCCGACAAACGTTCATGCTCGCCATTCGACCGCCCCGCTGTCAATGGCTCTTTTCGGACACCCCTAACTCGCTTGACCGCGCCCCTGAAATTCGGTTGTCCATACCGGTATGGCCTGACGGTGAGTCTGTCATCACTCCCTTGTTTGCGGGTTGACCCTCGCGTAGCGTCACCACGTCGCCCCCAAACGATCCGCACCATCATGAGGAGGCCGTCCATGTCCGAACACCCCGACGTCAACCCGGTCCGCGAGATTTACGACGCGATCGCCAAGGGCGATCTGGACCACATCCGTGACAGCTTGCTCGCCGACGACGCCTCCTTCCACGTCCCCGGCCGGGGACCGCTGGCCGGAGACTACAAAGGCAAGGAAGAAGTGCTCGGATACCTGGCGAAACTCGCCCAGCACACCGGTAACTCTCTGCAGTACGATCCTGACACCTTCCTGGCCGGCGACGGCCACGTCGCCGCGCTGCTGCGCATCAGAGGCGACCGCGACGGCAGGTCGCTGGACGAGCGCGGTGTTCACGTGTTCCACGTCGCCGGCGGGAAGATAACCGAGCGGTGGAGCTTCCCCTACGACACACACGTCATCGACGAGTTCTTCGCGTAGCCGGACTCCCGGCCGCCGGTCCGAGCGACTCCCCGGCCGGGGAGTCGCCGGCCGGCGTCCTGTCCTGGCGGCCGGCCACCCGGTCTTCGCCGATCACCCGGTCCTCGCCGGCCGTGCCGGCGCGGCCGGGTGGTCGCGGCGCCACCGTCAACTCCCGGCCTGCGACTCGGCGAACACGGCGAGATAGCCGTTCGCCATTCTCGCCCGCGCCGCGTACACCGCGGGGTCGTCGGGCGCGACCGTCGCCAGGCCGTCGACGTAGCGGTTGTACATGCAGAAGGCCGCCGCGATGAGCACCGCGTCATGGATCTCGACGTCGGTCGCGCCCGCGGCCCTGGCGTCGGCCACGTGCCGCTCGGTCACGCTCTTCCCGCTCTCCTGCACCGCCCCGGCGATCACCAGCAGCGCTCTGAGCTTCTCCGACACCGGGGCGGTCGACAGGTCGGCGCATACGTGTTCCACCAGCGTCATGCCATCAGGTGTGCGCACGGCCGCGAACGCCGCGTGTGTGTAGAAACAGAACCGGCACTGGTTGAGCGCCGAGACATAGGCCGCGATCAGCTCGCGTTCCCCTCGGGTCAGCGTGCTCTCGCCGCACAGCAGCACCTCCGAGAGGGCGTTCAAGGGAAGCGCCGCCTCCGGGCGGAACCGGAACAGGCCGCGGATCCCGGGTTCGCCGGATTCCAGGGCGATATGAGGTTCGGCGGGGCTCGGCGCGCCCAACGGCACGAGGGGCGGCCGGGCCGGCCATTCGAGCCCGCAGGAAAGACCGGCCGTGTCGGGCAGGGTCTCAAGGTCGACGGAGACGTTCGAGCGGACAGGTAAGGCCAGTGCGTTCGACATTGCTTAACCCTTCATTCGGCAACTGAGCTCGCATGACCCACTGTGCGCCCGGCGCCGTTCCCGAAGACAGGGATCGGGAGGTCAGCAAGCTGCCGGGGCGCTTCCGCTTCCTGCAAGCGGCCGCCCTTGACGGCCCGCGGCGCCTGACCCGCCACAAGGA